>CAYITZ010000027.1:0-15874 GCA_964366485.1 uncultured Gammaproteobacteria bacterium
TTCAGAATATCATATCCTAGAGTAATGGAAGTTTCGTTTTGAGGGGACTATAGCTGAAGAAATTTATAGAATGCCCAATGGTGTGCGATTAGATAGTAATCACGCATTTGATCGAAGCTGTGTTTGGCCAGCCGTAGTGTGCGGTTACTTAGTACCTGAAATATTTACTGCGGCCTCGAAATTTGTAAAAGAATATGGAAGTAGTATTGATGAGGCTTTAAAGGAATTAGTATTTATTGTGCCCATAGGCACAGATCGGCAGAAAGAAGTTGCGGCCTTTTTAGATGTAATCGCTTTTTCCACGGGAACAACTTTTGTAACAGTGGGGGCAAACAGTAGTTTTGGTACACCCGGGGGAGACGCCGAACAGAATCTTTCGGATTCTCTTGAAGCAGTGTCACTTATTAAGCAAGGAAAACTTCCGAGAGGGTTTGCCTATTCTATTGCCGATGGATTAATTATGCAAGGAATACTAAAAAAAATGGATCCTGCCGCAACAGGATTAAAACAAACAGTTGTTGCACTAGGGGATACTCACAGATACGGAGGGACATTTTTAGCAAATACTGCAGTACCAATGGAAATAGTTAAAACAGACGGTTACCCACTTATCACAAACTCATCACAAACCCAATCAATTCTTGATTTACTCGGCACAAATAAACCAGAAGATCAGGAAGAACAAGCGGCAAGATTAGAAGGAGTGAAACTCAATGCGGCTGATTTAGCTCAAGCAATAAATTGTGTCCATATTCTTTCGCCTTTGGATTTACCTGAGACACTTAAAGAAGGTACTCAAATGATTATATTAGAAGGGGGTGGAAAAGGCAATGTGACGGCTCAAACAACTCGGTTATTAGAGCTTCTTGCGGGACAACAATGGGCGAGATCAAGAAGAACAATGAAGCCAACAGTCGTTATTACTAGTGAAGCAGGTATTCCCTATGTAGATGAAGACTATGCCGCATCTCCCATTGGTAAATTAGACTCAAGTCCACTGATAAGAGGAGTAATTAATGCTCGTGGATTACCCGCTCATATCGTTGCGCAGCTGGCTACACTCTTCCATTATCCTGGAGTCGTCTATTCTAACGCTGGCATTTCATTTCACAGAGAAGACGAATACATAGACCCAGTCGCATTTGAAAGGTTGCTTATAAATTATGGAGTCTCACGAAGATTTCCAGGCTTTCCAAGCAACGAGCAAACTTTGTCATACTAAATTCAAGGTTATTTAATCCTGCACTCCAACTAGATAAATTGCCTGCCAGGGTTTGTGCCGAAAAAAACTTCTTTCATTCTTTATTAATAATACTAGGTTAGTTATTAATTAATTAACATTAATTAATTAACAACTTGAGTCTTGGATAAACCTCACTGAGTAGATATAATGATCCCGTTATTACCCCAACTGTCTTTTTATCCTGAAGGAGCATTGTTAGTGCTTTTCCACTATTCTTACAAATGCAATAATTCCTGAAATTTACATTATTAAGAATAATGGCAATAATATGGGGGCTTTCGGCAATATTAACAACTCCTTGTGACCTGGTTTGATTAAAAAATGATGTGACTATTATCTTTTGAGCGATGGGAATAATATATTGTAAGATGCTCTTATAATCTTTGCCTTTCTTGAATGCGAGCATGAAGGTGAACTTTTGTTGGGGCAAATAAAATGTAAGATTTTTTATAAACATAGCCATTTTTTGTGGATTATGAGCTCCGTCAATAATCACCGTTTTATTGTTAATTTTTAATTTTTGCATCCTTCCCGGAAACATAGCATGTTTTAACACATTCTTCACTTTTATCGTATTAACCTCGAACCCATCTCTTTGTGAGAGTAACATCATCACTGTTAAAGCTACTGAACAGTTTTGAATTTGAAAAGACCCAAGCATGCGTAATTGAATGTTCTTAATAGTCTTTTTTGAGTATTTAAAATCGAATTTTGGTACAGGTATAAGAGATCTATTTTTTATTTCCCCCACACCAATTAAGTGTAGTTTTGCTTTTTTAATTGATGAAATTTTCTTAATAATCCTCAAAGCTTTGGGGTATTGGTTTTTTAATGACACAACAATATTATGCAATTTAATAATCCCGGCTTTTTGATATGCTATTTCCTTTAAAGTTGTACCTAGTATACTTGTGTGGTCATGACCTATTTTTGTAATTACCGCCAGTTTGTTTGACCTTTCTACCACATTGGTCGCATCAAGCAATCCTCCTAAACCGGTCTCGATCACTGCGTAGTCAACGCCTTTCTTACAAAAGATGTAATAAGCTAATGCCGTTGTTATTTCAAAGTAAGTAGGTTTTCCAAATTTTGTTTTGACCAATCCCTCTATGATTGAAGAAATTTCATTCAAGTATGCACAAAACTCTTGTTGTTTTATAAGTTTATTATTAATCTGAAATCGTTCTCGAATGTCCAATAAATGTGGCGAGACGCACAAACCAACTTTGAATCCTAAACATCTTAATATCGTACTTATATAATAGGCCGTTGATCCCTTTCCTGATGTACCGGCAACATGTATAACTTTAGATACATTCTGCGGTGCACCGATGAGCTTAAGTAAATGTTTTGTTCTTTTCAAACCTAAGTCACCAGGATATAGATATGTTTTTTCTTTAGGAATATACCTAAATAAATAATCAAGGGCCTGTTTTTTTGTACGTATTATCCTCATTATTTTTTTATCTGGTAATGTAATAATAGCGTTCCCTGCTTATTAAGTTTTTTAAAACTAAGGAGCTTAAGAGAAGCTTCCAGCGACTTTTCAAGAAACAATTGTTTTCCCAGTCCAAAAATTTTAGGCTCAACCGTTAGTAAAATCTCATCAACAAGACCGGCAATGAGAAATGATGTGTTCGTATTCGTCCCACCAGGAAGTAACAATTTTTTATAGCCCTTCTGGAACATTCTCTTTACAAGATCTTTTGGTGACTCACTAGTAAATTCAAGCTGTCCAGGCACTTCCTCAGATTTGTACTTCTCAGGATTTCTCGTTAGTACAATTCTGAGCTGCCCCTTATTTAATTGCATGACATTTCGCGCAATATCATATGTTTTGCTTCCCATCACAATTAAATTATTTTTCTTGAGATACCCAAAGAAATAATCTTGGTCAGCCTTAGATGTCCATTTATAAATATTAGGATCGATGCCCTTAGTTATCTTACCGTTCAAAGTACTAACAATCATCATAATTACTTTCATATTACTTTTCTTCTTTCAGGCCGCATCTGATAATAACTTGAATATCTCAGTGCGGCACAAAGGGCCGTAACGGTAAATAACCATGAAGTTATTTACGGACGAGCCCTTAGCCATCTAACTCCTAAATATACAAATGGTGTTTCTATCACTGACATAAAGCATTTAAGGAGCCAGTATGGCAAAATAAGACCAATCAGGAAAGCAAAGTTTGTATGAAAAGGTTGACTCAATTCGTAGAAGGCAAGAATCATGAATATGGAAGTATCCAAAAATTGAGAAACAAAATTTGAAACATTATTTCGCAACCACAATGCTTTATTTCCAAACTTTTTCCTTACTCGAACAAATATTGCCACATCCATTAGGTCAGCTATCCCAAAGGCAGTCAGACTGGCAAGCGCAATACGTGCAGATTGTTTAAATATTAAATCATATGCGGACTCGTTCTTGATGAATCGAACAGATGGCGTAAGCCAAGTAGCAAAAAGTGAAAATAAGGATAACAAAAAAATCATGATTAAACCTGATCGAATGATGCTTCGTGTTCTTTTAGCTCCGTATACTTCTGTTATTACATCATTGATGGAAAATACAAGTGGCAATAAAAATATTGCAACGCTGGCATTGAGATTGATGAATGATGTATTTAGTAGTGGAAATGTCTTTCCCCCCATAACTTCTGAAGCAACAATACAAAAAATATATAAAGAAATAAGGAAATCTAGTTTATTAATTGGTAGTGAATTTATTTTCATGACATTTACAAATTTACTTTTAAAAGAGGGGTTTGCGGCTATTTTCAGCCGTTAAGCGAGTATTCTGTGAGGAGAATAGTTATTCAAAACATTGACTCGTGGATTCATGATGAAATTATTATACACTAATATTCCAAACTCCGTAGGGCTTTTTATAGGCGGGATGAATAAATGAAATTGAGTACTTCCAACCCATCTTACTAAATAAATTGATGCTAGACATATTTTCTGGGTCAATCGTTACTTGCAGGATACCGCCTTTATGTGTTGATGCGTATTTTTTTGCAACTTTAATAAGTGATTGCGCAATACCTTTTCTTCTATATTGTTTATTAATAACAAGGTTATAAAGTTCCCATTGATACCATTGAACCTTTTTTAGCCTTAAAAAACCAACAATTTCATTACTTTCATCATAAGCAATAAGGAAGTCTTTTTCGCTTATTACTTCTTCTGTTGTATATGGTTTACCTGGCCTACTCCATTCGTTTACATTGAGGAGTATAATAATTTTCCCTGCGTCAGAGATTGTAATGCCTGATTCCTTATAGATTGTTTTTATATTCATAAAGTTTAATCTTGTACCCCAACCAGATAAATTGCCTGCCAGGGTTTGTATGCTGAAAAAAATTTCTTTTCAAACATTACTTGACCCCCCTTGGTCACTTTATAATTAAACGATGCTTTTCCTCCCCAGGCGGGGAAGTCGACTTGTTTGGTAATTCCCCGTTTCAACGTGGGATCATCTTGGTACAATGTGGGAGGCGGGGGGGCAACATCCCAGAGAATGGGAGTTGAAATCTCGGCATTGCGACCATCCTTCTTTCCATATAATTTAAAATAGAGAAGCATTTTTTCTTCATCAACAGATGTTTGGATTAATATCGCCGCCGGAGTATTATTTTCAATTTTGAGATCCACACTTGGCGCAAAAACGGTCGCGTCCAGTCCCGGCTTTGAGTCATTTTCATAATACGAAACACGATAGGCATGGGCATATCTTTCAGTAATAGGCAAACCTGAGTTAAGTGCCGCGCGGAAAAGAGTGGTTGATACCTGACACACTCCTCCCCCATCCCCCAGTACGGTTTTCCCCCCCTTTATAATATATGCAGGTTGATATCCGGTACTTGCTGAAATATCGCCGATTGTGTCATTAAAGGAAAAAGTTTTCCCTTTTGGAATAAGGATGCCATTAAATTTGGATGCGCCAAAGATGACATTGTGAATTCTCCCCGGTATGGAATGGGTGTAATTGGATACGCCCTCTCCAATGAGTTCTTCAATACCAAAATTGTTCGATTTAGCAAGGGTAATCTCAGGCTCGACCGATTTGTCACGAAGTGTTATGGTGTAGCTTTGAGGTCTAAACTTAAGACTTCGTATATATTGATCCAAGTCATGTAATAAATAATCGGTCAGAATCATGTTCCCTATTTCTTCCCTTTGGAAACTACCTACGCGGCCATTTTCAAATTTAAATAAAGCATTCTTTGCCGGTCTATTATAGGTATCTTTGAATAGATTTATTCCATCTTCCAATACGCCTTTATCATATTGAACTTGGGAGGTAAATGAAAATTTCTGAAGGTTGAAAATGGCTGCAATCTGTTGGTATATTCGGGAAGGAATATGAGGCGATCGGCCTACGAAATATGCTTTTTCATACATATCATCAATGTTTAGCCGTATGTTTAATGTTTCCGCCGAGTATGTTGCAATAAGTGTGTTGTTATAGGAGATAAACATCGTGATATCTTTTAACTTCTTTTGGCGACTGCTGAATATCGTCAAAACCTCTCCCTTTGTTTTATTGCCGACCATAACATCATCAATAAAAACCTGGGGGTAAATTTTATTTTGATACCTTTTTTTTTCGCTGTTTATAAAAATTACAGTTACTATTGACGCAAAAAACAACACGACGAATAGCAAAAAAACAATACGCACGAAAAGCGTGTGATTTTTTGAAGGATTTGTTATCATGATCTTATGGATGATAATAATCAAAATGCGGGAGAAAATCAACCGCCGGTAAGCGCGGAGGTTCCCCAACCGGTATTTGAGACAGTCCCCGTAGGGGGAGACCTCAATCCAGAAGAAATTGCGCCCGATGTTGCCGCAACTGAAGATGTTATGGCAGGTGGAGCTACTCCTGAAGTGGCTGCATCCGGCGAGCCGATGGTTTATGAAGAAAACAAAATGAAGTACATTGTAATGGCAATTGGAGCGTTATTCTTTATCGTCATAACAATATTCATTTTTTCATTATTGTTGAAGCAGGGAAAGGGGACGACCCAGACAAAAGACATATCTCTTTCTTATTGGGGACTTTGGGAGGAGAAAGAGATGATGGATCCGGTTATAAAATTGTATGAGCAAAAAAATCCCGGAGTCAAAATCATCTATGAAAAAAAAACGCCACAGGATTATCGTGAAAAGTTGATAGTCCGCAGTCAAAAAGGGCAAGGACCGGACATTTTCCGCTTTCACAATACGTGGCTTCCCCAGATCAAAGAAATTACCGCCCCCCTTCCTCCTGAGGTTATGACGGGGGGTGAATTTGAGAAGACGTTTTATCCTATCCATCAAAAAGATCTCAAGATAGGTAAATATTATTACGGTCTACCCCTAAGTGTTGATGGGCTGGTGTTGGTATATAACGAGGATTTGTTTAAAAAGGCTGGCATCAATAAATCGCCCAGCAATTGGGATGAGCTCATTGAGGATGCAAACAGGATACAGGTGCCCGGAAAAGAAGGGGAGATTATTATGGCCGGCATCGCAATCGGAACGGCCTCAAATATAGAACACTTTTCAGATATTTTTGGCTTGTTACTTGTACTCAATGGGGGTGACATAATGAAGCTTGATGAGCCGGAGGCTGTGGGAGCTTTGGAGGCATACCGCCGCTTTGCCGAAGCTCCAAACAATACCTGGAGCGAAGCGCTTCCGAATGCAATAAGCGCATTTACTCAACAGCAGGTTGCCATGATTATCGTCCCCTCTTGGGAAATTTTGACAATAAAGGGGACTGACCCCGATTTGAAACTAAAAGTAGTGCCCATCCCTAAACCTCCCGGAGGAAAACCAGCCTCCCTTGCAACCTATTGGGTTGAAGGCGTATCAAAAATGAGCAAAAATCAATTGGAAGCATGGAAATTTCTTAAATTCCTAACTGAGAAGGACACCATGACCAAAATGTACGAAACTCAAAGCGCGACGCGGTTGTTCAGCGAGCCTTATTCACGGGTAGATTTAGCCAGTCTCATAATACAAAATGAGTATACGGGGGCGGTCATCAAACAAGCCCAGGATGATGTGTATATTTCCCTTCCTCTCATTTCGCGCACCTATGATAATGGCCTCAACGATGAGATTGTACGGTATATTGAAAATGCAATTAATGCAACTATCAAGGGGGTTTCTTATAGTGAGGCACTGCAGACCGCAAAAAAAGGGGTTGACCAGGTTATCGGGCGGTATAAGATTGAATAGTTATGCTAAAATGAAGTATGAAGCTTCCTTTTTTTTCTGACAACACACCTCCGCGAGATTATTATTTTGGTCTCTTTTTAAAAGAGAACAAGGGCATTGGATATATTATAAGCGGAATCAACAAAAAGCTTTCACTCGTTGCGAAAAAGGAGTTTGCGTATACCAACGGATGGGAAAGCCTTACCCAAAACGTTGATGACGTCCTTTTCAAGCTGGAAAATGACACCAAATGCAGAATTGAAAAGACTATTTTTTTTCTGTTTTCACATCTGGTCGACAGCAAAACCAAGGAAATAAAAAAACTGTACCTTCAAAAAATAAAAGAACTCACGAAAAGCATCGAGATTAAACCAATAGGTTATATCGAGTGTTATGAAGCGGTTGTTTCATACCTGCAGACCAAAGAAGGGACACCTCTCACCTCTATCCTCATCGAGCTTGACGATACCAATATTGACATCTTCATTTATAAAGGCGGACATAAGATGCACAATTATGTCGTTGCGCGAACGGATAACATCATCGACGACCTTCACTCAGTCCTTGATGATTTAGGAAAAAATACCAATCTTCCCAACAGGATTATTTTATATAATTCCTCAGGGCTGGTTGAGGAGTCAACGAAAATAATATCACATAAATGGAGTTCGGATTTGTTTGTACAACTGCCCCGGGTTGAAATACTGAAGGAGGAGCACATATTTGAAGGATTATTGGCCGTGTTTGAGGAGCAAATTTATCGAAGCGCACCAGCCTCTCAGACCACACTTACCAAGGAGGAGCCAAAGGAGGTCCTCGGCTTTCTAGTAGGCCAAGACGTGGGGGAGAGTGTCGTCAAACAAAACATCCCTCCCCCATCTCCAAAGAAATTTTTCAGAAATTTAAAAATTCCTACCTTTACGCCTAAAGGAGGTTTCAAAAAACAATATCTCTGGGCACTTCTGGCTGTTTTAGGTATAGGAGCTTCACTCTTTCTCTTTGAGTTTTATCTGCATAAAGCTACCGTAACTGCAACTTTTGCATCATTTCCAGTTGAGAAGAAGGTAACCGCAAACGGAGTCTTTGATCAGGCTAAAGAGGGGTTTCTTACGGTCCAAACCGCGTCTTCTTCAGTTGTCATGAAAGATGTAAAGATAACCACCGGTAAGCGGGACATAGGGGAAAAGGCTAAAGGAGAAGTTACCCTCTATAATTTTGATGATAAAGATAAAGTTTTCAGTAAAGGAACCATCATACAGCTTGACAGCCTGAAGTTTGCAACGGATGATGAAGTCAAGGTGGCCGCGTCCACCCTGGCAAGCGATGCTTCAGCCAAACTGCCTGGTAAGTCAAAAGTAAAAGTGACCGCGCAAGACATTGGTACTGAGTCAAATCTGGATAAATCCAAACGTTTTAAAATTGCGGACCTGTCTCAGTCGGTTTATTTTGCGATGAATGATGCATCCTTCACGGGCGGAACACGAAAAACAGTCAAAACAGTTTCAAGTAAAGATCAGGAAGATCTCAAGGCCTCCCTATTACAAAAAGCCAAAGATCAACAGAAACAGGAAATTTTGAAATCACAGGATAAACAGGTGACTCTCCTTGACTCCCTTATGGATTTTCAACTGTCCGATATCAAATTTTCAAAGGAGCTGGGGGAGGAAGGAGACAATCTGTCTCTTCAGGCAAAAGTAGTTGCAAGGTACTACTACTTTGATACAAGCCTTATGAATGTAGTTCTTAAAAAAGAAATTGGAAAAGATATACCCCCCGGTTACATATTTGAAGACAAAAATCTTGAATTTAAAATTATATCCGCAACCAAAGACAAAATAGGAGTTGCCATTCAGCTGAACTTAAAGGCAAAGGGAACAAAAAAAGTTGATACCAAGAGCATTATGACTCAAATACGGGGAAAACAGGTGTCGTCAGTTGAAGATCTGTTAAAGTCAGAATATGGCGCAAAATCAAGTATCATTGAGGTCCAGCCTCCCCTCTTTTTTATCAAAAACATAATCCCTCTATTTGAGAAGAATACTACCCTTACGATTGAATCACCGTAGACCATATTTATGCCACTTCACGTATATCTCAAAAAAAATAATTCATTGAAGCGGAGGGTAGTAAATCACTTTTCCTATATATCCCTCATACTGGGCATGCTTTTGCTGTTTTGGTCTTTTTACCCTGTCATATCGTTTGAGCTGTATTCGCGTCTTTTTATGCAGTCAAATACTGTATCTCCTGTTCCTGCAACCGACAAAACGTCCTCATTGAATTCTGCAGGGTCAACCTTGGGAAGTTATGATGTATATTCAAATAATTTAAGAGATTTTACCCAGGCAAGTTTATGGTTCCCATCGCGCGGACAAAAAAATGATTCAAGCAATTTTAATATCAAGGACTACTATATTTCTATTCCCAAGTTGAATATCACCCGCGCTCATGTGGTTGTGGGGGGTGAAGATCTCACAAAAAGTTTAGTACATTATCTGCCAAAAACCATGCCGGGGGAATACGGCAATGTTGCCATCTTTGGTCACTCGACCTTACCTCAGTTGTACAATGAAAAAGACTATAAAACCATTTTTACCTACCTTCCTTCGCTTGAAAAGGGGGACAAGATTATGGTCCAAGTCGGTGATCTGCAGTATGAATACGAAGTAACAGACATGTATGTAGTGAGTCCTGAAAAAATCTCAGTTCTGGATCAAACATATGACGCATCCTATATTACTCTGATAACCTGTGTACCACCCGGCACCTATTGGAAACGGCTGGTGGTACGGTCAAAACTGGTCGAACTCCCCTGATACTATTTCCCTTTGATTTGGCCTATAATATCTGGTAAAATATCGGACATGGCTCGTCTATTACGTACTTTCTATTACTACATCTATTTAGTTGTAAACCTGTTTATCACTATAGGTGAATTCTCACAAAGAATCATTCTTTTTCCCTTCCTATTTCTTTTATCTCGGGGAAAATATATCCTACCACCTTTAAAGATACTTGTCATATTTTTCCTTCATGTTATCCAAAAGTTGGTGTCTTTTATTATTTGGATTATATTATTGCCTTACCGAATTTTTACTGCTTTTTTTTCCCGTGAGTTTCGGTTTGCTATCCTTGGATTTTTAATTTGTTTGGTGGTCATTTTATTCTATTCAGCATATCAATTCGTGGTGCAACTTCCTTCCCCCAAAAGTATTGGAAAAGTAAATTTTGCGCAATCTACCCATCTCTATGACCGAAACGGAAAATTACTTTATGAAATATATCGAGATGAAAATAGAACTCCCATAAAGGTAAATGAATTACCCGCTTATATAAAACAAGCGGCGATTGCGATTGAAGATAAAGATTTTTTTAAACACAACGGGATCTCCTTATCAAGTGGGGTTCTGCGTGCGCTCCGTGAGACACTGATCACCAAATCTCTTCAGGGGGGTTCAACTATAACCCAGCAGTTAGTAAAAAGTTCTCTTCTGACTCCCGAGCGGACCTTTCAACGCAAAATAAAAGAGATTGTCCTTGCCCTGTGGACAGAAAAACTTTTTAGCAAAGAGCAAATCCTGGAGATGTACTTAAATCAAGTACCCTACGGAGGTTCATCTTATGGAATCGAAGAGGCGGCAAAAACGTATTTTGGCAAGCATGCAAAAGAATTAAGTTTGGAGGAGGCGGCTTTACTTGCCGGATTACCCCAGTCACCCTCCATTTATTCCCCCTATGTAAATCCAGATCTTGCTTTGCAACGTCGGAATGAAGTGTTAAAAAAAATGCGAGAACAAGGATACATAGATGAAAACTCAAAGGTCAAAGCCCAAAATTCAAAAGTCGAAATAATTCCCCTAACCACATCCATCAAAGCACCGCATTTCGTATTTTACACCAAGTCGAGCCTTGAGGAGATGTTCGGAGAACGGACAGTCGAAGAAGGAGGACTCAATGTAGTGACCAGCCTTGATTTGGATGTCCAAGATGAAGCGGAGAAAATCTTGAAGGAAGAACTGGAGAAGATAAAGAATCTAAACGTCTCCAATGGGGCGATACTGATAACAAAACCCAGAACAGGGGAAATAATTGCCATGGTTGGGTCGGTTGATTATTTTGCGGCACCATCAGGTGCATTTAATGTGACCACTGCTCTCCGTCAACCGGGAAGCTCGATAAAACCGCTCATGTATTCTCTTGCACTTGAAAGGGGATTTACAGCGGCTACCATACTCGATGATTCTCCCATTTCCTTTTCCATTCCCGGAAGCCGTCCGTACCAACCTGTTAATTATGATGGGACATATCATGGGCGAGTCCCTTTGCGTTTTGCACTGGCCAATTCATATAACATTCCCGCAGTCCGCACATTGAACGCCATTGGTGTTGAGCCATTTGTGTCACATGCTACTAAGTTGGGTATAAGTACCTGGACTGATCCTTCACGTTTCGGACTCTCCCTGACTCTCGGGGGTGGAGAAGTTCATATGACCGATATGGCAACGGCATTTGGAGTATTTGCCAATGGAGGAAATAAAACAGATGTCACAAACATTTTAAAAATACAGGACACCAAAGAAAGAGGATTATACGAGCTCCGTCCCGCAAAAAAGAAAGTTATGGATGAAGGAATTGCCTATATCATCTCCGATATTCTTTCTGACAATTTTGCACGGAGGTGGGCATTTGGTACTAATTCGGCCCTTGAAATCCCCGGATATAAAGTCGCGGTCAAGACGGGAACCACTGATGAAAAAAAAGATAACTGGACCATCGGCTACACTCCTGAATTTTTGGTTGCGGTATGGGTAGGCAACAATGACAATACCCCAATGAATCCCTATTTGACTTCAGGTATCACCGGAGCCGCCCCCATCTGGAATCGTGTTATGAAACTTATGCTGACCAAGTATGGAAGCAACAGATGGTTTCAAAAACCGACTGATATAACCGAAAAGATATGTTATTTTGGAAAGACGGAATACTTTTTGAAGGGGACTGAAACGAAGGCTTCATGCCGTGACTCATTGTTTGGAGTAACTCCAAGTCCTACACCTTAACTTATTTAAGGGACAACAAAAAATTCTTTAAGATTTCGTAATACTCTTTCAAGCTTTTAATATCTACCCATTCTTCATCAGTGTGTATACCATGTCCGTGAGGTCCATACTCAACTCCCTCACACCCGACCCGGTTAAAATGACGGATGTCAGAACCCCCATGCTTGATTATGATTTCCGCCCTCTTACCCGTTATTTCCTTCGATGCATTTTTAAGTAGCGTAACATATTTGTTGGACTCTGGGGTAAACTGAGCAGGCTCATATACTAAAACTTCCAGCTCCACATCTTTTGGCAAAAGATTTTTTATTTTATCTACAATAGTTTTTGCATCTTCAGGAATAAATCTGACATCGATTCCCAACACACAGTCTTCGGCAACTTTGTTATAGATATCATTGCTCGAATTTATTTTTGACACGTTTATCGTGGTCTTCCATACTTCTTTTTTTGGTTCGGAGAATTTTGTTTCCAGCGCATTGAGTGCTCGTTGAATCATCCATATGGCATTTTTTCCTTGCCAAAGATAAGCCCCATGTGCCGCTTGTCCGCGGGCCTTGATATTTGCCCATATGATGCCCTTTGCCGCGTTCTTTATCCCCAACTCAGTCGATTCACCTGCAATGGTAAAGTCTGCCCGCACCCCCTCATCTATCTGGTGTTTTGCTCCATTAAATCCTCCGATTTCCTCATCGGTCACGAGTTGAAGAGCTAAGGGATATGAAACTTTTTTCGCCAGTTCTTTAAAAACGAGAATCTCAGCCGCTCCTGGGGCTTTCATATCATAAGCTCCTCTTCCGTAAAACTTTCCATCCTTTTCATAAGGTTTATACTGATAGTCCTTTCCCGGGACAACGTCCAGATGTGCATCAAGAATAATCTTGAATTTCTTTGTCCCTGGTTTTTGATTATGGATAAGAAGACTGGGCGATCCATTTTTCTCAAAACGGTCAACGCAAAATCCTTTTCCCACTGCCTTTTCCGCCACCTCCAAAACTTTCAAAATCTCCTTCGGATTTTCTTTGGTTGAGGGAATTGAGATTAATTGTTTACTTAATGACAGAATAGATTGAAGCATAGAAAAAATAATCATTGACAACTACATTAATGTGTGATAGTATAGTAGAACTGTTATGAAAAGTAAAGTTGTAATCGAAAAAAGTTTATTGAGTTGGTTTTATTTTTTTACCTGCTTAAGCGGGGAGTTTTTATAATGTAAAAAAAACATTTCAAAATACCCCGCCAAAAGCGGGGTTTTTTAATTTGGGGGAAGTTAATTATTATTTTCAAAATTTATAATATGCTAACGCGTAAAGAGGTATTAAAAAAAAGTCCCATTATTATAGGCGGTCCTTGTTCAGTAGCCTCAAAAGAACAAATTATGAAGATTGCTCAAGCGGTTAAAAATTCAGGAGCCGATGCGCTCCGAGCTCAGTTATGGAAACCTCGAACGGACCCCCATAGTTTTCAGGGAGTAGGTATAGAAGGTATCAAGTGGCTTCAGGAAGTGAAAGAAAAAATAGGGATTCCCCTTGCGATGGAGGTAACGGCTCCTCAACAGGTAAAAGAAGTGGCGGGAATTGCCGATATCATGTGGGTAGGTGCCAGGAATATGCAAAACTTTGAATTGTTGAAAGAAATAGGTAAATACCCCCACGCGGTCATCCTCAAAAGAGGTTTTATTGCAACGATCAAGGAATGGATATGCGCGGCTACCTACATAGGTGTGGAAAAAGTAATATTTTGTGAGCGAGGTATAAGGACAGGGGTTGATGCGATGAGGTTTACTCTTGATCTCAATGGGATGTTGGTAATGAAACATGACCACAAACATCCAGTCGTTGTTGATATTTCACATTCACCAGGCAGAAGAGATATGGTTCTACCTCTTGGGTATGCGGCAATGGCCGCAGGTGCTGATGGGATCATAGTTGAAACCCATTATAATCCCGATGAAGAATTAGTTGATAGAGCTCAAACAATCGATTTGCAATCGTTTGATGGATTAGTGAAAAAATCGGAACAGATTTATAATCTATTGCATAAATGATGAAAAAGATAAATATACGCTTAAATTCTGGAAATTTCCCTATTTATTTAGGAGACAATATTTTGGAAAAGCTACCTCTTTTGTTAAACGAATATTCAAAATATATTGTTTTAATAGATGAGAATATAGTTCCTTTTTATCGAGATAAGTTAAAAAAAATATTTCCTCATTTTGTTTTTATTGTTGTTTCATCTGGTGAATATCATAAAAATATTCATTCCGTTGAGAATATATGGAAAGAATTACTTTTCCATAGTACAGATCGAAAATCGGTACTGATAAATTTTGGAGGAGGTGTCGTAGGGGATATGGGAGGATTTGTAGCAGGTACCTACATGCGAGGGATCGACTATATTCAAGTACCTACCACTCTTTTATCCCAAGTTGACGCCAGTATCGGAGGTAAGACGGGGTTCAATCTCGGAGGTATAAAAAACAGCATAGGTTTGTTTAACCAGCCCAAGTTAGTCTTGATAGATGTAGGTATGTTGAGTACCTTACCGCGGAGAGAATATATTTCCGGTTTTGCCGAGATAATAAAACATGGAATAATTGCTGATAAAAATTATTTTCAACTTGTTACCGCAAAGAAACCAAATGAATATTCAAAAATAGAGATGATGAAAATAATAGAGGGTTCCTGCAGAATTAAATCTAAGATTGTCAGGCAAGATGAAAAGGAGGCGGGTTTACGCAAAATACTTAACTTCGGACATACCATTGGACACGCGATAGAGGCACTCAGCTTAAACCTTACCAATCCTTTGAGTCACGGAGAAGCGGTTAGTATTGGGATGGTAGCTGAGTCGTGGTTAGCAATGAAATTGAATATTCTCAGTATACATGAGTTTTCGTTAATTGAACATAGTATAAAAGCTATTGGTCTTCCCATACGAGCCCAAAATATTTCTCATAATGAAGTGATGGAATGTATTGCCCATGATAAAAAAAATAGTGGGCATATCTTGGAGTGGAGTATTCCGAAAGAGATAGGAAAGGCTATCATTCTCCCCGGGTGTGACAAAAAACTCGTACATGAAGCTATTCACTATATTACTAACACACCATAGGATAAATATGATAATTCTTTCTAAACCATTGCACAATATTCATACAGAAGTTGTTATGCCGGGATCAAAAAGTTATACGAACCGGGCTCTTATTATGGCGAGTTTAACAAAAGGGAAAAGTATTCTCCATAATATATCTGAAAGTGAAGATAGTGGAGTACTTATTGAAGCCTTGATGAAATTAGGTGTGAAAATAAGTCGATCTGGCAACACAATTAAAATAATGGGAACCG
>CAYITZ010000028.1:0-15547 GCA_964366485.1 uncultured Gammaproteobacteria bacterium
ATACTTTTAAAAAATTATTTAATGAAGGATTGGTGTATCGGGCAAACAGATTAGTGAATTATTGTACTAATTGTGGAACATCATTTTCTGACTTGGAAATTAACTATGTTGAGCGGATAGATCCACTCTATTACATCAAATATGGCCCTTTTATTTTAGCTACTGTAAGGCCTGAGACAAAGTTTGGAGATACGGCTGTTGCGGTACATCCGGATGATAAAAGATATAAAAAATGGGTGGGACAAGAAATTGAAGTTAAAGGAGTTATTGGTTCGTTTAAAGTGATTGTAGTTGCTGATGAGGCAGTAGACATGAAATTTGGAACCGGGGCAGTAAAGGTAACTCCAGCGCATGATTTTAATGATTATGACATCGCAAAACGGCACAATTTACCCATGAAGCAGGTCATAGGCTTTGATGGAAGATTAAACGAGCATGCGGGAAAGTATAAAGGTATGAAAGTATTTACTGCAAGACAGCAAATCGTTCAAGACATGCAATCTATGGGTCTCATTGAAAAGATAAAAGAAGACTATACTCATCGAGTTGGTACCTGTTATCGATGTGCCCGCGTGCTTGAACCTCTTCCCAAGGAGCAATGGTTTGTCAAGATAAAACCTCTTGCGGATGCTGCTAAAAAATTGATCAAAGAAAAGAAAACGGTTATCTTTCCCAAACGGTTTGAAAAACAAATGATACGAATTCTGGACAATTACATTGATTGGAATATTTCGCGCCAGGTAGTGTGGGGGATTAGGATACCGGCGTATATGTGCGTCAGTCGTCAGTTGTCAGTCGTCAGTCGTCAATGGTTTGTGAGTGTGGAAAAACCGGAGAAATGTCAGATTTGTGGCGAATGTGATTTTACACAGGATGAGGATACGTTTGATACATGGTTTTCGTCAGCCCAGTGGCCTTTTGCGACTCTTCAGACTGAGGACAAAGAATTCTCCGATTATTTTTACCCCACATCAGTTATGGAAACGGGGCATGATATCATGCGTGCGTGGGTTGCCCGCATGATGATGATAGGGGAATTCGTCACCGATCAACCGCCATTTAAGACAGTGTTTCTCCATGGTATGGTTCGCGATGGAAAGGGGCAAAAGATGAGTAAAAGCAAGGGAAATGTGATCGATCCGATTCTTCTCATGGATAAATACGGGACTGACGCATTACGGGCCGCCCTCATCTTCGGTACCAAAGAAGGGGGAGACGTATCGTTATCAGAAGATAAAGTGAAAGGGATGAGGAATTTTGCGAATAAGATTTGGAACATTGGGAGATTTATTGAGTTAAACTCTAAATCACAAATACTAAACTCTAAACAAACCTCAAATCCTAAACTCCAAATACTTCTTGATTTGGAAAAAGAACAAAAAGAATTAAGAAAAAGATATATGTTGAATATGAAAAAGTACCGGTTTTCGCAGGCTTTAAACGATCTGCATGAGTTTATTTGGCACCGACTGGCCGATTATTATGTAGAGCAGTTGAAAGATGAACTCAAAAATGGTAATATGAGTGCTCTTGATACTATAAAAGCGGTGTATCTGGAGAATGTCAAAATGCTTCACCCATTCATGCCCTATGTGACCGAGGCGGTGGGACAAGTATTTTACGGAAAAGAAACATCTTTATTACAAATTGGATTTTAATATTATATGGCAACCAAAAGAACCTACCAACCAAAAAAAGGAAAACGGGTAAAGACGCACGGATTTCTCAAACGCATGAGCACTCATGACGGACGCGCAGTCCTCAAAAGAAGAAGATTAAAAGGAAGAAAAAAAATAATTGTTGTTTAATATATGCAAGTAATCATTCAATTTTTTAACACCGTGTTTTTTAATCCGATTCTCAATATCTTAGTTGGTTTTTACCAACTATTTAGCTACATAAAATTACCCGGTGCATTTGGATTTTCCATCATTGCCCTCACTCTCTTTGTGAGAGGTCTTCTTCATCCCTTCTTCAAACAACAGATGGACACGGCCAAAAAAATGCAGGAAATGAAGCCGCATTTAGATAAAATCCAGGACAAACATAAGAAGGACCCCAAGAAACTTCAGGAAGAACAACTAAAGCTATATCAACAGGCAGGTATCAATCCCGCATCGGGTTGTCTTTTCATGATTATCCAGATGCCTGTTTTTATAGCTCTCTATCAAGTATTGGGGAAATTCCTGGAGATCAATCTTCCTAAAACTATTATACAGATTAATGAGGCGCTCTACTTTAGTTTTTTGAAAATTAATACCATAGATCCGTGGTTTTTTGGCATAAATTTGGCAACGACTCCCCAAAAAGGAGGAAACATGCTTTATTATCTGGTGCCCATTGTCACGGCAATTTTACAATACTTTCAAGTACAGACAGCAACTCCTGCGATGGCTCCTACTTCTTCAATCGTGAAGGTTGGTGATGATAAGGATAAAAAAAATGATGGGGGAGATTTCCAAAAAGCCATGAATACTCAGATGAAATACATCTTTCCTCTTATGATCGGATGGTTCTCGATGAGTATGCCCTTAGGGCTTTCACTTTATTGGAATATCTTTTCGTTGTTTAGTATAATCCAGTACAAACGAATAGGTAAGAAAATTAAAATTTAAACATTGAAAATTGGGATTTGATTTCAAATTTCAAATTATAAATTAAAAATTGACATATGGAAAAACAGGAAGTAGTGAAAACAGAAGCAGAGGGACTTTTATCAAAGTTAATAGGTGAGTATACACTGGAGGTTACGGAAACTAACGGAGCGTTTCAAATTGTTATAAAGACCGAAGAGGCACCCACCATCATCGGACGCCATGGCGAGACGATACGAGCCATTCAAAAAATACTTGAAGTTATCTTGTATAAAAAGCTTCAGGAATCAGTACATGTTCTCATCAACGTAAACGATTACCGTGAGAAACAACAGGAGAGGCTTGAATATATGGCCGGTCAGTATGCGGACAAAGTAACTGAGTCACGACAGCCGGAAAACGTATTTCATCTTTCATCCTATGAGCGCCGCATCATCCACCAATATGTAACCACCAACTATCCCGATTTGGCAAGCTATTCCGAGGGTGAAGGACGTGATCGCAAATTGATCATCGACCTCAAAGAAAATGCTCCCAAAGGCGAAACAGAGGCAGTTTAATCCGCTTTTTGTTCTTTTCCTGCCGGCGATATTTGTGTTTGACCTGGTGTATTATATGTACACAAGATCAACCTGCTTTCAATGCGGTGGGGTGAGTGAATTTGTCAAAACTTCATCTCTTACTTTTTATACGCTTTCGCAGATGGTACAATATATCCATGACCGCCCAACAGGAAAACAATCCCGTTAATCAGGAAATAGCCGAACGGCAGGCCGCGGCTGATCAAAAAACCGGTCAACAGCTGGCCGAGGAACTTCTTCGTATGGCGGCGAAGGCTGAGGATGTTAAAAGGGCGGTTGAAAAGGAAGGAAGAACATCTAACATTCTGGAAGGAACCAAGCAGGATAAAAATACCGAAAAAGGGAAAGCCACTGACGTTAAGTCAATTATTCAACAAGCACTTCTCAAGGCGCGAGGTGATCAGGTAATCTCTTCAGAAACAACTCCTCCTCCCAAAGGGGAGCTTGCACAATCCGCCCTTAAGCAATTAAGTGAAAAGATTGGAAATATCGGAGACATTTCAGATCAGTCAGTTCCCTATCTTTATGATTTGGTATCCAACATCATCAAAGGTGAAGTCAAAGATAACGCAAGCTTAGAAGCAGAGTTTAAAAAGATCGGGAACTTAAAGACAGCCTCACCCGATTTATATAAACGGGTGCAAGATGCTATGGTACAGACCGTGCAATCAAGCTCAAGCGTAGGTGAGCAAGAAGCAAAGCAGATGTTTGATGTAGCTCCTTCCGAAGTTGCTCAGAAGCAGGATGAAACAGGGCAAAACAAAGATGTATCAAAACTTACGGAAACAGTTCAAAAACTCACAGATCAAATAGGGGGCCAAAGCAGAGACCCATTTGAAGATATATGGGGACAGTATTTTTCGAATTATTTTAATTCATCCGGAGATAAAGTCTTGGTGAAGGCTATCTTTGATCCTGAAGTGTTTAAAACATACATTGAAGGGGATGGAGGGCTCAAAGAACAAGTCGCAATAAAGATGGGATTGGCAAAAGAGGATAAAAACACTGAAGATGTGAGGAAACAAGTATCAAAGGACATCGAAAGCAAAGTAGTTAATCTTTTTGGAAAATTGTATAGGCGTCTAGATCATGAACGAGCGAATGAGTTCTTTGAACAGATAGAGCAACAAGATATCATGCGAGGTATACTACCTGCTAAAAATATGTTAAAACAACGGCTTCTCCAACTAGCCAACGGACTGAGTGATGAAGAGGGCTTAGGACTTTATCGGGATGGTGAGTTGGCTCAAGGAACCAAGGAGATACCTTTTAAGGATAAAGAAGGAAATACAAAATACAAACCTCGAGTAATTATCAGTCCTTATCCAAAACCGGAACGATCTTCGGTATCAGACTTTGTCCATTATCTTGATCAAAAGGTTGACGCCTATATTGATGCCAGAAGATACTGCCATGATGCACGGGCTATATTTTTACATCCAGTCAATAAGGATAAAGGTTTTTACGCGCAACTGGCGGATTTTTCAGAACGCATGACGACCGTTGACTTTGATCAAATGTTTCTCCTTCCGGATGCGCATATTTTTCAGGACGCTCTTGATATATATGAAAAGCACGTGGATGAGATGTTTGCGAAAAATGATTGGATACATGCTCCCACCATGTTTCAACAAAAACTAGGGGAAGTTCGCAGTCAACTAGAGAACGACGTATTAAAGCAACTTAAACTTATGTACAATGGCAATGATGTGGATGAAGCTCAACTTGATGCGGCCGTTACCATGGCTGTAGGTGCTTCACGGGGTATGTTTTTAACCGAGATTGAAAAGGCGGCTTTAGCCGATCCTGCGGTTAGTGAAGACGGAAGTATCGCTTACTCGAGCTATTATAATAATGACACTTCAGCACTCACTCCTTTCAATCCCATGCATAAGTTTTTCCGTTTTCAAGGGCCAACGACCACTGATCCTATTCTTTATGCTCCGGTTGGGGGAAAAGATTTTAAGGGTTCGGTGTTTAGCGATCATAGAGATCTATATAAAAAAATGCAGGGGTATAAAGATTCTTATATCAATGGGCGAGGAGGAAAAGGTTCAGACCTGAAAGAAGGCGAGATTCTTTTTGCAGATTTTATGGAAAATATTGGGAAAGTGGGAGGACCCTTACAGCGCAAAGGTTGGAGGACAACATACATGTTACAGCCACTTTACTATAAGGATACCGCGGGGATAAGTGAAGGCAAACAAACGAGTGAAATATTTGATTTTTGTAAAACGTGGAAACGATTTGAAAATATTGGATATGAAGTGGTGCAGGATTTTGTCACCAAACTAAAGCCCGATTTTCAGGGCGCATACGAAGGAGGAAAAGGACTTGCGAATGAACGGTATGTGGTACAAAAAAAAGAATTGTTTGACTATATATATACACGGTATTTCAATAAAACCGCGGATGGAGATGTGAATCATTATCTCAAAGGTATTCGAAGTGAAATGGAGAAGAATGTATGGCGGGATATAAAAGCCGGTAAACCAGCCCCGGATGATGTCGAGGCGGAGATAGAAACCCGCACCACTATGTTATTTCTCAACCGAACCCTTGCTCGTTTGGTAGCTCAGCGTATACCTTCAAAGATTCTCAGAGTTGACAGAGGAAGGTTAAGTAAAGATGGGATTAGTAGGTGGCGAAAAATAGCCGAGGAAATGTTTTCGGTAAAAGAGTTTGGAGATCAGCGGTCTGAGAAGTTTGATGTTGTTGTAAAAGATCTTATGTTTGCCGAGCAATTACTCCGAAATAAAGTAAGTACACAAATGAGGGAAATAAAGAAATCACCGGAAAGTGAGCACTATAAACTCGGAGAAGTACCTTATGAACTCACCCAAGAGGTGACAAGAAGTCTATTGAAAGAAAAGGGATATACGGATGAACAGATACAAAATGTGTGTACATTATTGGGTAAAATTGAAGCTCATTATACCCAAGGTAAAGATGGTACAAAATATCTTGACGGCACACTCCTGAACATGGTACAAGCAGGAGATACCGTGAAAAAAGAATATAAATATACTTTTGGACTTGAGGAATTGGATTTGAGTTTTATTCCCTGGCGCGCGGGTGGAAACCGGATGCTTCCGCGGGCAATAGGTGATATATCTGAAGTTGAGAAAAATGTATCGGGTGAGATCATGAAATTTCCTGATGCTTTAAGAAAAATAGCCATAGACGGTAAACATGATTTTGGTCCGATTCTTGAGATACTTGAAAAAGTGTATGGATCTTTAGTAACCATCATAAACCCCGACTATGCTAATCGCATGGTACATCATATGGCCGCCTTGACCATACAGTATTATAAAAAAGATTCGCAAGCACGTTGGGCTTATGGGTTATTTGGAATTGGGAGGAAGAACTCTCTTGCCGCTGAGCGGGCGGGCGGTACTTCTCGCGTATGGGAATGGGATAGCACCGATATTGACCGCTTCTGCGTAGCGCTTGAATCAAGAAATATACTTCCCCGATCCCCCCATAATCCAAGTAATCCAAAGCCAGTCTATGCGCCGGTATATATCAACGTGCCATTTCTTAACAGAGCAATCAAGCTTCCTGACATATTCAAAAAACGCAAGCCTGACTATGAATGGAGTATAAAAAATCTGAGAGATCAATTTGGAGGGAATTGGAAAGATATAACGTTCGATTACGTAAACAGATATCTCCCCCTCATCATAGCCTGGCTCATGTGGAAATATATTCAAGATGCCCAAAAAGAAGCAGAAGGTAAAAAAAAGTAAAATAGTATATACTCATTAATATGAGGAGCTTCTCAATGTTTCTTTTTTTATTACTTACTGTATTCGTTTTTTTTGTTGGCAAAATTAGTGCGCAGACATTACCATCAACGTGTGCACCAACTTTGGCTGTACCGGTTCCAGGATTAAGTTGTGGTAATGTGAATGATAAATGTACAAGCCGATGTTGTTCATATAAATCAAAAGAAAACACATTCGATCTTCCTATAGTATCCGATGTTTTAAAACTTCTTCATTGGGGCAACCCTTTGGAGCCATGGTTGAAATATCAAACCCAAGTAAGCGTAGAACCGTGTACAAATGGTTCTTCACCTAGTACACCCGGAGATCTTACTAACCCAGGGTGTACCTGCATAAAACCAACTGAAGTTCCTCTAACTACTCTAATAGACATGTGTAAGAACATAATAGATGGGAATGAAAAGGTAAGATGTGAAAATTGTTTGAAAGGGTGGGGTCAGTCAGTGGGGGTATGGACCGGTGTGGGGTGTATTAGGGCGAATATTGGATCTTTCATCCAAGAGACTCTCCTTGGATGGGGCGTTGGACTCGCGGGTGGTATTTCTATGCTTTGTATTATGTATGCGGCCTTCATGATGCAGACTTCGGGCGGTGAGGCAGAGAAAATAAAGAAAGCTCAACAGCTTATGACCTCATGTATCACAGGGCTCATGCTTATCATATTCTCAGTCTTCATTCTTCAGCTAATAGGAGTGAGGATACTTCGAATACCGAGGTTTAGTTAACCACCTCTTTGAGCTCCTTTTTGTGGTGATGCTGAAGAATGTTGTGTTTTTTCTCCTGTGGCAACTTCGTTCTCTTTTTTTCCACCAGTGAATATCTCTCTCCAATTTTGTCTACCAGTTAAAGCGGACATACCCAAATTAGCTGTACTCAATGTACCCAAGCCACTCATAACTCCACCACCAGCCGCTCCCGCTCCCGCGAAGAAGGTGCCGAAGCCGAAGCTCAACGGGAGATCCTTGATTCCAAAGAGTTGTTCTTTGGTAAGTTTGACCAAATCAGGAGTCATAAAAAGAATACCCATACCAATAAATACGGGGAGAAGTGCCGCATCAAGCATATTTAAAAATGGAGGTCTCCAAAAATTAACTTCAGTTGACAGCTGATTTGCTAAAACAAAGCCAATTGTGAGGATGGCTATGACGATCGGAAAAGTAAAGATATCAGCCATAAGGTGTTTAATCCAAGTTGAAAAGCTTGATTTGCCCGGTACCGCCTCAAATAAAAGCATGAATGGAGCTATAATTGTAAGAAAAATAATTTGAAGATATGCCTTGAAAAGCATGAAAAAGATCCGAAAAAAAAGAAAAAGAATAGTAAAAAAAATTGCAATACCTGCAAGTGCAGGAATAATAAAAGTTGGTCCAAGTCCAAAACCAAATGCCGTTGAAAGAAATAACACAAAAGGAACAGTAATTACTTTTGGTAAGCCACCTATATCAAATGTTCCAGCCGCGACATTTTCAACCGCCGAGGCAACAAAATGATGAATTACCGCAACAAAACCTGCGGTGATTATAAAACCAATTACAAAATTTACAACCCCATAGATAGTCATTGATATAGTGGAGGGAAGCGCAGTAAGCATATTCATAATAACTGCTTTTCCCAAGTAAGTTAGCTTATACCAACTACCAAGAAAACCAAAATTCTGATCATATCCAGCCGCTTCACCATTAATATTCGCGGGATTATTAAATATACTTTCCCACAATGTCATCCCGCTCCCGTTTAAATAATTATTCTGCATTTTGCCAATATCATAAAAAGCTCCGTTACCGCTTACAAGCGAAATGATTATTGCAATCAACACATACATCATGTCAATTAAGAATCCGGCTATCGCAAATGAAAAAGTGATGAGGAGCATGGCAACTACAATCCGCGGTAAGGCATTCTCAATATTTATGACCGTTTGAGGGTTTATTTTCATGCGGAACATGATCATGAAACCGATTGCGATGAGGACGACGACCAATAACATGTAAGATACATCGCGAAATACTTTCCAGAGGTTCATAATAGGACGAAGAGAGGAAAAACCAATACCCTCAGCCGCATACGTTTGGGGAACAAATCCGGCATCCTGCAAAGAAGTGCGAACCCAATAAACTCCTGAGGCGGGAGGATTCATGAGGGGAAGCATGAAGAGATTGGTAAGCTGGCCGGTCAAACTTTTTGCCTGATATTTGGATGCGTCTGCGGGGTTATCAGTGCAGGTATCTCCGGTAAGACTGCAGATGACGGATCGGTAAACCGCGAGCGTCTTCTTTCCTTCTTTTGTTTTTTTTAGTTCGGGATTATTTACTAATGTATAGAGTTTCAATCTGTTTTGTTGATACGTCGTCTGGGCGGGTTTATTTAACGTTTTTTTATCTGCTCCGATGAAGTGAATAAACAGGCTCACGACTACTGCATAAACAAATATTACGAGAAATATTTTTTTCCCCCATGAGGCGGCTGTCCGCAAGATAATCTTCAGGTCAAAAAGAGAGAACATAGAATCATTGTACAATAAAAATGGAAGGTAGAAGATAGAAGATAGAACTTTGAGGGTAGAGAATGGAAGGTAGAATTTTGAAGGTGGAAAATGGAGGATGGAATCAAAAAGTACGCCAATTTTTTTTGAGGTTGACAATCTTACCTCCAAGTTTTTGATATCGAACCAAAATATCAGTGCAAAAAACCGTATTCAGATAATTCAAGTCTTTTACCGTATCAATATGTACTTCCATTTCATTTGTTGATCCAAGTGCTATATCTAAATGTTTTTTGAATTCTTTTTCATGGTTTCGTTTAGCCCAACCTTCGGCTATATTTGACGGAATAGACTTAGAAGCTCTTCTTATTTGCGAAATAAGATCACGTATTTCATATGTGGGCAACTTAAACATCTCTTTATGAAGAACAATCATGAGGCTATATGATTCTTTATATATTTCAAGGTCTCGAAACGATCTTATCATTTCCTTTTATCTATTTTCTAACTTCTATCCTCAAAATTCAACCCTCAACTCTCTACTTTCTACCATCAAGCTATTTAAACGCGAATCTATCTAACGGTATTCCAGGATAATTTGCTTTGAGCCAATTATTAAAGATTGTTTGGTTACTATTTTTGGGTTCATTTAACACAACAACAAACTGATCGGTTGAAAAATCAAACGTCATGGTAAAGGATGAGTGAGTAAGGGGTGTCTTCTTACGAAGCTCTCTTTTTTGAGTTGCAAGATCTGTTTCTTCCTTGGATATATTTTGTTCATCGGATACTCCAGTACCATTTTTCGGGTGGGGAATGAGGGTAGGAGCGCGTGAAGGAACGATCTTTTCTTCTAGTTGAATACGGGTTGGGAGAGGTCCGCGAGTGGGTATTGCGACGCCAGGCGTTTCATTTTTATTTTTCGGTAATAATAAAATAATAACAACAAGAATGACTAAAAAAATGGCGGGAATGATGTAGTAGAGTTTGATTTCAGGTTTCATATCATTTCTTCACCGCAAAGGCGGCGGCATATTTGGGTAATGGATAACGTACATTCTGATTGATGGGAGCACTCTGTCCTGCGCCGTACCACGGATCATACGCTAACACATTACCATTTTGATCAATGTCTGTAATCCAAAAATAATGACCATATCCCTGATTTGGCTTAAACCAAGCTAATACAAATAAGGTCCAACCATTGTCCAAATATGATTTAAAATCATCTCTCACTTCATCGATGCTGTACTCTCGCCCGGAAAAGGGAAGTATATAATCAGACGTCTTAACTCCGCGACTCGTCAGCACACTCTTTGCATAACTTAAGCCGGTGCCACATGCGGCCCACCCGTTGGACTTATATATTTCAACCACCTCGGGAGGAGTATATTTTTGATCTATATAACTTGAAAGAATCATGGAAACAGTTACTGGCCCGCACCCTGCCTGGCATACATTACAACCCTCGGCTAAAGGATAAGAGTCATAAGAACCTTGGCATTGGGAGTAATATACATATCCGTTTTTATTAGATGACCCACCTGAAGATGGATTGGTGGATGATTGAGATGATTGACTTGAGGATGAAGATTGAATAATGGTTGGAATAACGGTTGGGACAAGGGTAGGCGCTGGAGTGTTTATAACGGGAGGTTGTAGTAATAAATTAAAAAGAGTCACGATAGTTCCCAGTTGTTGCTCCGGACTTTTGGTAGCATAGGGAGTCTGCACTTGCTCCATGGTTTTATCCGAGATGATGGTCGTCTTTGGGTTATCAATTAAGAGTGGATAACTTCTTCCTTTTGCAAATGAGGAAAATGCTTGATCAGCTGAGGGAGTCTTCCTTGTCACTACCAATTTATCCAAGTTAGGGGCATATTTCAAAATAAAGTCATTTGTCTCAACGGGAAGCTTCTTTTTCAATTCATTCATTTGTAAAAAAGCTCTTTCATCAATCAACTCATTAGAGTTAGATATGACCGAAGATGTGCCGCCTGAGGATTGTGAATTATTTATGTTTTGATTTATCGAAGAGGAAGCGTTTCTTGTACGCGTTGATCCGCCTGAATACTGATTCGTCGCCACAGAAGTTGGAAAAGGAGAATTGGGAGAGATATTTTTCGGTGCAGTTAGAGATTGAAGAAGGGATAATATTATCAATACAAAAATAAGAATAAATACACCAATGGCTAAATATTTTTTTGAATTATTCATGATTGTGTTGACAATGGACCGACTTTTCATCATAATGAAAACATGGCCGGCTTCTTTGATTTTATAAAAAAACCAACTCAGAATGCAAGCGCAACACCTCAGGCGCAAGTACCTCAAGTAGCTGTACCCGCTGTGAATAAAACACCTCAATCCCCTCAAGTACAAAATATAAATAATATTATTGCGTCAGTTAATTCCTCACCCAATCAACCACCGGTAAAACCCATGGCCCCTTCTCCAAGTATCGGAACAAAACCTTTAACCTCAAACATCGATGCACAAAAGAGAGCGGCTTTGGATCTCATGACGCATTTAACTCAACGTTCCAATCGCGTATTTTTATCAGCTCAGACAAAAGCAAAAGAACTCGAGGATGAATTTATTGATAGTGAACATGTATTGCACGGATTACTCGCAGACGGGGAGATTTATAAGCTTCTCACCGAATTAAAAATACAACCGCAGTTGGTTGAGACGGAAATCGCACCACTCTATAAACGTGGAGGAAATAAATTGAATCCTCCGCAAAATTCTCCACGGTTAAAAAGAATTTTAGATAACTCACTCGTGGTTGCGCGCAAACTGGGATTTGAATTTATCTCTCCCGAACACCTTCTCCTTGCTTTGTATGAAGAAGGCGAGGGGATCGGTGCACGAGTCCTTTCAAAATTGGGATTGAAAAAAGAAGATTTGAATAAAATAATTGTGGGAAAAAAAGAAGGGCTCATGGAAGACCAAAAAGCGGCTGAGAAGAAAAAAAGCAGTATAGAACAATATACGATTGACTTAACTGCAAAAGCTGCGCAAGGCCTTCTTGATCCAGTGGTTGAGCGTTACGAAACAATCGAACGGGTCATTCATATCCTTTCACGCAGGTCAAAAAATAATCCCGCCCTGGTCGGCGAGGCAGGCGTTGGAAAGACTGCAATCGTTGAAGGACTTGCTGAAAAAATTGTTGCCAAGCAGGTTCCTGAATCACTTCTGAATAAACGTATTCTTTCCCTTGATCTTATGGCGGTCTTGGCTGGTGCATCACATCGGGGAGAGTTTGAGGAGAGGATGAAGAATCTTCTTGACGAAGTAAAAGCAAACAAGGGCCAAATTATTCTATTCATCGATGAAATTCACAATATCATGGGGGCAGGGGGAGGCGAGGGGTCCTCAGACGCCGCCAACTTCTTGAAACCCGCATTATCCCGTGGTGAGATGCAACTCATCGGTGCGACTACTTTGACGGAATACCGCAAATATATTGAAAAAGATCCGGCACTTGAGAGGAGATTTCAACCCATCGTTGTCCCTGAGCCAACTGAAGAACAAGCCATAAAAATGTTAAAAGCCATAAAAGGAAAATATGAAGCGTTTCATCGGGTACAAATACCGGACTCCGCAATTGAGGCGGCAGTTAAACTTTCCAAAAGATATGTGGGTGATAGATTCCTACCGGATAAAGCGGTTGACTTAATTGACGAGGCGGCCTCGGCTGTCCGACTTCCTCTTCTTTCGCTCCCTGAGAATATCCGCTCACTAGAAACGCGCATTGCTGAGTTAACCCAAGAGGTAAAGGAAAGTGAAAAATCGGGAGATCCAGTAAGAGTGCGAGTTTTACACTCAAAAATTGCCGAAATACAGTCCGAATTGAATGAAAAGAAAGACGATTACAACACAAAAAAAGCACAGACAACGACCGCCATTTCCGAGCAAATAATCAAAGATATTGTTTCCCGCTGGACAGGAATCCCCATCTCAAAAATTACCGGGACCGAAATGGATAAACTTGCCCATCTGGAAGACATCATGCACAAACGGCTCATAGGACAAGAAGATGCGGTTTCCTCAGTCGCGCAAGCGGTGCGACGTGGTCGCGCAGGACTTAAATCAAGTCAGCGCCCCATCGGAAGCTTTGTTTTTCTGGGGCCAACTGGAACCGGAAAGACCGAACTCGCCAAAACCTTGGCTGATATTCTCTTTGGCCAAGAGGAGGCCATGATCCGCTTTGACATGACCGAGTATATGGAAAAGCACGAAGTTGCGAAGCTTTTAGGTGCACCACCAGGCTATGTAGGATATGAGGAAGGGGGGAAGCTGACTGAGGCAGTGCGCCGCAAACCTTACTCAGTCGTCCTATTTGATGAAGTCGAAAAAGCGCATCCGGATATTTTCAATATTTTACTTCAGGTACTTGACGATGGGCGATTAACTGATAATAAAGGCCATACCGTTACTTTTAAAAACACGGTCGTCATCTGTACGTCCAACATAGGGTCTCAAGTCATCCAGGCCGAACTGATGAAGTCGGGAAAAGATCAAGTTGAAGAACCCAATGTCCTTTCAACCTATACTTTTTCTCCACGAGGACGAGAAATATTGACGATTGGAAGTAAAGTATTTGAAAAAGAAGGCACGCCTGGCGGCGAGGCAAGTAAGTGGAATGAAAAAATGCTTCTCGACTATTTTGCTGGTCAAGAAATTACAGGTCAAGAAAAGGCGACTTTTCCCATCCATGGATTTGATACGCAGGCAATGTCAGGGAGTGGAGTGGAAGCGGTCACCAAAGTCGGAGACATGTACTATCGAACCTCAACGACGGGTAAATCATGGGAGAAGACGACCTTAATTGAATATTTCAAAAAAGGAGTCGTTATTAACGCCCTTCCCGACGCGCCCGATGAACAACTTCCGACCGCAAGTCTCAAAACCCATTGTTTTACTCCGGATGAGATGGAGATTGTAACTTATAAAGATCGATTTTGGAGACGGAAGATGAATGCTGATGATTGGCAGACGGGCTTCTTAAAAGATTATTTTGAAGGTCAAACAATCGAAAAAGGAACATTACCCACCACCTATTGGGACATCCACACCTTCTCACCCGCGGGCAAGGAGATAATAGTAGTAGGTGAAGTAGTATGGTTTAAGTTATCTTCCGAAACAAAATGGACGATGCAACGGATGGATGAATATTTTGGAAAGGATTTTCCCCTCCAAAGTCAAGTTGAAGAAAAACTGAAAGTTGATGATGAAATTGAAAAGAAAAAATTCGGATATCTCAAGGAAAAAGTCATGGCAGAACTTCACAAATTTTTCCGTCCCGAACTCATCAACCGATTTGATGAAGTTATCATGTTTGAACCTCTCCGCTTTATTCACATGAAGCGCATTGTAGAGATTCAATTGAAAAGTGTAGTCAAAGCGATGGAGGAGCAAGATATGGGATTTAGCTGTTCGGATGCGGCTGTCAAAGAAATAGTCCGCAACGGATTTGATCCTGTATTTGGAGCTCGCCCCTTGCGTCGCGCGATTCAAAAATTAGTGGAGAATCCCATCTCAAGTCTCATCATTGAAAAGAAGATGGGCCCGGGCAATCAAGTTGCAGTTGATTTTGACGGACAGAACTTTGTATTTAATTTGGATAAAACAGAAGGATCAGTCGGAAATACAAGCAAGAACATAGTAAAAAAATATGCATGTGAAGTGTGCGCGAACCGATTTGAAACTGAAATTATTACGCAATCAACCCCTGTATGTTCAAAATGCGCAAGTAGTAAATTACAGGAATTGTATGAAGACGCAGGAAGTACTCCTCCGGTCAAACAAGCAGAGTCTATTCCAACTCAAGTTCAAGATCCGTCATTACAGCCTTCTAAGAATTAGTCATCCCCTCGAAGGAGGGGATCTAGGCGCCTGGATTCCCGTCTTCACGGGAATGACACAATTACAACAGGTAAATTATTATATAATCAACAGATATGGGCAAGAATTTTACTCCTCTGGATCACAAAAAATGGGGAATAAAAGAAACCAACAATTTTGAAAGCACCTTCAACACCGTTCTTCTCTTTTTGGCAACCCTAACTGCACTTATTGCAAGTATCGTCCTGT
>CAYITZ010000029.1:0-15333 GCA_964366485.1 uncultured Gammaproteobacteria bacterium
GATTACTACTTGCGATTATAAAAATAAAGGAACGAAATAACCAACTATTCCTCCTCTGGTTTTTTCTTTCTCTTGCTCCAACTCTCGTAACATACCCATGGGAAAATCCAAATATGCTGAGAACATTCACCGTCATCCCATCGGTGGTTTATTTTATCGGTCTTACAATTAAACAGCTTAGTAACATCTCTTTTCTACAAAAACCTGTTCTTAAAAAAGTTTTCTTAGTTGTAATCGTCATTATTGTCAGCGCTTCGTCATTTTACGAACTGCGAACTTATTTTGTCCATCAAGCTCAAGTATTTAAAGAAGCGTTTGAAGCACAAAGAGATATTACCAGCTATCTGCAATAAAAAATGATAAAAAACCAAAATATTATTTCAGCAATACTCATTGTCCTTGCGTTCCTATATTTCGCAACGATAATATTCCAAAATCGTTCGCTCTATCTCTCCAAGTTCAATTATGAAGCAACGAAAAGACAATACGACCAATCACAGTGGCAACAATCACAAAACATATCCCCCCTCAAAGAGCTTGATGCGTGGGCTTTGAAAAAGGGGTATACGGGTTGGAATAATTATGCAGATGAGCACAAAGGTAAGGAGGATGTAGAAAAAGTAAAAAGAGATATTCTCACTTCAGTTCGTAGTAAGGGCGTTTCTGATGCAACGCTTTACACGTATGTGGGTAATGAGTATATGAAGGGATCAAATCCGACTCTTCTTAATCCGGAACACCCTCCCTTAGGAAAATACCTCATTGGCCTTTCTATTAAAGTTTTCAGGAATGAGAATGTTATTCTTCCGATCTTTGGATTTATAGCTTTGGTTACGGTTTTTACGATCGTTTTATTGAGTACCAATTCATACCTTGCCTCATCAATCGTAATATTTTTAACCGCAACGCATTCTTTGTTTATCGACCAACTCATCCATGGACCTCAGCTTGAGTTATTCCAACTCACATTTTTTCTATTATTACTGCTCCATTTGATACTGTACGAAATAAAAAATAAAATTCATTTTCTTATTGGAGCTATATTTTTTTATGGGTGTTTATTGTCTGTAAAAACATTTTTAACTCATTTTATTTTATTCTCCGCATGGTTTGCTGTTTTGACTTTGTTTTCTAAACAAATAAAAATAAAAGAATGGCTCCTTCTTCAAATAGGAGGAATACTCGTTTTTATAAGTTCATACACGGTTTTTTTTATCAAAGGTGGAAGCTTCCGGCAATGGCTTGGAGTGCAAAAATATATTATCGCTTTTTATAAGCAGGCGGGTATCAATATCATCGAATTTGCAGGAAATTATCTCCGCCTTATATTCACCGGAAGTTGGAAGTTCTGGTCTGACAATAACCCCGTATCACACTATAGTGAATGGTCTTTTACATGGAGCATCATATTTATGACGGCAGCATTTGTAATTTATAAAATAGTTAAACAAAAAGAGAGAAAGAATATTTCCTTTTCAGAATGGATGCTGGTTTCTTTTATAATAATTTATAATCTTTACTTATTTATCATTCCTATGTTTCCCCGCTACCTCTTGTTATTATTCATTCCCATGATTATTCTTATCTCAATTCATTTCAACACATACCTTAGCTATGAAAGTAAGAAAAAATAATATATTTCTTGACCATCTTCCTCTATTGCTCTTTATTATGGGGTTCTTCTTACTTGTTACTTACCTCATCATCAAGAGAAGTGCACCTTTTTACGACTGGGATGAGTCAATCTATGCTCAAGTTGGGCGTGAGATGATGAGGAGCAAGTCTTTATTAGTTCCTCTATGGCAAGGTCGTCCCTGGCTGGATAAACCCCCCATTCCTTCTTTATTTTATGGAATAATTGAACTTCTCCCTTTTGCACCGGAAATTACCACGCGGATAGCGACCCTCATTCTCAGTTGTGTTACATTAGTTTTTCTTTATATTCTGGGGTTAAGAGTAACCAAATCAAAAATAATTTCTCTTCTTTCCATCATCATAACTGCTTTTCTGCCTATATATTTTCAACGCTCCCAGGCTTTGAATGTTGACGTATTTCTTCTATTAGGCTGGCTAGGATACGTGTTGTGGTATGAAAATGTAATTGTCTCGGTAATTTTTCTCCTCATTGCGACTTTAAGCAAATCACTTCTTGGGTTTTTCCCACCGATTATGTTTCTCAGCTACCATCTTTTTGAATATGCAACAAAAGGAATTAGTAAGAAACAATTTGTTTCCCGTCTTAAGCATTTAGGAATGCATGTTGGTATATCAAGTATTTGGTTTATAGGAATGTTTATCGTCTATGGGTATGATTTTATCCAATACCATTTTATCGACAGTCATTTTAAGCGGGTTACGGCATCAATTGAGCAACACTTCGGTCAGCGGACATTTTATGTGACCGTGCTTATCGACCAGTTGAAATTTTTTCTCGTCCCGGCGCTTCTTTCGATTGGGTATCTCACTTATTCTTTTTTTAAGAAGAAATCTGAAAGATATATTGCAGTTTTAACGTTGTTTTTTGTTCCTTGGTTCGTATTTCTCAATCTGACCAAGACGAAGATTGAGTGGTACATCTACCCCGTTCTTCCCCAGTTTGCCCTCCTTGCGTCCTATCCGCTCATACTTCTTAGAAAGAAAACAATACCTCTTATTTTTGCAGGAATTCTTGTAGTGGTCTTTTACTTTATGTTCATCACCCCAATCAATTCTCTTCTTACTCAATCCTTCTCAAACCTGGAGGATCATCAACTTATTGCGATGGACGCAAAAAAAAATAAGTGCTCTCGGTTGTTTGTGTTAGTTGGGAGAGATACCCGAAGCTCTTATAAAACCCTTAAATCAATGGACCTCGTCATCTCAACAACAACGTGGTGGGGAAATCACCCATCAATAGCATATTATGCAGATGTAAATACAACTTATTTTTATACAACAAATGAAGTAATAAATGAGTTGAAATCGCTAAAGGGAAATGAGTGTCTGATTTTGGAGAAAAATGATGAAAAAATCATCCCGGAAAGGGCAAATTATCAAATAGGAGAAAATAAAACCTATCTGCTTTTACAGGCACGATAATGATATAATGAACACATATGTTTGACATCGAACATGTTTTTGCGTTTTTTAAGAAACATTTCACAAAAAAAGACTTTTTTTTTATCTCGGGACTTGTCATTCTCTACTTCTTAACGCGCCTCATTAACCTTGAACAACTTCCCATATTTAATGATGAAGGAATCTATATCCACTGGGCAAAAGTTGCATGGCATGATGCCTCATGGAGATTTATTTCATTGACTGACGGCAAACAGCCTCTCCAAACCTGGGGGACGATACCCTTTCTCAAACTGTTCCCCAATAATGCACTCGTAGGAGGACGACTATTTTCGGTTGCAACCGGGTTTATGGGACTTACGGGAATGATTACTCTCCTTTTTTATTTCTTTGGAAAGAGGGCCGCTAAAATTGGAGGACTTTTGTATATCTTTATTCCTTACTTTCTCTTCTATGACCGCATAGCTATGGTTGACTCGGGAGTGAATGCTTTTTTTATATGGATACTATTTTTTTCAGTACTTCTCGTGAATACGATGAGGTTGGATGTGGCGATCATATTTGGACTTGTGGCCGGTATGGGTTTACTTGCTAAGTCTTCGGTCCGGGTATTTTTGGGAATGTCTCTTTTTGCGCCCATCCTCATGAAAGATCTTTTTCGGAAAATAAAAATAACAAAAATCGTATCCTTTCTCTTCCTTTTTGGAGTAACGGGCGTTCTTGCAATGGCTATTTATAACATCCAACGACTATCTCCTTTTCTCCATTTTGTAGAAGAAAAAAATAAGACTTTCGTTATGACATTTAGTGAGTGGTTAAGTAGTCCATTAGCGGTTTTTTTGAACAATACAACCACTATCCCTCACTATGTATTTTCGGAATTGGGGTGGATGATAGTTCCATTTGGAATATTTGGTCTATTTACATTATTTAGGAGAAATAGAAAGCTCGCTTTCTATATTTTATTGTGGATCCTTGTCCCCTATCTGGGAATAGCTTTTTTAACCAAAGTTCTTTTTCCTAGATACATTATATTTTTTGGCTCTCTGATTGTAATCCTTGCATCATATTTCCTCAGTCAAATTGGGAATAAAAAAATATTATTCATATCGCTCTTAACCATTATCCTATCGGCATTGGTTTTTGATTATTTTATGTGGTTTGATTACAAAAAAATTATATTTCCTCCCACTGATCGTGGACAATATGTCATAGGGCAAACGGTTGGATATGGTGCAAAAGAAATAATAGAATATGCTCGCGGGAAATCAAAAGAAAAAGAAGTAATTATATTAGCCGAGGGAGATTTTGGCATGTTGGGAGATATTCTTGACACTTTTCTTCGCCCTGGGGATAAAATATTTATTAAAGGCTATTGGCCACTCACCGATAAAGAATTATCCCTCCATCAAAAAGACCTATTTGAAAACAAACAGGTGTTCATAGCTACTGCGCACCAACTTGAATATCCTCAAAATTGGCCGGTGAGACTTATCCGTAGCTATTATAAAGCTGATCGTAAATCAGTAATCCATCTTCTTGAACTAACAAAAAGCAACTAGAGCCTTGGGATAATTACCTGAAAATTGAGTGCTTTATTTACCCCTCCAATCAAGCCTAGTTGGATGAATTTATCACGATTAACCTTACAAGTGTACAATTCTACGATCATTATGTTTCTGCTAAGATTTTCCTTTGAAATTTTTTCATTGATACAATCTGCGTCAACAAACCTCACTTTCCCCGCTTGTTCAAGCTTCACATCGTATTTAATTTTATCAATGTAAGATGACGTAAAGTCATTGGAAAAAAATAAATAATACATTGACATTGTTCCATATGAAGGAATATACACTTCTACATATTTGTAGAGATTATCTTTCACATAATTGACAAGTTGTTTTTGTCCATCATTTCGATACATACTAGTAAATAAATTCGAATGAAGACTGTAATTGTGCCAAAAATTAATTATTTCGAAAATTAAAATGGATAAAGTAATAAAAAATATTAATTTCTTTTTTTTATATAAGACATATGCGCCCAGTCCAGCGAATATGCTTATAATAATCGTCATATCAACAGATCGTTGAATATTGGGAGAATCAATATAGGTGAGGCTTGCAGGTATTGGTATAAGAAAAAGAAGGGTGCTTAAAAAAATAATCAATATCTTTTGTTCTTTGGGAAAATTTTTCTTTAGTAAATATATGAGTGCCGCTATGAAACATGCTAAGAAAGAAAAATATAATAAGCCTTGTTGAGGTACAGAATACGCATAAGATAGTCCCCCTTTGGTAAAAAGATATTCGCCAGAAAAATAACTACTATATTGCCGCATAAATTCTCTTCCATATCCTAAAAATTTATTATGAAAAATGCGGGCAAGGAGTATGCGTCTTTGACCCTCATCAAAAATAAGCTCCTGTAGTTTCAGCTGAACTTCTGAGCTAGGACTAAAAATAGATGTTTGAAGAAATCTCCCTTTTCCCCATTTTGTTGTACTGATATATCCTGTAAGTAAAACAAAAAGTACCAAACCAATAAAAAGAGCTTTCAATCTCTTTTTATCTTTGTAGATAAAGAGGATTGCAATTGATGAAAGAAGGGTGAGCGGAACAATCACTCTATAAGGGTGATAAATCCAATAACTGATTAAGAAAAAAAGATATGAAATAAAAATAAGTAAATTCCTACTCCATTTAAGATAACCAATTAAAAGCATTAAGCCATAACCGTAAAAAAATATTCCCATAATTCCCTCTGAGGAGGCGCGTGATAATATAATGTGCCAAGGCATGATAGCCATTGTCAAAGCCGATAAATACCCTATTTTTTTGTTTTCAAATACCCAATAGGAAATAAAAAAGATAGGAATAACGCTTAAAGCTCCCAAAAAGGCGCTGGGAAAACGTATTGCAAATTCATTCACTCCGAATAAAAAGGTGGATAATCCTTTCAAATATATGGGAAGCACGATATAAAAATCACCGAATTTATCAAAATACCATAAGGGCCATGGATTTCCATACACGTCTTTGCCATTTTTAAGGATGAAGCGTCCTACATATCCCGTCATCACTTCATCCTCCTGTAGATTGAAGGGCAACGATCCGAGTTTATAAAATCTGATAAAAGCAGCAAATACAACTATAACGATGAGAGGAGACCAACTAATTAGGAATCTAAAAAATTTCTTCATATAAGATGCTAATAGGATCTGCTGTATTATAATATAAGGAGTCGTATATGGCAAAAATAATATCTTTTATGTTGGTACTGGCGGCGGTTATTTTTTTTCTGGGAAAAACCCTGAACCCGTTTGATCCGCGGATGTTTGACTTTCATGATGATACCCAACCCGCCCGTGTACAACAGTTTGTAAAAAATATAACATCGGGCGTTATCCCACCCCGCGTGGGGCCGGATTTCTCACAAGGCTTAGGATTCCCTGTGTTTAACTTTTATGCTCCAACATCATATTGGATAACTGCAAGCCTTAACCTTATTGGCATTCCTATTCCTCTTGCGGTTAAAGCATCATTTCTCCTTGCTGTTATTTTGTCTTTTGTTGCTATATATTTACTTCTTAAACGCTTTTTTTCAAATGAAGCAAGTTTATTGGGAGGAGTGGTGTACACATCTTCTTTGTGGATTGCAATTGAAATATTCATCCGAGGAAATTTGGGCGAAATTTGGTTTCTCGTACTGTTCCCACTAAGTTTATATATTCTCCATCTTCACAGTGAAAAAAAATCAAAACTCACTTTTTTTTTGACTGTATTCATATTGTCTGCTCTTTTCACTGTTCATAATGTATTATCTCTTGTTTCCCTTCTTCTAATTGTCTTGTTTATCTTATTATTGCCTCATAAAAAACAATTGTTATTAGCCTTTGTCATTGCTCTCACTTTGAGTTCATACTTTCTCTTACCCGGTCTTATTGAATCACGTTTAACATATGCGTCCTACATAGCTGAAAAAACAAATTATCATGATCATTTTTTATGTGCCGGACAAATTTGGAGCGCACCTCGATGGGAATTTGGTGGCTCAGGACCGGGATGTTACCGCGACACTATGCCTTTTACTCTCGGCAAACTTCACATAATTCTTGGGTTTTTGGGAATAATAACCTTTCTTATACGTTTTAAAGATGAAAAAAAGCAAAGAAAGTTGTTTTTATTTCTTTTACTCGTAGGAATATTCTCATTATTTCTTACAACCTATCAATCTTCGTTTATTTGGGATCTGTTATCTCCTGTTTTTTCATTATTTCAATTCCCCTGGCGCTTTCTTGTATTTGGTTCCTTCTTATTTGCTTTCTTTGCGGGATATTTGGCACATACACTACCTATTCCTTATAAAAAAATAGTCCTTACTCTTCTTATCGGTATTTTTCTTTTCAATTCGAGTAAATATTTTTCAAAACCCTGGCTTTATTCTGTAGATGAATATAATAACAACCTTGCGTCAAATAAATTTATCGGTCAAAAAGCGGCTTATCATATGGCGGAATATCTCCCCAAAACAGCAAATTATGCATTCTGGAGATCAATTGAAAATAAACCGTTCAAAGTGGAAAAACCAGGGGGGTTTCAAAAAGAATATATTATTGAACATACAGGATTCACTACAGTCGATGTTCATTATTTCCCTTTCTGGCAGATAGAAATAAATGGAAAAAACGTCATACCTGACAAATTTGACCTTCTGGGAAGACCACAAATGTACGCACAAAACCAGGATAGAATTACGGTTTTCTATAGGGAAACTCTTATTGAAAAGATGGGTAATCTTGTCACGTTAGCTACGTTGTTATTTTTAATGAGTATACTTATCTATAAACCCTTATGGAACAAACTGAAACCTTTGCTCAAATAAAAAGAAAAACACTTATTAGTACCTTAAGCCTTTTTTTTCAAAGCGGGTACTCTGCTTTTTTGGGTCTAGCGGCAAATCTGGTTGTTACCATACTTCTTACACCAAAAATCTTTGGCATGTATATCACCACCCTCTCCCTCATCTCCGTACTCAACTATTTTTCGGATATCGGGCTCGCCGCCTCTCTCGTGCAAAAAAAGGAAGTATCTGACGATGATGTGAAAACGACATTCACCGTACAACAGTGCATGATTATCGTCGCAATTTCTGTAGGTTTTCTTGTCACTGATTTGGTAAAAGGATTTTACAAATTACCGACCGAAGGAGTGTATCTCTATTGGGCGCTTCTTATATCTTTTTTTATTTCATCGCTTAAAACTATTCCCTCCATATTTTTAGAGCGCAAAATTAAATTTCAAAGAATAGTCCTGGTACAAGTTATTGAGAATACGGTGTTTTATCTTTCGGTCATTATCTTTGCCATACTTAAATTTGAACTCTGGAGCTTTACTATCGCTGTTTTACTTCGGGCTATAACGGGACTCATCCTTATCTATATTCTCTCACCATGGAGCCCAACCATCGGCATATCAAAAAAAAGCCTGAAACAGCTTCTTTCCTTTGGTCTCCCCTTCCAAGCCTCATCTTTTCTTGCCCTTTTTAAAGACGATCTCATTATTCTCTTTTTGGGAAAAATACTCGGATTTGAAGCTCTCGGATACATTGGTTGGGCTAAAAAATGGGCTGAGGCACCCATACGGATTATTATGGATAATATCAGCCGCGTTCTCTTTCCGGTTATCTCCCGCATCCAAAATGATAAAGCACAGATCGGTAAAGTCATTGACCGGATACTTTATTACCAAACGCTCATCTTGGCCCCCACGCTTATAACTATGACTATGTTCATGCCAATATTGGTTTTTATAATCCCAAAATATGATAAGTGGGCTCCAGCACTTCCATTATTTTATGTATTCTGTCTCGCCTCACTTTTCTCGTCCTATTCATCACCTTTTATGAATTTATTTAATGCACTCGGAAAAGTAAAGATATCATTCACTCTTATGTTTGTGTGGACCGTCACCACATGGATCCTTACCCCCTTATTTACTCTCTGGTTTGGATACTTTGGGTTCTCTTATGTTCTTTTAATTATTGCCTCATCCTCTTTAGCCGTGTCTTTTATTGCAAAAAGATATATTTCTTTTCATTTTTTTAAGTCTATATATCAATCGTTGCTTTCGACCGTCTGTATGGGTATCGTTTTATACATTGTCATGCCACTAACCTATTATCTAGGATACCTAGGCCTTGCGTTATCAGCGCTTTCTGGAGCTCTGACTTATTATCTCGTGCTTTTATTATTGTTCAAAATTAATTTGATAAAAGAATTACAATCATTGTTCGTAAAATAAAGTATGAACCCAATATCTGCAATCATCGTAGCAAAAGATAATCCGCTTCATATTATTGAGGCGGTTGAATCGATAAAGGATTTTGTCAAAGAAATAATAGTTGTGGATCTTGGCATTAATCCTGAACTAAAGAAAAAATTATCTACTTATCCCATGCTTCAATTTAATGTTAAATTGAAGCAAGTGTCTTATGTTGAGCTTATCCGTGAAGAGTTGAAGGAACAGGCAAAAGAAAAGTGGGTATTATTTCTTGATCCTGATGAAGTATTGACAAAAGAGCTCAAAAAAGAATTATCTGAAAATATGCAAAACTGCGATTATTTTTCCATACCGCGGAAAAATATCATCTTTGGCGCATGGATCCAGCATTCCCGTTGGTGGCCGGATTATCAGGTAAGACTTTTCAAAAAAGACGCAGTCGTTTGGCTAACTGAAATCCACAAGCAACCTGCCACATCAGGAAAAGAATATAAAGTTGCGGAAAATGAAAGTCTCGCAATTGTTCACTATAACTATGAATCCCTTGATGAATATTTTTCAAAAGCCCTTCGTTACGCAAAAGCTGAGGCTTCTGAAAAGATAAAGATATCTTCATATTCCCTCACTTTAGCTGTAAAAAATGCGCTTTCAGAATTTATCAGTCGATTTTTTGCTTTTGACGGATATAAAGATGGTATGCATGGATTTGTTTTGGCATTTCTACAGATGTTTTACAGCTTTTTAGTTTATTTTTACTGGTGGGAATTAAAAAAGTATCCAATCACAGAAGTAAACAAGCTTACATCTGAAATAAATGCTTTTTTTGCTGATGGGCTATTTGAAACTCAATACTGGACGAATAATAAAGGAATTAAAAAAACAAATTTGAAAGGAAAGCTTCTTGCTCGATTACTTAAATCAAAATAAAAACTTTGATGCCCCGAACTTCTTTCGAAGAAAAAAAAGAAGAATAAATAACACAAACGAAGTCAGGGAAATAACATCACCCAACATTCTTACTTTCGTATCTTCAAATTTGACCAGTATGCTATGCACACCTGGCGGAACATAATAAGTTATAACACCTCGATAATTCATGTCCTGAAATTCAATGATCGTTGGAGCACCATCAACATATACTTTCCAACCGGGAAAATAAAATGTGTAATCGACCATACGTATTTTTTCATCGGCCTGAATAAGATATTTTCTCCATGAATTGTGTACCTCTTTTTCTTTTATTATTCCTTTACCCGCAATTATTTCCGGTTTCTGCGATTTGACGGGATACGTTTCTGTTTTACCTGTCCAAACTATGTTCAGAACTTCCCCGTGGAGATTCTCCTTGGTAAAAAAATAGTTTGATTCAGGCTTCAAAGTATAATTTTTTCCATATAGTTGTGGAAAACGCAACACGGCAATGATGATAATAAACCCAACAATAATCCATTTATTCCAATTTTTTGAGTAAATAGCCACAAGAATTGGAGTAATATAGATAAATAATGACATCATCCTCCACGAATGTTGAATCTTGCCCAATATAGAAATGTGTTCATAAATCGGTACTGCAAAACGTGATGTCATAAAAATCATAATCCATCCTATAAGTACTGTTAGTCCAAGCAACATATCAATTGATTTGCCTCTTATAGTTCTTATAACAGTTATAACCGTTATAATAATTAAAATTACTGACTCGATTAAACCAAACATGATGAAGTGTCCGCGCGTACCAATATCTTCGTGATAAAAATAATACCACATGGGTGATATGTAGCTGGCAAGTCGCAGATATTGATCAGGAAGAAATCTGTTTCCGGTGCCATAATAAAAATATTTGAGCTCCAGAAAAAGGGGGACGATGTAGTAAGCGGCTAATCCTATCCCCAGCAAACCGAACATTCCCAACAAGCCAAGTTTCAAGGGAATATTCTTTCTTTTGTGAAGAAGATATATTGTATATGGCACAAAAAAGAAAGAATAAATTACTAAAGTAAATGGATGAGTTAATAAAAGACCAGAAATAGCAATAACCAATACAAAAAGCCCCTGTTTTTTTTCTTCTTTAATCCATTTATACAATGCGATAAGTACAAGGGGAAAGAATACCCCCGCAAAAAACTCCGGTACTGCTCCGCGAATATAGATGTTTAGAATCCTATATGGTGCCAAATGAAAGAGAAAAACTCCAAGTAATGCTCCTCTGATATTTGTATGTAACCTTAAAAAAAAGTAGAAAAACAATACTGATAAAAAAGCACCGACTAGTACAACTACGTTGTAGGAAAAAATAATATTATGAAATATAAAATTAAACAATGCGCCCAGATAAGAGGTTGATTGCTGAGCGATAAGGGGAATGGGCATTCCATAATTGGCAAATCCATCCGACCAACGGGGCAATATGTCACCATCTTTGATTGCTCTATAAAATTGTGCAATGTTTGTTAAATGCGTCGGACCATCAAACGTTGTTGGTTGCCCTTTATTTACTAAAAGATCAAATGAAAAGATGAATGATATAATGAAGAGAAATATGAAGACAAACAGACTTTTCTTGTGCCTTAAAAACATATCTCCATTGTACCATTTGGGTATTTTTTTTGCTTTTTCTTTGCTTGTGTTTTTGCTATTTTTTTTGATTAACCCAAAATATTCCCCCATCTTTCTTCCTCTGAAACGTACAAAAATGATCACCTCATTTCTTGAGAGTACAGAAAAACAAAGTACTATCAATCCTCAGGAGTTTTGGTCACTGCGTGAATTCTATAGCCCCGGTTTACTTATGATTAATAAAGATGCAACCTCCAAGCCTTTTCTCATTTTTACCTCGGATAAAATAAAAAGTTATGAATCTCTCGTTGCGAAATATAACATAAACCGAAAATGGCCACCAGTAAACTTGGAAGGTAAACGGGTAGATTATCTAACAGAATCAGAATTAATTTATCGTGAAAATAATATGATGCGAATCATATTCCTCAAACCTATTTCACAGATGATTACAGCAAATGCTGTATACGACTACAAAGACAAAGACAAAATTTTTCTTGAAAAAAAATTATGGTTTGTGGATTCAACCATTGATCTTCGGTAGTTATTTGATATATCCTTTTTTCTTATATTTCTTCAATTAGAAGATACCCCTCATCAAGTCTACAAAGAAATTCGCAAACTTCATAGCCGATGCCATGAAAATTTAAGCTTCCTATTTGTAGTATGAGTATATGTAAATATGTCAGTAAAAGTTGGTATACTTATTGAAGAAATTCCACAATGATTCATATGAAGCGCAAAATTGATCTTATTGTTTTATTTATAATAATTTCTTTAATAATATTGTATTTTATTGGATCACGATTGCCTAAACCCCCCGAATCGCCACCTAAAGAAAAAAGTGACTCTTTCCAACAACAGGAGAATAATTCCATAAAGAATGTTCCTCAAGGTACTAAAAACTACGTTCCTGCAATAAGAGTCCCACGACAAAATTAATAGGTTATTTTTTTTGTAAAGAAGAAAAGGGCAATTCTTTTTGTTGGGAAAGTAATAATTTTACCGAGTTTGAAGGTATTGCAAAGTTTAAATTCTGTCCCTCTTTCATAACAGCAACCGAGACACCGATTACTTCTTGCTTCATATTGAATATGGGTCCTCCGCTTGAACCTGACGAGATGGGAGCAGTGATTTGAATGATTTTGTTTCCCTCCATAATGCGGAATGAGCTAATAATTCCGTCAGAAACAGTGTAAGATAAACCGCTTGGGTTTCCTATTGCAACTATCTTTTCGCCAACCATAAGTCCTTCTGAGTCTCCAAGTTTCGCAGGAATTAATTTATTACCTGAACTAATTTGTATTACGGCTAAATCCTCTTTACTATTAACTCCCATAATTTTTAATACGGGATATTTTGTCCCATCAATAAGTTCAATATCTAAAGAGACGGCATTTTCTACCACGTGAAAGTTGGTGACAATAAGACCTGTTTCACTCACGATAATCCCACTTCCCAAGCTTTTCACTTTACCTTTGGCGTCTTTATTGAATATGATCACAACAGAAGGACGGGATTCCTGTGCGATGTCCTGGATAGATGATGATGAATATTTTCCTGAGGCCCCAAAAAAGTCTGGAACTTGATATACTTGGGCATTTTTTTTATATGTTTTGATTGCCGCTTCTATTCCCTCCTGGGTGAGATTGGTTGGTTGTGATTTGTTATTTGATAAGGTATCAAGAAGTGCTCGATTACAAACTTCTTTAATGTCTGCCCCACTATATCCTCGTGATATCGAAGCTAGTTTTTTCATATCAAATGTATTACTTGTCACAGCCTTTTTTAGATAGAGGGAGAATAACTGAATTAGTTCTGCATTGCCAGGTAAGGGTATTTCTAGTTGAGTTGAAAGTCTGCCGCCCCGAAGAAGTGCCGAGTCAATTTTCTTTGGATTATTTGTCGCTCCGATGACAAAAACAAAATTAGTGTCCTGTACGCCATCTATCTCTTGTAGTATCTGATTTACTGTTTTATCACCATAGGTATCACCATCCCCTCTTTTACTTACGATCGCATCTATCTCGTCAATAAAAATGATGGAAGGCTTATATTTTCGAGCTTCATCAAATATCTTTTTAATATTTTTTTCACTTTCTCCAACCCATTTAGATATGATGTCTGCCTGCGTTATACTAAATAAGGATGCATTTGCCTGGTTTGCAATTACTTTTGCAATGGTAGTTTTCCCTGTACCAGGAGGTCCATAGAGCAAGATTCCTTTTGGTGGATCAATACCAAGCGACTGAGTCGCGTCTGGATTTTCTATCAGATGTACCAGCCGTTTGAGTTCAGAAACAATTTCCGGCTGAAGAATAAGCTCATCCCAATTAAGTTTTTTGATGTTTGGTTTTTGTTTATCACGAAAATTTTCCACGGCATATAAAAGTTGTTTTTGGTCAAGTGGTTGTATTTTTGCCTCTCCTGATACGGAATTATCGAATAAATTGAGTACGGCTTTGTCAACTAATGCAGTAATGTCAGCGCTACTCATACCTTCAGTTTTGTCTGCTAATGATAGGATATCAATCTGTTGATCTGTTGGCTTTCCCTTGAGCTTATTTGCAAATATTGAAGCGCGAGCATCTTTATCAGGAAGGGGAATAAAAATGTGTTTGTCGAATCTGCCAGAACGAATCACGGCTTCATCAAGGTCACTTTTATTGTTTGTTGCGGCAAACACAATCACTTTTCCCCTATACTGTCTGATTTCTTCCAGAGACCGCAATAGTTGATTTACTACGCGAGTACTCTCTTCACTTGTTGTAACCTCCCCTCTTTCCCCCGCAACACTGTCAAACTCGTCAAAAAAAAGTAAACATGGAGTGTGTTTAAGTGCTTTTTTAAATATTTCCTGTACATTATTTGCAGATTGTCCATACCACATACTCATTAAGTCCGAAACTTTTACGCTTAAAAAATTAAGACCAAATTCTCCAGCAGTTGCTTGAGCTAAATATGTTTTTCCAACCCCCCGCGGGCCATAGAGTAATACCCCATTAAAATTAACATCATATTGTTGCGCTGTTTTGCTTTGGGAGATTATAAAACCGACGGTACGTTTGAGTTCTTCTTTTACTTTTTGCATTCCACCAACTTTGGAAAAATTTGGTAACTCTTTTGGACTTATCACTTTTAGATCTTGGTCAGAAGTTTCAAGTGACGGTTTTAAATTAACTTTTATAGTAACCCACGATGTTACCGTACCAATGAGGGATGTAATAAGGAAAATGGCATTAAATTGCTCTTGGGTAAAGAGAATAATATAAAGCATTATGCAAAACTGAATGAGTGATGCAATTCCAAACACAAGGTCTATTGGACCAATGTGAAATCCCCTTTTTTTTACCGTAAACCAGATAAAAGGAGCGATGAAAAGAACTAAGAGCCTGTTTGAAAACTTTTAAACATATTCCTTCTCAATTTTTAACAGCAT
>CAYITZ010000030.1:0-13794 GCA_964366485.1 uncultured Gammaproteobacteria bacterium
ATCGAGCGGAAATAAAAATGGATGAAGAAACAAAAAACTTCAAAGGTCTTATTTCCGTAAAACAATTTAACAGTGATGTCTCTCTTAACTTTACCGATAAAAGATCGGAGATCATGAGGGGCGATCTCTTTGATTTTGGGTACGCCCTCACCGTCCATAAAGCCCAGGGTAGTCAAGCAAAGCGAGTTATCCTCTTTGAAGAAAGATTTTCTCAAATGACAGATGATGAATGGCGACGCTGGCTATACACCGCCGTCACCCGTGCTGAGGAAGAACTATTTATCTTCTCATCAGTGGGTTAGGTTAAATTTTTTGTTGGAGTAGTTATTTGAAAGAGGATAGTTTAAGAATTTTTTTTGCGTCATTTTTTGTATTCGCACGGTCCCAAAGCTCGCCTTTTACCAGAACTTTGTCTCCCACGGCCAAGTCGGCATATGTTATGACTTTATCTTTTTCATTGATCGCGGTTGTTGAAGATATGTATACGTTCTGTAAACCTCGGCTTACCGTCTGCAGGGTGAATGAGTCATCTGCCTTGGTCGCAATGGTGCCGGTAAATACCGCATTTCTTCGTTGTATGGAAAGGTTGCGGATGTATTTTGCATCTTGATTTTTAGCCACAACCGCCAATTCATCCCCTACCATAAACTCACTTAAGTTTGAGTTTGCCCCGAACCTGCGTTTTAACAAGGTTTCTTTTACCACATTCACTACTATATCTTTACCCTCTTTGGTGGTAATCGTCAACACTGAACCATCAAGTGTCTTCAGTTTTCCGCGAAACTGTTTGGGAAAAAAAGATTTAACTTTTTCCTTTATGGTGTTGATGGTGCTCAGCGGTCTTTCGGTTGATCTAGCCTCCACATATGAGGAAAGTCCGAGCGCAACTGCAAGTATGAATGAAATGACAAAAATCTTTTTTATTATCTTCATATCAGTATATATGCAAAATTTCCGATTTAGTTTCATAATCACTCTTGGACCTCCCTTGTAATAACCAATTCCTTTTCCACAACCTGTCCCTCGCCATTATATACAATCACGCTTATGTAATTTTCTCCCTCATCAAGGGGTAGGGATTTTGAAAAGGTACCCTGGGCATCCGCGGTAAGTTCAAACTCATTTATCATAACGGAGGTTTGTGGAGTCGTTGTGCCTTTTATAAGAATGCCCAAATCGCTTGTTGTCAGATCATTTAAGGGCGTTGATATCATAAGAAAAAGCGGCGTTTGTGTAGGAACAATCTTGCCAACAGGCATCATTGTTGCACTGGGTATTTTATTTTCAAAAAATTCCGTATTTATTTTACTCTCCTCTTTCGTTTTCTCTGTATTAAGCAGTACCGCCGCATTTGATCTCTTTTGAGTTTCCGAGACCACAAGAGAAATGGCAAAAATAAGTAACAGAGCAAACAGAATAAGGAGAGCAATTACTTTTTTCATACTTTCTTGGAACTACGTCTTTTTTTCCAGTACCTTAAAAGGGCAATAATTTTATACCTAATTTTGCCAGAGTTTTTAATGAAAGTCAACAAAACAAGAAGAGAAATAAAAAATGAAATAAATATTAATAGAATAAGAGGTTTGGGTAACTCCTGATAGAGGGAAAAGACGACGTCCAACCCATGTTTGGCAATAACTTGCCAATCCTCTTGGAGTATTTCAAAAATATTATCAGATCCCGTCTCGAAAAATATCTCAGTCAAAATCTGAGTAAAGAATAGTGCAAGTAACCCAAAGATGAGAAACAAAATAGTTTTAGTGATCAGTGAAAGACCTGTTTTTTTTGTTTCCAACACGTACATTTTTTTAATTATTTTATCTTCAAGTTTTTCCATGAATTTTTTTTGAATTTAGTAATAGTCGGGCGCGTCTGATAAAGGTACGTACGGTATTGATATTTTTCTCCATTTTATCCGCAATTTCTTGATATGAATACCCTTCGTAGATAAGTTTCAATGCATTTTTTTGATCTCCTGACATATCCTTGAGGACATCTTCAATGTCTATAAAATGCGCCTCCTCCTTCAGCGGCACCTCAGTCATGATCTGTTCATCTAAAGATACCATTTCTTTGTGGGAACGATAAAACATCTTTAATTCGTTTCGGGCACTTTCATAGAGATAGGGTAAGGGCGGTCTTTTTTCATCAAACCGATCGATGGCTTTGTAAAAATTGATGAATACATTTTGAGTTAAATCTTCGGCCTCCCTCTTGTCAAACAGACGGGAGGTGATGAACTGAAGGATGCGCGGCGTATACCGTTTTACGATGTATGCATAGTAATCAATCTTGCCTTGCCTGATGCTTTCTATTATCTTTTGATCTGTGGGACCCGTTTCCATAACCATGGAGTAATTATACTAATTTTGATATAATACTCATAATGAAACAAGGCAAGATATTACTTATAGGACGCCCTAATGTGGGTAAGTCGACCTTTTTAAACAACTTAATTGGTACCAAGGTCGCCATAACTTCCCCCAAGCCGCAAACCACTCGATTCCCCATCAAGGCTCTGTATGAAAGCGAGCAGGGTCAGATCATATTCATCGATACTCCGGGAATTTTTGGCAAAGCGGAAGATAAACTTTCAAAACGAATAAACCAGAATACCTTTCAAGCGCTCCATGAGGAGATTGATTTAGTCATCTACATGGTAGACCACACGAGAAAAAGGGACTTTGAGGAGGGAAAAGTATTAGGTATCGTTCGAAAAATTGAAAAACCGAAGATATTGGTTATCAATAAAATTGACGATGATGAGAAGACATACCTTCCTCAGTACAAATTTTTGGAAGATGAATTCAAGGACGTCTTTCTCATCTCAGGATTGAATCAAACCCATGTAAAACCATTGATGAAACGAGTATTTGAGTTCCTGCCAGAAAAAAAAGAAAACGAAAAAGGGGTACTCTCCGAGGCACAACAAAAAGGGGTTTATCCTCTTTTAAATGTGGACAGTTATGTTTTTATCGCGGAACTCATCCGAGAAAAAGTGTTTCTCATGATGGGTGAGGAAATTCCTTACACGACGACCGCGGTTGTGGATGATATTGTAACCCGGGATAATGGGGTACTATTGATAAAGGCACGTATTCTTACCACCCAGGACAGGTATAAAAGAATGCTTATAGGTACGGGGGGCCGAAAAATAAAAGAGATAGGAAGTTATGCTCGAAAAGAAATCGCCCTTGCAACAAATAAAAAAATATTCTTAGAGCTCAAGGTTGAGACTGATGCCCATTGGCAGGAGACGTACTATTAACTCTTCTTAAACATTCATTTTTTCCCAATAATTCCATAGATTCATTCAATGGCGGGGAAATCTTCTTACCGGTCATTGCTACTCGTAGTACCATAAAAAACTCACTGTTTTTCATCCCTAACTTTTTTGCCAAATCCCCCATCGCCTCACCAACCACCAATGCTTTCCAATCAGTGATTGCAGATAATGTTTCGAAAATATTCTTGAGCAAATCTTTGTATTTGCCCATGTCAACCTCGTAGGTTGCCGGGGCAGAAAAAAGGAACTCACAAAGAGGCAAATAGTCTGAAAATTTTTTTAATCGTTCCCTTACGAGCGGCACTGTCTTCTCGATAATCTTTTTGTCGTAGCTATCTCCAACGTATTCTTGTATTTTCAAATTTAAAATTTCAAATTTCAAATTTCTTATATATTCGCCATTCATCCACTCAAGTTTCACGGGGTCAAAGACAGGCGCGGTTGTCTGCACGTCTTTCAAATCAAAAACCTTTATGTATTCTTCAAGAGTAAAAATGTCTTTTCCCTCCGGGTGACTCCATCCCATAAGCGCTAAATAATTAAGGAGGGCTTCTTTTAAGATGCCTTTTTCCAAATACTCACTGGTCCACACGGGATTTTTCCTCTTGGATAATTTTGATTTATCAGGATTTCGCAGAAGTGATACATGGGCAAATTCCGGAATCTCCCATCCGAAGGATTCAAACAAAACAATATGTTTTGGTGTCGAGGGAAGCCACTCTTCTCCCCGAATGATATGGGTGATTTCCATGAGATGGTCATCCACTACAACTCCGAGGTGATAAGTGGGGAATCCGTCTGATTTGAGAAGAACCTGATCATCAAGAGTGCTACTTTGCACGGTAATGGTGCCACGGATAATATCATTAAATACGATTTCTTTCTCGGGCATGAGAAGCCGGATGACGTGCGGAGCCTCCCCCTCAACCTGCTTCTTTATTTCTGGTTGATTGTGAAAACATTGTCTGTCATATTTTGGCATTTTCTTTTCAGCCTGTTGTTGCTTACGCATGGAGTCAAGTCGTTCAGGAGTACACGTACAATAATATGCCTTTCCTTTTTCAACTAACTCGAGAGCGTATTTTTTATAGAGAGGTAACCTTTCAGACTGTCTATAGGGAGCAAAAGGTCCTCCAACCAAAGGCGACTCATCTGCCTTCAAACCAATGAGGTTAAACGTTTCAAGCATTTTCTTTTCCCCGCCTGGTACCATGCGTGATTGGTCCGTGTCTTCGATGCGGATAATAAACTGTCCTCCATTTTTTTTTGCCCAAGCATAATTCATGAGACCCGTTGAAATGCTTCCTACGTGGACGTCTTTTCCGGTTGGAGATGGAGCGATGCGTGTACGGATTATCATATTAAACATAAAATAATAATTAATCGCCTATTTTCCTTTTAAAATATCTGCTATTTGTTCAAAGTAATTTTGAACAGTAATCATCTGGGAATCATGAGGTAGTGGAAATATGTTTTTTACACCCCCCTTATTTGATTTAATTTCAATGGTCATATAGTTTTTTTTATAATCTTCAATGACCATATCTATTTCTTTCCCTCCGTATTCACGATAAAAGTACATGTTGACTTTGGCATTTTGAAGTTTGCATATTTTCTCAAACTCACTGATAATAAAATTTTCAAATACTCCTCCTTTGTCCTGGCGAATATCTAAATCTCTAAAATCCTTTATCAAAGCGTTTCGGATACCGAGATCATAAAAATAAAGTTTACGATTCTCAGATACGGCTTTTCTCACATTTGTTTTAAATGATGGAAGTGAAATAAGGATATAATTTTTAATAAAAATTTCAATATAATTAGAAACGGTCGAAGGATACGCACCTAAAGAAGCTGCTATTTCGCGAATAGAAACCTCCGAACCTAATTGGAGAGCGATTTTTGTCAAAATATCTTTGGCCAATTTAGTATTTTTAAGTTCATAAATATCGATAACGTCTTTAAGCACATATGCGTCCAGCATGTGCTGTAAAAGATCTATGCGTTCTTTTTCATTCATATACTCCTTTGAATAAACTTCAGGATAGGCTCCATAAATTTGTAGTTTATTTGCCCTTTCGCCACTAAATACTTCCAGCTCAGAATCTTTTGGTTTTTCATTTTCTCGAATTTCAAAGATTGAAAGAGGTAAACAATAGATTTCATTAAATCTGCCGGCCAACGTGTCAAACTCTTTAGTTGATTTTTGACGAAGTTCTGAACTTCCGGTTGCAATGATTTTTACTTTAAATTCGTCATGAAGGATTTTGAGCATCACTGTTGCTTCGGGATAATTTTGAACTTCATCTATGAGTATTACTGTATTTTCTTTCACTATCGCTTCAAGGATTTCCCGCCGGGGAGCAAATTTTTCTCGGTCTGAATGAAGATCGAAATTGTATTTGGTGACTTTCAATTTAGCCGCCAGTTTATCGATAACAGTCGTTTTACCTGAACGTCTCGGCCCCCAAACAAATAGTATCTTTTTCCTATCACTATGAAGATACTTGTCTATATCCTCCTCAATCTTTCGTTTATACATATTCTTGTATATTCATATTACTACTAATTTGTAGTTTGTCAATATCCATTTTACTACTAATTTGTAGTGTGATCGTGCCTAAACAACGTCTTTTCTTGAAGATATTATATATTATTCAATAAGTCCTCGCTCATCATCTGAGGCTATGCCACGGAAGCCCACATGGGACTGGCCCGCGAAGAAGAGTCCTTCCCCCACACCGGCTGATAAAAGAAAATGTTTCTCTCCACCGGTGAGATAAAATGTCTCCGTGATTTTATCCACTGCCGCGGTCGATTGTTTGAGAATAATCTGAAGACTTGAGTTAGTGACAATAGCTTTCCCCTCGTCGGTTGCGAGAAAATCCTCCACATCCTGAGTGATGGTGGTCAAGCCCAGATGATATTTGCGCGCTCGTTTTGCAAAATTGTGTAAGTATGCCCCTGAGTCTTTGTGTTTGATGAGATACCATGCCTCGTCCACGATGAGCACTCTTTTTTTTGGATCACCCCGGCGCACTGTATTCCAGATATAATCAAGCACAATATACATCGCAACCGGTCGCAAATTTTCCTCCAGGTCGCGGATGCCGAAAACGGTAAAATGATTTTTGATATCAAAATTTGATTTTTGATTAAAGATACCTGCAGCCGACCCCATCACGAATTTTTCCAGTCGCCCTGCCATTTCTTTTGCCTCAGGCGTCTCCATACCGTTAAATATTTTGTATAAATCTTCAAGTAAGGGGGCCTCATTTGAAAAGGTTGCCGGATCTTGGGTAATCCCCGCCTCACGATACGTCAATACCAATGCCCTGTCAAGAAGAGCATCCTGCGCCGGAGTTAAGTCCCCCATAATTACTCTCATGAGAGAGTGGAGGGCAAGAATTTTATTTGAAAGTTCATCCGGCTCGGGGTGATCTTTGGCAAGATCAAACGGATTTATCTTATACTGTGACGTCGTTGAAAACACGACAAACTCTCCTCCCATCGTCTCGGTTAATTTACGGTACTCATTTTCAGGGTCAATGATGATGACGTCTATATCCATCATGAGAAGACGGAGCGCTTCAAGCTTTACAAAGAAACTTTTTCCTCCTCCTGATTTACCGAGGATGACCGAATTTGCATTTTCAAGGGTGAAACGGTCAAAGATGATAAGACTTCCGTCGTGTTGATTGATACCGTAAAGAATTCCTTCATTACGGGTAAGAGATGCTGTTGCAAAAGGAAATGTGGTGGCCAGCGAAGTAGTGTCCATATTACGCCACACCGATAATTTATCTGAAAACATGGGAAGAGTTGATTTGAATCCCTCCTCTATTTCTAAGATTGCCTGTTTTGCGATGACAAGAATGGAGGAAAGAGATGAGTCAACCTCTTTTGTGATCGTTTCTAATTCTTCTTTAGTATCGGCAGGAATAGTGATGTAAAGGCCAAATTGGAAAAAGCGCTCTGAACCCTTGGCCAATTCCGCCTGCAGGGCAAAGGCATCATCAAGCGCTACCTGCACGGTCGGATCAACCACTTTTCCCGCTTTTACATCCGATTCAATCGTAGCCTCCATCTCTGCAATCTTTCTTTTGAGTTCATCAAGTACTGATTTTGATTCGGTCGGGTAAATATACATGGAAATATAGAGAGGATGATCAAACGTTATGAGAGAGTAGAGCCAATTTGCGGCTACATAACGGGGATATCCAACCACATAAAGCGTCCGATAAAACTTTTCATCGATTTTCAGATGCGTAAAATCAACCTCCACAAAAGAAGGCGCAAGTAAATCTTTTATCCCAACAGTGCCGGTCGCCAATACACTCGCAACACTTTGCGGACCTCCGGGGATAGCTTGATTAGTTGCCATAATTAAATACTGGTCATGATAACGTCGGTATAACTCTCAACGGGTGCTAACATACGCCCTGTAGCCGATGGATTATATAAGTTATAAAAAAGCTCTGTGAGTTCTTGTTTTTGCATGACGGTCGCACGAAGACCAATTTTAGCCAACAATCTTAAAAGATGATCGCGTTTTGGATAGAGTGCGGTTTTTGCTCGGGCTATCACATATTCTTTTTTCATTCCCGACCCTAAACCCGAAACCCCCATCTCCAAAGGGGAAAATGGCACCACAAAGTAAAATTTTTTTTCAAGAACCGTATTCTTCTTGACGACACTTTTAATAAAATCTTTATACTGGGCAAGACGCGTGCGCATGAGGTCTTCTTTTTTTTGTGCCATTTTTCCATCAAGATACTCAAGATAGGATGAGATATCCATCTTCTTGGAAAGGATTAGTATCTGGACCGGAAAAGATAAGGAGTTGATTAAGCTTGCGTATGCATAGATGGTTGACGTCTGTTCCTCCGATGAAAGCAACCAAAAGTTAACTGCACCTACTTCAATGACAATCGCGGCAGAAAAATCTTTAAGCAATAAAACATCATCCTTAATATCCTCTATCTCAATAAAGGTTTGGGTGGATGCCTTAACTGGCGATGTGGGTTTTGTGACGGGCATATGTTATAGCATCTCCTTCGACATAATCTCAATATTGCGGACACTCTGATCGGTGATGGCTAATTTCATTGTATCAAAAAAATAGATGTTCTTTTGGTCCTTCACCTCAAAGGTATACTCTCCTTGCGGCAAGGGGTTATAGGTAGCAAAAATACCATGCGGATTTGTTTTCAAAAGACGGACTGGCGTACCTTGTGTATCTTTCACATATATAAGAATACCGGGCAATGATATGTGTTTGTTATTTTTTACTTCGCCAATAAAAAAGGGCTTTTTTTCATCTGTTTGTACAGGAGTTGGTCCAACCGGTTGCGAAAGGGTTGCGGTATTTATGATCGGGGGTTTGACAACGGGTTTTCCTATGGGGGGCGGATTTACCCGAAGCCCTTCGTAGGGAGTATTGATGGTCTTTTGCACTTCTTGCTTATGAGTATTGGCAACCATAACTTGTTTAGTTGCGGCCAGATACTGAGAAAGTTTTTTTTGCGACTCGATGTGTGCTATTACTTTGTGCGGATCAGTTACAAAAAAAAGGTCTTGGAAAATAGAAAGGGGCGGATTATTTTTATGATAAAAATACTGCGTGGGAGAGTTTAGGCGTCTCCAAAAATTGCGTATCCATACCTCAAGAGGCCGGTCATTGATGGGGACAAATGCAAATACAAATCCCATAAGTCCTACTGCCAATCCTAAGATGATGTTAAGAAATGGTATGGGAAAAAGAGTATACACAATATATCCTAGAGGTGCAAATATGACCACATATAAAAATTCCTTTAAGGTCATAAACCCAATGAGTTTGAATTCAAAAGAAGTAATCTGGCGCGGAATCGGATGTTGCTCCATACTTTCAGTATAGCGCAAAAAACATGAAGTTATCTATATGTCACCGGTTTTTCGCTTTGAGTGAGAATGAGGCTCATTTTGCGGGATTTGCGGTCAGCCTTTTCAATATATGCCTTGATGACGGTACCTAATTTGAGGTCTTCCTTGCCGGTCAGTTTACTTATATGTACCAATCCTTCAATCCCCGGTTCAAGTCGCACAAAGTATCCATATCTCTCCTGGCGAACCACTTCACCCTTTACTTCTTTGTCTTTGGGATATTTTTCCTCAATGGTTTCCCAAGGATCTTGGCTTAGACGTTTGATGGAAAGATTTAATTTGAGGTCATTTATGTTTTTTTCAACTACCTTGACATCAATTTTATCCCCTATTTTTGCAAAGACAGAAGGGTCTGAAACCTTCTCCCATGATATTTCGGAAATGTGGATAAGTCCCTCAACTCCAACCACTTCACAGAAGATTCCAAATTCAGAAACACCTAAAACAGTTGCTTTGTAGATTTTTCCTACTTCAATTTTATCAAAGCCCTCCATGAGTTCTTTCTGGGATATTTTGAGGAATGCAATTTTTTGAGAGACGACCAAGCGATTTTTCTTTTCATCAACCTCCAAAATCTTTACTTTTATCTTTTGCCCACTTAATTTTTCCGGACTCTGAAGGTAATCCTCGGTAAGCTGGATCTTTGGAATAACTCCCCTAATTCCCATAAAGTCAATAAAGACTCCGCCCTTGCCATACTCACCACACACTACTTCAATTTCTGCTTCTTTTTCTTTTTTAATCTTCAGTATCTCCCACTTGCCATTTTCAAAAAATTTTCGGAGAGATAGCACGGGAAATCCTTCTTTAGATTCTTCTGAAATGATGCGAGCTCGTACTTTTTCGCCCACTTTGAGGTAAGGAAGATAGGTAGAAATTTCTTTGAGCTCTTTATCTCCCAACACTGCGTATGCTTTCGCTCCGATGTCAAAGAGGGTTCCTTTTTTAGAAATAGAGATGATGGTTGCCTCAATTTCCGCGCCTTTTTTAAGTTTTACCGCTTGGGTCTTTTGAAGAAGAAGCTCCATGGGGTTCACCGTCGCGGGGACCGCGGTTGATTTTGTTTTTGTTTTTTTTGTCATGAATATGTACTCCGAAGTTCTACTATATCAAATCGTGTCTCAAAAAACAAGCTTACCTTAAAGAGTTTCCAGCAGTTTCCTTGTTTGATTGTTCAAATCCAATACCAAATTCATTTCTTTTTCCTGTCCTTGTGGAAGGTCTTTGATAAGCCCCTCGATCACTTCCCGGTGCTTTGCGTTACTTAATTTAAGTCTATAAACCAGGCCTTCTTTCGGTCCTACTCCCTGTTTTTTTGAAGAGGTAACAAGCGGAGGGATGCTAAGAGAAGATTTTTCGGCCTGGATAAGAACTTTGATCATGAGGGTGTTTTTTCCTTTTTTGGAAAGGAGAGATGCCATGGCTATTTTTTTATCCGAGGAAAGAAGGAGAAGTTCTGCTTTTTTCACCTGGTCGCGCGTGGTAAATTCAAGGATTGTATCCCTGACCTGCTTGAAAAAATAAAGGGGATTATCCGGTAGGATGCCTGCATAGGGAAGATTGTATATTACCTTTTTTTCAGACAACGTAATCGCCTGTGAGTACGAAGAAGTGATGATATAAAAAAATGCGGGGATTAAAAAGAAAAAAGAAATAACCAATATGGTTGCTTTTTTGATCATGAGGTACTATTATACCAAAAAAATGCTCATTTTTGAACCTCTTGTGAAACGGAGAAAGATTTACTATCATGATAGTATGTTGAAGAAACTGGGTATCTTTGTTTTTTTTCTGGTTGTTTTTTTAGTATATACTCCTTCCGCGTATGCGGTAAAATTTGACCTTATCTCCCCCTCAGGCGACCTTGTGCAAGGACAGGAGATTACGTTTATCATCAACCTTGACTCTCAGGGAGATACGATCAACACTATCCAAACCGGTATGACATATGATACGGGACCTTTGCAGTACATCAGTTCGGCCGCCGGGGCCGCCATGAACAGCTTAACCGTCGATACAACTACTCAAGGCACAGGTAAACTTCTCATCACGGGCACCAATAATGTAGGATTTACCGGCACGGGAGTGTTCGCCACGGTGGTTTTTAAAATACTCACTCCGTCAGGATCTACTGAACTGTGTACATTGTGGCAGCCTACTGCAACCCCGATGCCAACGTCGCTTCCTGTCCTTACAGCCACTCCTCAAGTTAACCAACCCACCGCAACGCCCGCGCCCTTCGTGCCCACCGCTCTTCCTCAAACTGGATTTGATATTCCAAAAAATATGGGGGCACTTGCGGGAGGCGCTTTCCTTCTGATAGCCAGTGCCATATTATATCACTCAAAAAGAAACTCCTACACTCCAAAGCATGCGGAGCATAAGAAAAAACATCTTCCGTCAAAATAATCTTCAGTACGAGGTGAAAAAATGTTAATATGAAATTATGAGAATAGTCTTGAGACTAGCTGTGTTTTGTGTGATTTCCTTTTTTGTGTTGGTCGCATTGCATTCATTTGTCATCCCTCCTTATACCTATGCGGCAGAAGGCGCCACCGCGGCTCAACTATATCTCCCGTGCGAGCAAGGAAACTGCCCTGCCGAATTAATAAAGGATGCATATAAAAATGAACCCTGTGTTGCAACTCATGATGAGTTTATAAAGGACCCTCTTCGAAATCATTTTTGGACCCTTGACCAGGAAGTAACTTCGCAGGGAAAAGCCAATGAGCGAGCACGTCAGTTTGTATACTGGGCCCTCAGCAAAAACGCCATAGACAACCATCCCTCCCTGCGCATTATATGGAATACGACGAGCGGTGTTGCTCTATTTCTTTTTATTTTGGTATCTGCCTTATTCGGTCTGGGTCTCATCGTCGGGCAACAATCGAATTTTCAGATAAAGATCCAGGTGTGGCCCATCGTATCAAAGATTTTCATGGGGCTCCTGTATATTGTCTTTTCCTATGCTATCGTGATCTTCCTCGTACAGCTTTCGGATATTCTCATGAAATTTTTCATTGAAAATCTGGGGGGGAATAAACTGTTTAACATCTACTTTACGGGGTCGGTGAGTCAAGAAAGCAGTTATGTTGACTTTGTTGGATGTAGGGACCTTAACTATAAGGTTCAGGAGGCGGCAAATACTGAGATGCTTCTCCTTAAGGTGACGAACGTCACTTATTATGCCATGGGAGCCATGCTCATCTTGAGAAAAGTACTTCTCTGGTTTTTGCTTTTTGCGGCTCCCTTTTTGGCGCTTCTTATGCCGTTTGTATTTATCCGCAATGTGGGGTGGATATGGATAGGGGCGTTTTTTCAGTGGGTATTTTACGGCCCCCTATTTGCCATTTTTCTTGGAGCTCTCGCAACCATCTGGAAAAGAGGCCTCCCTTATGCTTTTGATTTTTCACGCACCAACAGCATCCTTGGATATATTTACCCAACAGGAATTAACATATCTTATGGTGGACCCGCACAGATTGGCGCCCAAAAATTGAGTGCACTTAATAATGGAAATTATGTTGATACCTTTGTCGAGTATGTCCTTACCCTCATCATGTTATGGGCCGCTATCTTTTTCCCCTGGTGGCTGTTGCGAATTTTCCGGGATTACTGTTGTGACGGAATTAATGCGATGAAAAATATTCTTCTTTCCATGTATGACCAAACCCATGGGGGTATTGGACCAAAAGCTCCTCCCTCAGCCCCCAATCAAGTCCCCTCTTCCATGAACACTTCTATGCGTATGCCGAAGGAAGTCCAAGTTCCTCTCAAAGTCCATCTGGAAACCATGGAAGATATTAAAAGGACAAGGACTGAGGATATCAGCAAATCTCTTAACCTTTCCATGAATAAGCTGACCGATATTGCCAAATTTGAAACAAATAAAACTACCCGGGAAAGCGTTACAAAAACGCTTGACTTCCTGAAGCAACCGACTAAAGCTGAGTCTCCTGTTGAGCGTCAAAAATACATGAACATCCGGACCGAGCTCTTTAATCGTACCGTCAAACAGGATAAAGTTGCCCGGCAAATTTTGTCTTCAATTTCTTCTTCTGCCCTTGAGCAGAATACCCGAAAACAAGAACTTCTGAAGACGGTCCCCGGAGCTACTTCTATTAATCAGGTAATTTCAAGTAAGACAAACGTTTCGCCTGAAAAGATTTCCTCAGTCAGCAGTTCTTTCATGACTTCGGTTGCGTCAAACGCCGGAATAGTAAATACGTTGTCTAAAACATTTAGCATCACTGCACCACAGATTCAATCCATCCTATCCTCATATAAGTCAAAGGCTTCACAATTCCCCGCGCAAGTTATCAGCAATATCGTAAAAGAAACGGGTCTTGAAAAAAATAAGATTGTCTCCGTCATTAAAGAAATGTCAAAGTTTGCGGTAGCCGATAAAGCGACTATCAAGAAAATTGCGGAAAAAGAAAATCTTCAAGAAGCACAAATCATAAGTATTATTTCAACTCAAACACCTCTTGTCACCGAGCCGGAAAAGAATATTGAGCAAACCGTCTCCATTCCTTCGACTGTATCCATAGAAGATTATGAAGAAGTTAAAAAGATGTGGACGC
>CAYITZ010000031.1:0-13674 GCA_964366485.1 uncultured Gammaproteobacteria bacterium
TTAATATAAGGAAAATCCGCTATTTTGTCAGAGATTATTGGCCTACGCTTCTGACCTTATTGTCCCTGGGCATAATAATTCTTCTTATCATGGCATCTTATAAAACGTATAAGGAAAGTAAAAACGACCTTGACGTACTGAGTGAGGAAGTGAAACTTTTGAAAAATCGGAGCGATACCCTACAATTTAACAAGGCACTGACTGAGGACCAAATTGTGGTTTATAATAAAATTCTCACTACCCTTATTCCGGAGACGGAGGATTATTTTTCTATCATATATGCGCTGGAGATAATCTCGCAAAATACCGGCTTTTCAATCGTGAGCTATACGATAAATTTATCTGACATCGCCCGAGAAAAAATGTCAATAAATATTGAAGGGAGAGGAAATCCCGACGACTTTAAACGTTTCCTTGATGCTTATAAATTTTCAGGTGGCCGACTCATAACGAGTGAACGGATTGAGTTTTCGGGCGTCAACTTCACCAATACGCGTGTGTCTCTCAATTTTTACAGCAAAAAATTTACTTTTAATGAATCGGTGGTTCCACAACTCACCAAAGGCGATATTGCAAAATTAGAAGAGATAAAGAAGAAAATCAAAATTTCATTCAAAGATGAAGAAGCGCCTACAATGGAAGAATATGAAGTGAAGGACAACCCGTTTTAATTACTTGCGGTGAAGTATCTTACGCATGCCTTCAGACAGTACTGCACCGTTTTTAGTCCACTTATCAAGTAGTTTTGTATCAATAATGAGTTCTGCGGGATCTTTCATGGGGTTATAAGTGCCGATCTTTTCTAAATAGCCGCCGACGGGTTTTTTTCGTTTATCCAAAGCCACGATGCGGTAGGTCGGGTATCCTTTTTTACCAAATCTCATGAGCCTGATAGTGACTGACATAATGTTTTATTATACCCTATTTTTGTAGCAATTCCAGAGCATTTTTGGCGGCTGATTCTTCAGCTTCTTTTTTTGAGAGTCCAAACCCTTTACCCATTTTTTTATCTTTGCAGTAGACTGCAATACTGAATTCTTTTTTATGTTCAGGACCCTCTTCTTTTTCAATGATATAAGTCGGAAGAACGCGGTACTGCGCCTGGAGCAATTCTTGTAATCGACTTTTAGGCGAAAGATAAAGCTTGTTTTTCACAATATGATCGAGGGTATCCTTAAAGAGACACTCCCCGATAAATGAATATGCCTCTTCAAAACTCTGATCGATAAATACTGCCGCAACTAATGCCTCAAAACAGTCTGCAAGAATATTTTTATTATCTTTCCCTTCATTTAGCTCCTCTCCCTTTGAAAGTGCAATATAGTTGCCCAGGCTAATCTTTTTTGCCACTTCTGCCAAGCTTTCAGTTCGCACAATCGAAGCTTTTATATCAGTATAGGTACCCTCATCCAGGTCGGGATAGTTTTTGTAGAGATAAATAGAAGTCACGAGTGACAAAACACTATCACCTAAGAATTCTAGTTTTTCATTGGACGGAAGATGATACTTCTTATGTTCGTTGAGAAACGAACGGTGGATAAAAACATTTTCAAGAAGAACCTGGTCCTTAAAGGCAATATGTATTTTCTTTTCAAGAGTAGTAAATTTATTTTTCATGCTGTTTTATGTATTTGCCCAAGACGCCATTCACAAACGAATAGGACTTTTCTCCCCCCAATTCCTTGGCAAGCTCGATTGCTTCGTTTATAACCACTTTTATCGGTTCGTGCGGGGCAATTGCCAACTCATATACTGCGAGGCGCAAAATGGCCAGATCAATTTTAGCAATTTTATCTATGGGAAACTTGATGGCAAGGGACGCAATGGTCTTATCGATTGCGGTTAAATTATCGATAATACTTTGAGTCAAGTCGTTGGGAAAAGGGAGGGTTGAAATATCGGTCAAAAAAGTATATGCAAAAATATTCTGTACGGTTTCCATGCGTTTTTTATGCCGTGTATCCATAAAAGTGCCGCGAATGAATTATTTATTGCAATATTTGCAGATGCGATGGGGCATTTTTGTCTTACCACAGTTACTGCATGCTACCAATACAGGTAGCGGGGTCGCAGTACCGTGAGCTAATCTTTTGCCTTTTCGACGGGTTGAATGTTTACGTTTTGGTAAAGGTGCCATGTAGAAATAATACCATACGGAAGGATATTTTCCAAGAGTTATTTAATTGTTGGCAATCTTTACTTCCTCTATTTGTTTTTGCATTGAAGAGATAGAGTATAAATGAGGGTATTTTTCAAGAATATATAGTGCGGCATTTTTTGCCTGTCTCATAAGCTCCATATCACTTAATGAAGCTATTTTAAGCTTCAGATAGCCATGTTGCTTCGTACCAAATATATTCCCCGCTCCTCTTTGACCCAGATCATACTCCGCAAGTTTAACTCCATTATTTGTGCCTGTAAAGAAATGGAGCCGTTTTAATTTGCCTTCATCTTGTATCTCAGAAAAAAGATAACAATATGATTGAAGTTTACCTCGGCCAATGCGGCCCCGGAGTTGATGAAGCTGTGCAAGGCCAAAACGCTCAGCACCCTCAATTATCATTATTGTAGCGTTGGGAATGTCTATTCCCACCTCCACGACCGATGTAGACACGAGGATATCCGTCTTCCCTACTGAAAATTCTTTCATGATCAATTCTTTTTCTTTTGGCTTTAGCTTACCATGAAGAAGAGATACGTTTAGTCCTTTGAAAACAATATTTTTCAGATGCTCATACTCTTTTTTAGCCGCCTTTACCGTCTGGAGTGTTTCACTTTCTGATTCTTCAATGAGGGGACAGATAATAAATACCTGTATGTGTTCCTCATTCACTTTCTTCTCAATCCAGGCATAGGCCGCCGCTCTTTTTACAAGGGGGACAAGAAATGTTTTTATCGGAAGTCGTCCGAGGGGCATTTGTGTGATGGTTGAGAGATCCAGATCACCGTATAACGTCAATGCGAGAGTGCGAGGGATGGGGGTTGCCGTCATAGTAAGAAGATGTGGCTCTTTCCCCTTCTCTTTGAGCAAAGATCTTTGTGCCACTCCAAACCGGTGCTGTTCATCGATGACTACCAGACCTACCCTCTGAAATGCTAACGATGAAGTTAGGAGGGCTTGTGTCCCAATAATAATATCAAATGAATCATTCTTTCCTTTCATAGACTTTTTTGAACCTGTTTGAATAGCTATTTTGAGAGGCAAAGATTTAAAAAGTTTCAGAATTGTTTCATAATGTTGCATAGCCAATATTTCGGTTGGTGCCATGATGAGCGTCTGAAAACCGCAAAGAAAAGAGATATAGGCGGCTATTGCGGCAACCACCGTCTTACCCGACCCCACATCTCCCTGCAAAAAACGGTTCATGGGGTGAGTTTTTATCAGGTCTTGTTTTATTTCACTTATCGATGTTTTTTGGTCTTCGGTTAGCTCAAAAGGAAGTTCTTTAATAAATTTTGTAATCAGTAGTTCTTTATTTTTGTCAAGTAAGAGACGGTGGGTTGCTTTTTTCAGTTGCCATTCCCTGCGGGTCATTTGTGAGTAAAGGTGGAGACCGAGTAACTCATCAAAACTCAGGCGACTTCTTGATTCGGCCAAAAGTGCTTTTGATTTTGGAAAGTGTACGCCAATGTATGCTTCATGTAGTGATGCTATATTATTAAATTTCACCACTTCACCGGGCATCTGATCGTGCGGCTCAGCGGTATTTTTCAAATGCGAAATGACATGGAATACTTTTTCCCTGATCGTTTTGGATGAAAGACCGCGGATTTCCGAATAGACCGGTACAATACGATTAGTATGAATTGTCTCTTCCTTCGCCAATTCCCATTCATTCGGTTGTATAGATATTTTTCCTGCGAACCTGACCACCTCCCCCGCTACATAGATTGATATTCCTTCTTTCAAGACGTGCACAAGATAGGGCTGATTAATCCAGGTAAGGGTGAGACGGGCAGACTCATCCTGTATAGTGATTTTTTGCAGTCGAAAACCTCGTTTGGTAATCTCATTTTTTGACTGAACTATCATCCCCTTTACCGTCATTACTTCACCTTCCTGGATACGTGCAATTGGGGTGATGAGGGAGTAATCTTCATAGCGAAATGGAAAGTAGTTGAGGAGATCAAAATAAGTATTTATACCAAGTGCTTTAAATCGATGTATAGTTACCGAACTTGTTGCAGGCAATGATTCAATAGGAGTATCGAGTAACATACCCTCAATAATAGTGGAGAGTTAGTTTAAAAACAACAAAGGAGCAAATGAAGTGAGGATGAGAAGAATTGATGAAACAATAAGAATAACTTTCCAAATAATTTCTTTTCTAATTTTTACTTTGCCTATTTTCATAATGAACATTATAGCAGATGTTATAATGGGAGTATGTATATTTCCAGACGGAGCAAAAGAGGTTTGCGGTGGCTCAAGGACATAAAGTTCACCAAAGAAAATATCCTTAAATTCGCAATAATTGGCCTCATAGGATCTGCCCTGCTGGGAGTGTTCTTGATATTTATTTTATTCACTTGGTATGGTCGCGATCTTCCTGCTCCGGGTAAACTATCGCAGATTTCAGAAAATTCAACGGTATTTTATGACCGGGATGGGAAAGTGCTTTTTGAGATGTATAAAGATAAAAACCGTCTTCCTGTGGCATTTAATGATATTTCCAGCTATTTGAAAAAAGCAACTATTGCCATTGAAGACAAAAATTTTTATACTCATGGTGGCATATCCCAGGTTGGGATACTACGGGCAGTATTTACAACGCTTACGAGAGGACGAATTTCCGGAAGCGGTTCGACCATCACTCAACAGCTTATCAAAAATGTGCTTCTTGATTCTACTCAAACAGCATCCCGTAAAATAAAAGAGATCATACTTGCAATCTCCGTTGAAGGCAAATATAACAAAGATCAAATACTTGAAATGTATCTGAATGAAATTCCCTACGGAGGGAGTTTTGTGGGGATTGGATCTGCCGCTAAAGGATATTTTAACAAAGCTCCAAAAGATTTAAATATCGTCGAATCCGCAATCTTAGCAGGTCTTCCGCAAAGTCCCAGCTATTACTCCCCTTTCATCGGAGTAAAAGATACATGGAAAGGGAGGACTAAAGATGTATTACGCCGTATGCGCGAGGATGGATATATAACATCACAACAAGAAAAAGACGCCTTTCTGCAGATGAACAAAATCGTTTTCTCAACCGCGAAGATGTCCATCAACGCACCCCATTTTGTTTTTTATGTAAAGGAGCAAATAGAAAAAGAGTATGGTACCAAAATATTAGATCAAGGCCTCAAAATCAAAACCACACTTTCCCTTGATACACAAATGGCCATAGAAAAAATAGTAAAAGATGAAATTGTCAAAATAAAAGATGACTTTAATGTAGGAAATAGTGCGGCTGTTGTCCTGGATTCACAAACCAATGAAATATTGGCCATGGTTGGTTCTTATGATTTTAATGATTTAGATTACGGAAAATTTAATGCGTCCCTGGGCTTAAGGCAACCGGGTTCAACTATAAAACCCATAACATATGCAACAGCATTTGAAAAAGGTTATACTCCGGCTACCCTACTTATGGATGTGAAGACTACGTTCCCGACTAAAGGACAGCCGGATTACACCCCAGTCAATTATGATGGAAAGTTTCGCGGACCTGTGCAACTTCGCTTGGCACTGGGTAACTCATTCAACATCCCCGCGGTCAAACTTCTCGGCATGATTGGGATTCGGGATTTTCTTCAAAAAGCCAATGATATGGGACTGTCCTCACTTGCTCCAACTGAAAGTAATATGAATCGATTTGGTTTGTCACTTACCCTTGGAGGAGGAGAGGTTACCCTAGTTGACATGACAAGTGCTTTTTCGGTGTTTGCACGGGGCGGTGTGAGAAAGGATACCCAGTCAATTTTGGAAATAAGAGACCACAAGGACCAGGTAATCTACCGAGCTCGCCCGGGGAAAGAAACAAAGCCGATTTCTCCCGAGGTTTCATTTCTTATTTCACATATATTATCAGATAATAATGCTCGCGAAATTGAGTTTGGTTTGCGCTCCTATTTGAATGTTCCGGGAAAAACGGTTGCGGTGAAAACAGGCACCACCGACGATAAGCGTGACAACTGGGCTATCGGATTTACCAAGGGTATAACCGTCGGAGTCTGGGTCGGGAATAACGATAATAGCAAAATGAATCCGAAAATTGCCTCGGGAGCAACCGGCGCCTCCCCTATCTGGTACCAAGCGATGATTGCCCTTTTGAAAAAATATCCTGATGGAATCATGGATAAGCCGAGTAAAGTAAAAGCGCTCGTCATTGACTCCTATTTTGGCGGACTTCCGAAAGACAGTAACCCCACCAGAAGCGAATATTTTATTGAAGGTTCCGAACCTAAAGATATTTCTCCCTTATATAAAAAACTTAAGATAAGTAAGTCAAATGGAAAATTGGCAAATGACATAGAGATTAAATCGGGTAACTTTGAAGAAAAAGACTGCTATGTGGTAGTTGAGAATGATCCAAACGCCATAGAAGGTAAAAACAAATGGCAGGAGGGTATCGACGAATGGCGACGTGAACAAGGTGATGACAAATGGAAATGCCCGACTGAAATGTCTGATAACCGGTCCGAAGACGTTCTCGTGTCAATTAAATCACCTTCAGATAAGACAACGGTGTCTGGCAAAGAAGTTACAGTCAAAGTAAAAATCACCACCATAAACAGTCTCAAAAACGTCAAGATATTTTTAAACGATAAAGAAATGAAAAACTATAATGAAGATAAGCGCGATATTGAAGAGACGTTCAAAGATTTGAGTGATGATGTCTATAAACTTAAAGTTCGCGCAACAAATGATAAGGAGAAATCGGGAGAGTCAGAGATAAAGTTTGGTTTGAATAAAGCGTGGGATTATATTACTCCAACAATACCGGTTGCGTCAGCAAGTGCAAGTCCTTAGTTCTTTTTTTGCATCATCTTCGGTTATATTGTGTGTTGATGAAGAAAAATACATGCGAAGTGTTATTTTGTCTTTAAACCTATCAATGACTTCCATTTGTTGAAGCAGTTTTGACTGCCTAAATGCTTTCTCCTTAAACATTTCATATGAAGATTTATTATTAAACGTGATAGTGTGGTCAAGTTTGATAATGGCATAGGGATGAAGGGGACTGTATGTTGAAATGGTGCGGGCTTGGGAGATAAGTATTTCAAAATCCAGCTCTGCTATAAAACACTCAGATAAAAGATGATTTTTTTCTTTATATTGAGCCTTTAGCTTTCCTAAAGTACCAACATCTTTTCCTTTTATCAACAATAAAGCTTGAGTAGTGGAATATAAAGGGTTGATTGATGGGATAAAAGAACTTTCCTCAATATGTAGCTCTTGAAGAAGCGCCTCAACAATGCCTTTTAGGTCTTCATAAGAGGTGGTTACCGCGATACCCAGTTTATATTTCTCATCGGGCAGGTCTCCTTCCCTCTTCTGATACACTTTTGCCAGTTCAAAGAGTTTTAACGTTTCCTTTCTGCCCTCATTTGTTTTTATATTTTTGATTAGCGATGGTAAAAGTGATGTGCGTAAATATTTTATCTCCTCGGACATGACGTTGGATAAAAACAGATGATTTTCAGGCAAAAGATCCAGGCCTTCAATCATCTCAAGTGAGATCATGGAGTAGTTTAGTACTTCGTTCAGTCCAATATTTTTTAAATACTTTTTTATTTTATTTTGATATATAAATAAGTCTTCAAATTCCTTGGGTTGTTTTACATATACAGAGGGAGATAAATGATTGGGAAGATTATGATACCCATAGATACGGGCAATTTCCTCCACAATGTCCTCCATGATCTCCACATCATATTGACGATATGAGGGGACGGTCACGATATACTTCGAGTCTTTTTCCTGAACATTAAACCCAAGTGAAGTAAGTATATGGTGTATTTGTTTGGGATCTATTTTAACGCCGATCTTATAATTAATCTCAGATAATGAAAAGGAAATGGTACGCGGCGCATATTTTTTTAACTGTATGTCAGTGATTTCACTTGCAACAAAAGCACTTGCATGGGCTTTAAGAAGCTCGACTCCATAGACAAGTGTTGCCTCAACACGTTCTTCATCAAGCCCTTTTTCAAAATAGGTTGCGGCAATAGTACGCTGTCCGGTCAACATAGAGGTTCTTCGGATATGCCGTTTACTGTAAGTCTGTACAAATAAAAGAACCCGCTTCGTTTTATCGGTAAAGGAAGAATTTAATCCGCCCATTATGCCACACAAATCAATGAGCTCTCCATTTCCGTCCTCAATAACGATGTCACCTCCGGGAAGCATTACTTTTTTTCCGTCCAAAGTTACCATCGACTCCCCTTTTTTACTCTCTCGCATAATCATGGTGTGTTTGCCTATTTTGTCAAAATCAAACACGTGAGTGGGTTGGCCAAAGGAAACCATAAGGTAATTGGAAATGTCGACTACGTTGTTAATTACTTTAATACCGATTGCGCGCAAACGCCTCTGGATGAAGTCAGGGGATTGCACGGTCTTTACATTATCAAGGACGACGGCACTGAAACGAGGGCAGAGGGTGCGGGTTTGAATTTTTACCTGTAGAGACGAGGCATGCCTCGTCTCTACCATACCAAACCGGTACTTTTCCAACGGATTCAAAATTAATTTTGCCTTTTTCCCAAACATGGGCAAAATTGCCTGACACTCAAGAGCTACCCCAAACACCGAGGCGGAATCGATTCGGTTTGAAGTGATCTCTATTTCATATACATAGTCCCCTTCATCGGTCTTTTCAACAGACTCAACTGAGGGACCACAAAGGGAAAGATATTTCTGAATTTCCAATGGCGTGGCGTCGGTGTCAATATATTCCAAAAGCCAATTGTGCGTAATTTTTATTACCATATTAAAATTGTTCAAGAAATCGTATGTCACCTGCATAATAATTGCGTATATCATCGATCCCATACTTCATCATAATGACCCGCTCAACTCCAAATCCAAATGCCCAACCGGAATATTTTTTAGAATCAATGTTACCCGCTTTCAATACATTGGGGTGTACCATGCCGGTTCCTCCTAACTCAAGCCATCCGGATTTACATACCTTACACTTGGTGCCATTCACTTTTGTGGTACCTTTGCACACCGTGCAGGTTACGTCAACCTCAAAGGATGGTTCCGTAAATTGAAAATGATGGGGGCGCAGACGTCCTTCAATATCGGGACCAAAATATTCCTTCACAAAGTGATCGAGGGTTCCTTTTAAGTGTGAGATATTTATTCCTTCATCCACACAAAGTCCCTCAAACTGAAAAAACATGGGGGTGTGGGTTGCGTCCCAGTTCGGCCGGTAGGTTTTTGCGATATTTATCATGCGTATCGGTGGTTTGCCTACTCTCCACATCTCCCTCACCTGGCCTGAGGAGGTGTGTGGAGTGAGAAGCATCTTTCCCCACTTTGGATGAACGGGAGCGTCGATGAATGAAGTCTCAAAATCATCCCGAGCCGCGTGACTTTTGGGCATGTTCAAAGATTCGAAAGAAAAAAATTCATACTCTACCTCAGGATACGAGGTCCGTATGAAACCGATTTTCTCATAGATCCGGCTTATTTCTTCAATTGCAATAGATACCAGATGGATACTTCCTTTCGGGTATTGAGTGCCCGGTAATGTTACGTCTGTATCATCCAAACTTTCTTTTTTGTTTGCTAACCGTGATTTTATTTCAGAAAATTGCAAAACGAGTGATTGCTTGAACTCATTAATCTGTTGTCCATATTTTTTTCTTTCTTCAGGAGTTTTACTTTTCATTTGTGAAAGAAGATAGTTTATCTTACCATTACGGCCTAAATAAGAAGTTTCAAGAAGACTAAGTTTATCCAAATCTAAAATCTGTCTCAGTTCTTTGTTGAATTGTGAGCGGACATCATCAATATCTGCCATGACTTATTATAACAAAAGGTGTGAGATTATTTCACCTGTTCTACGATTTTGGAGAAGACGGAAGGATGTTCGACTGCGATCTGAGATAATACTTTGCGATCCAATTCAACTTTTTTTTGAGATAGTTTATGGATGAACTGATTATAGTTCAAGCCCATGGTGCGGACGGCGGCATTCAATCTGATAATCCATAATGTTTTAAAATCTCTTTTTTTAAGTTTTCGACCATCATAGGCGTATTGACCTGCATGTAGTACTGCCTCTTGAGCTTTTTTAAACTGTTTATGGCGGGTCATCCAATAACCCTTAGCCATTCCCAGTACTTTTTTGTGTCTCCGTCTTGTGTTTACTCCACCTTTTACTCTGACCATATTATTTAATCCCTAACAACTTTTTCATTTTAATTGCGAATTTACCTGTTAATTCCTTCATTTTTTTTAACCTTCTTATAGTCCTTTTTCCTTTTCCATGACGAAGGTGCCTCAATTTAATCGAACGGTGCATCACCTTACCTGTTTTGGTGATCTTAAAACGCTTTGCCGCTCCTTTGTGTGTTTTTTGTTTGACTTTCATGGGATAAAGGACAATTATATATTATTTACTTCTTTCTTGCAACAACAGCTCTGATAACTCTTCCTTCCAGTCGTGGTTCCTTCGATATGTTTACATCGCCTAATAGGCCTATATATCTCTTGAAAAGATCAAAAGCCATATCTTTTTTCCCCATTTCTCGGCCCTTCAAGGTAAGATTTATCCGTACTTGACTTCCATGGGTGAGAAACTCTTTTGATTTATTTACCAACCGTTCAAAATCCGCAGGCCCGATAAAAAGCGATATTTTCACATCTTTGACGACACTTTTTTTTATTCCCTTTCGCGCTTCTTTTAGCTTTTTCTCTTCTTGATACAAGAATTTCTTAAAATCAATTATTTTAGCAACCGGAGGAACTGCGCGTTCGGCAATAAGCACTAGATCCATTTCTCTCTCCTGTGCCAGACGCATAGCCTCGTCTTTGGTTATCACCCCAATCTGCTTACCCTCATGGTCGATGACGCGCAATTGAGGAGCTGTGATACGAAAATTGGTAATCCAATATCGTCGGGGTGGCTGTCTATGATACGTATTTCTCAATGGTTGTTTTTAGCGTTTGAACAAACTCGTTAATTTTTTGTTTTCCCAGATCTTTTCCTTCGCGGCTTCGTACTGCAATGGTTGACCCTTCCACTTCCTGATCCCCCATTATAACCATATAAGGAATCTTTTGCAAGGTGGCTTGGCGGATTTTCTTCCCGATCGTCGCAGGCTCTTCATTTAGCTCTACTCGAATATTATTCTTCCTTAACTCTTCATATACTTTTTTTGAATACGGTATGTGCTTATCAGAGATGGGAAGAAGCATGACTTGGACCGGCGCAAGCCACAAGGGAAATGCTCCGGCATAGTTCTCGATAAGGATTGCAAGAAAACGTTCCAATGACCCCAACGGAGCTCGATGAATCATAACAGGTGTTTGCTCTTTTCCCTCATGATCAACGTACTTGAGACCGAACCGCTCCGGCAACATGAAATCAATCTGTACGGTACCACACTGCCACTCCCGGCCTAAAGCATCCTTGATAAGAAAATCAGCCTTTGGTCCATAGAAAGCGGCATCACCCTCAGATACAAAGTAATCTGCCCCCACTTTTTTTAATGCTTCTTCAGCTTTTTGTTGAGCCACTTCCCACAACTCATTACTTCCCAAATATTTTTCTTTTTTAGACCTGATGCCCAGTCTCACTCTATAATTATTAAATCCAAATATTGCATATAATTTCTGAATAAAAATAAACACAGACAAGAATTCGGCGACCGCCTGTTCGGGAGTACAAAAGATGTGAGCATCATCCTGGGTAAATGCCCTCACTCGTAACAGTCCAGCCAATTCCCCTGACTGCTCATATCTATACACAGATCCTATTTCGGCAATTCGGTAAGGTAAGTCTCGATATGATTTTGGGGTAAACTCAAATGACTGGATATGCATGGGACATGTCATTGGTTTGACTAAGTACTCCATACCATCCACATCCATGGGAGAATACATTTTTTCGCGGTAAAGGTCCCAGTGTCCGCTTTTTTCCCAAAGTGACTTCTTGCCAATATGAGGACTATAGACATGTTTAAAACCAAGCTTTATTTGCTCCGAAACCATATAATTTTCAATTTCACGTCGTATGACGGAACCGTTAGGCAACCAAATAGTAATACCCTGGCCAACCTCATTATTAATGGTAAATAGGCCAAGTTCTTTCCCTAATTTTCTATGATCCCTTTTCTTTGCTTCCTCAATCATCTTCAGGTATGCTTCAAGCTCTTCTTTGGTAAAGAATGCCGTACCGTAGATACGCGTAAGCATTTTATTCTTTTCCCTCCCCCGCCAATAAGCGCCGGCAATGGTGAGGAGCTTAAAGTTTTGCAAGTCCTTTGAGGGATTTTCTACATGTCCCATTTTGCAAAGGTCCAAAAAGCCTCCAGGGTTATTAGTTGAAAGTTTCTTTCCTTCTCCAGAAAACTCTCTTGCCATTGCAACTTTATAAGGATTATGTTTAAACAGTTCTTCAGCTTCTTTGAGAGTTACCTCTTTAAAAGTAAAACTTTTCCAGTCTTTTACTTTTTTCCTCATCATTTGTTCTATTTTCGGCAGGTCAGACTCAGAGATTTTGACGTCCCCCATATCAAAGTCCTGATAAAACCCCTCCTCAATGGAAGGTCCTATGGCATTATGGCTTCCCGGCCAGAGTTCAAGTACCGATGCGGCTAACAAATGAGCACATGTATGCCTAAGTGAATCTAATGAACTGGCTTTTTTTGGTTCTACCGCGTCATTAGTCTCACAAATATTTTCAATTTTAGCTTTAGCAAGTCGAATATAATCCTTTGTGTTTAGAGCCATTGATCTATCAAGTCGAGCCGCATTGAAATAAATTTCTTTATTTTTATGTAATTTTGGATCTACAACAAGTTCAAGATTATTATTAAATGAAAAAGGTAATACTGTGCCCGCAACAGATCCTGCAAGATTTTCTGCATCTTCTCGCTTGGCAAATGAAACAAAGCTAGCTTCATATAAATTTTTTATCTTGTTAAGACTTACTCTTGCATCACCTGGGACAACTGCCAAAACATTTATTACCTGTTTTTTTCCAATATTTAATTTAAGTATTATGCATTTTGCTGCTTCAGATAATTTATTTCCTCGCATTGGGCTTACAATATCGGTTCTGCCTTCAGGAGCGTGATTAATCAATCTATATTGAGCATGTTCCTTATCGAGGAAACTAATTAGTTGATTGTATAGTTTTTGTTTTTCCATGTGTTTATTATACAAATTTATAAAAAATGTTGGTTATAAAAATCCCTCCTTGCGGAGGGTGCTGTAACCATACAACACTATCCTCCTTAACAGGAGAAGGTAGTGGTGGTTAAAATTAAACTTAAATCCATCATGCGTGTGGACCTGACAGGACTTGAACCTGTGACCTTTTCAATGTCAATGAAACGCTCTAGCCAACTGAGCTACAGGTCCAGCGGCGGAACCAAGGGGACTCGGACCCCCAACCTTCCCGCTATTGCGGGACGCTCTAGCCAAAAGTCTCTGCGCGACCAAAGGGACTCGAACCCTCAACCTCTTCCGTGACAGGGAAGCGCTCT
>CAYITZ010000032.1:0-4971 GCA_964366485.1 uncultured Gammaproteobacteria bacterium
AAATAGTAATAGTTCATTATTCCAGAAAGATTTGGGAAAGTCAAGGTTGAAAAAATACTTTTTTGAAGTTTTTTATCTTGTTTTCATCAAACTCGATCCCTTCACTCATAAGAATCTTCTTTTTTTGTTTGCACGAGGCAGAAGATTCTGCGCCCATGTACCCGCCAATTGTTCCATCTGATTTAACCACCCGATGACAGGGGACTAACGGCGCACAGGGATTCTTCTTTAAAATTTGACCGACTGCACGATACGCTTTACTATGTAATGCCTGAGCCAAGCTTTTATAGGTAGTCACTCTCCCTCGAGGAATTTGCTTTAATAAGTTATATACTTTTACTGGGTCGATTTTAGGTTTCATAAAGAGTATCTTACCTTTTTTATATGAGTTACGCAAAGCAAAATTATTTGATATAATATAGGCTATGGATATGCAAGAGCTGATTAACAAAATTGAGGCTGTATCACAGAAGTATTCAAAACAATATAAGATAAAAAGAAATCCTTCATGGTTTCTTCTCAAGCTCCAAGAGGAAGTGGGGGAGCTTACCCAATGTTATCTTATGATGACGGGCCGCGGACGTGCTAAGAATAAAACAAAAAAAGAACTAAGATCCGATTTTGAAAGGGAAATAGCCGATGTATTTTGCCACCTGCTTCTTCTTGCCCGTGCAAATGGAGTGGATGTTGAAAAGGCAATCGATGACAAATGGCTTACTTGGTATAAAAAACTAAAGAAAAAGAATAAACAACAAAAAAACGTGAGCGGATAAAAAAAGGAAAAATAAAAAACCACTTCCGGGCATAAATGATGACACCTTATTTGAGATATCTTTCATGAGAAAGATTCCTTCTAGCCGTCTTCCTTCCCGATAGCATTCCACAAATTCTTTTAACTCTCCCACCTTGAAACAACGGGCCGATTGACCTGGAAGGTGGGCATTTCGTTTGACGGGATAACCAATGAATAGGACATATAAAAGAGGACTTATTATTATCAGAAAAATTGGAATTTTTTTCCAAAACTTAAACATAGTATTTGGGGATGATGACAAAAAATAAAATGAAATAAAATTGGAAGAGCGAAAACCAGAAAAAATAGGCACTCAGATCTTCAATCCTTTTCTTGAAAATAACCCCCGTCCCCATTACTTGAAAAACGATGAGGGCAGGAAAAATGGGTAACAAGTATCTTCCCTGGATGTCACCCGAAAAACGAAGAAGTTTATGACGCAGAGCAACTAAAAATAAAAATAAAACGAGGGAGAAAGAAAAAGCAAAAAGCGTATTCTTATGTTTATGCCCCACCTTGAGTATATGAATTATTCCCACGATGCTCAGACATAAAAAAATGATTGTATAGAAAATAAAAAATAGTTTAAAGGGATAAGGTTCGCCCCACCCCCAAAATCCGGCGTAATGCATGATCGTATGACGGAACTCAAACAACGCTTGGATAAGAGCTTGTCCCAGACTGTAATGGGGGAGATTGAATTTACCCATGATTGCAAAGTTATCGATGATTGGAGCGCCATATCTCGATATGTTTAAAAATAACCAAGGGAAAATAAGAAGTAAAAACACTCCAAAATACAGCAAACTGCTTCGAATATATTTTTTACTCCATCCCAGTTTTTGAAAAAGAATAAAAGCAAAAAAAGGCACGAGTACTATTCCCTGAAATTTTGTCCACACAGCAAGCGCACTCACTAAAGAGAACAACAATGTATGCTTTAAAGCAATTTTATTGCCGATTTTAAATACAATCCATAATGAGAGGAGTGAGAAAAACAAAAGAGCAATATCCGGATTCACCGCAATACCAGCCTTTAACGTGACGGGATTAATTGCAAAAAAAACAGTAAGGTTTTCTGCTATTTCAGTTTTTTTGAAAAGATATTTTAAAATTTGATAGGTAAGTAATACTGAGAGAAAATAAAAGAGGGTTGACGTCAATCGCACCACGTAATATTGGGTAACCATATCAAGACGGAGGAGAGTAGAAATTGAAAAGGGAACAACCCCCACCGCATGATAAAAAATGGGTTGGTGACCCTGTTTACTGAGAGGATTATTTATATTCGGAAAACCAACCGCCCTATTTTTTTGAAACATAAACTTTTTTATTTTTTCAAAATCAGGGATGATGTAATTTTCGCTTGCCACCTGAGTAGTATTAAATACTTTTTCAAACGTATCCAGTAACTGATAGTTTGTTGAAGTGTGTACATCCTGTACAAGGCGGGGATATTGAAGGCGGGTTAAAAAATATACTATTTGATAGTGTTCGGGCTCATCGGGCGCCTGAAAAGGAGGAGATATGATGAAATAGATAAGATAAGAGAGCACGATAAGATAGAGCTTCAAATGGCGCACCATAGCACCTATTGTACCAAACCTAAATCCTCTTGACTTCTTATTTTATGCGGGGTATAGTGTATACCTATGCCAGTCGCACACCTATCAAAAGATACATTCACCCCAGAAGTCATTAACAAAAAGGGTGTGGTATTTGTGGATTTTTATGCCGAGTGGTGTGGGCCCTGCAAGATGACCGCCCCTATCATCGAACAACTTGCGACGGAGCAAAAAGACATTGTCTTTTATAAGGTAGACGTGGATAAAAACAGTGAACTCGCTTCCCAGTATTCCATATTTTCCATTCCCACCTTTGTCATCTTCAAAGACGGGCAGATTGCCGCTCAATTTTCAGGGGCGATGGGTAAAGAAGGATTTACAAGCGAAATCAAGCGAGTACTAGGTCAATAATCTCCTAACTCTTTATCACACGTATTATCTTTCCATGAACTACACGAAGCGCTAAGTGTGCTTGTGTGAGGATAAAAACTGCAAACTCAGCCAGCCAACGGTAAGAAGAGGTAATGGGTTCATGCAGTCCTTTTATTATCTTTTCATCCGAGATAGGGAGCTTAATATTTTTATATGATGAAAATTGGGTTGAAGAAACAGGCTGAAGGCCAATCATGGTAAGGTCTGAGGGGAGCTTGATTGACTCAGCTCTCGGTTGGACATATGGTTTAACTTCATCAGACGGCTCGTGTTCAACCGCTTCCTGGAGTTGTAAAGATTCAGATGGTCCCGGTATTGGCTCAACCTCTTTCGGCATACCAACAGACTGAGGTTGCATTTTCTTTATGAGATCATCGATAGGGGTAAAGTTCTGGGAGGACATAATTTCATTATAGAAGAAATTGTATTAATTGGCACAATGAAGTTGTCCACGACAATGAGGACATTCCTTTTTCCATGTTTCGGGTTTACCTTTCAATTCACCCCGTAAAGTTGTTTCGCAATGTGGGCACTTATAGTCATCGTATTGATTTTTTTGAACATCAAAAACCGAAGGGGGGTTGTTTGTCAAAAGACGACGTTGAGTACCATGTAGGGAAACAACATTTTCGAGTGAGTTTTGAGCAATAAGTCCCTGGATATCTTCACTGCTTACCGTTGACGTCGTCGAACAACCATATAGTGTGAAAGTGCCATTATTTTTTTCTACATATGGTTGAATAACAGCCAAATATCTTCGCATTAGATCGTCTTCTCTCATCATAGCAGTTGTTGTTTTGTCTCCAACAGGTTCAAAAATTTGAGTCTGCTTTTCTCCTTGCTTTTCAAGCATTTTTTTCATTTCGCGTATGGTAGAAGACAAAGTTCTCATTTCAGGGTTTTTTGAATTACGTCGGGAAATATAGATAGGAGTATTTTCCTTATCCGCATATTGCTCCATGTATGCAAAAAATTCGTTTGTTTCCATCGCTGTTTGTATTGGATGAGTAAGGTAATACTTCTTACCAATCTCAGGAGAGTCAAATCGAGGATGAGTACCGTCAGTTTGTTCCTGTATATCACCCAAAAGAGAAAGTATAGGAAATTGCGGACGAACTTTTATATCAAAGTGAGTTGAACTGTCATCAGCTGTTTTAAAGCCTACATATAATCGACCCGAATCGAAATTTATTCCATCAAATCCAGAAGGGCCGTCAGGCGAGTACCATACATTGACTGAATCAGTTGGGGACGATGCAATTTGAGCTTCATATTTTTCAAATCCTCTATAAGTTTCACCACCTCGTTCCCGCCTATCAATCTGCCCCGCTATATTAAAGAGTTGGTGTTCTTTTGGTTGTGAGTATAACCGATTATTTCGAAGATAGTATGTGTTGGGAAGAGACACTGCTTCGTCCATCAGGAATTCTCGTCTATAAGCATCAAGATTGCGTTTACATTCATATTCAGCTAAAGTGTTGCCAAACAAACCGGCAACTGCATTCCAACGTTTTGCTTCCGCACTCGAAGATATTCCAAATTGTTGACGCTCATTTCCCTCAAATCCTGACATATAAAATCCCTGCTCGGGGTACGTTCTTTAGGTAGTATCGGGCTTTCCTCCGATTCGGAGGATTTACCGTTGCGGCACAGCTACTGAATCACACAGTATTCCTAGACCTCAAGAACACTAATAATTACCTCATCATATCAGACGACCACCTCATTTGCATTATAAGTTCGCGCAAATGTGAAAAGGAGATCGGAGAGGCGGTTGAGATAGCGAATGATGATTTTCAATGAATTGTCATACCGGACCACATTTCGTTCTGAGCGGCGGCAGATAGTACGGGCTACATGAGTATGTACGGAGAGCTCAGTTCCTTGAGGGAGGATAAATTGAGTTAATTTAGGAAGTTTGGATTCAAGAGTATCAATTATTTTTTCAAATTTTATTACCTCTTTGGCCAAATAATTAAGATTTATTTTTGCCCCTGCCAAATATCCCATAATTTGATAGAGATCTTTTTGGATAAAAGTAAAAAGCTCTTTATCCTCTTTATTTTTATTTTTTGAAATTAAAAGTCCAAGATAAGCAGATAGCTCATCAAGTCCTCCGTAGGCCTCAATCTGTAGATCGGATTTGAGAAGGCGCTTTCCCCCGAATAGGGCAGTTGTTCC
>CAYITZ010000032.1:5071-13508 GCA_964366485.1 uncultured Gammaproteobacteria bacterium
CAATCTGTAGATCGGATTTGAGAAGGCGCTTTCCCCCGAATAGGGCAGTTGTTCCATCATCGCCGGAGCGGGTATAAATACTCATATTAACATTCAGAGTACCCACACCCATAACATTTTTTACACCCCTCCTCATGGGCTAAAAGGGCTTCTCCACAGGACGGACACAAATCATAGAGCCCTTTTGATTCGGGCGGTTGTTGAATAAGTGATGCCTGGGTTGCTTCAGAAACAAGCTTGGGTTGTGGTACAGTTATTTCCGCATTATGTTCATGGTTTGTTGTTGACTCAAGGCTATAGTGCATGGAAAGAACTTTCGCAACTGCATCAGGCAAGCTTCGAACTCTATCTTTTCCAAAACCCATAGTCCGAGCACCCCCAATTCCTTGCAGTTGATTTACTATTTCTTTTACACGGACCAATGCAGGTAAATGTGACGCAAAACGAAGAGCGAGAGATATCGTTCTTCCCAGCCCTTCAGCCATCGCCGATACGTCTGAGCCGGGTTTACTTATGTTTATAAAAACCTCAAGTGGTTCGGGAGGAGATCCGCCGTTGGTGTTAATAGTTATAAAAGCTACTCCGACGGGAGTGTTAATACGATATGTTGCTCCATGTACGACCATGGGGCGCGGTTTGACATTATATTGGGGTACTACGTCGGACTTCTTTTCTTCTTCCTTCTTCTCAACTCGTTCCAGGACTCCTGCTCGAGATCCTTCTCTCATGTAGGCAATACCCTTCAATCCTTGTTTGTAGGCGATATTATAAAGATGCTTTACATCTTCAACCGTATGAGTCTTGGGGGCATTTACTGTTTTCGAAATTGAAGCGTCAACATACTTCTGAATAACTGCCTGCACTTGTACATGTTCTTCAGGAGAAAGTTCACTGGCCGAGACAAACCACTCAGGTTTTTTTATCTTTCCTTCTTTCATTTCTTTCTCATGTTTTTTATACCAAGCCTCATATAAGTGGTGGCGCATGATTCGTTCGCCAAGACGATCTTTTCTCACAAATTCAAACTCAAATACGGGCTCAATACCCGAAGTAGTATTTGCCATAAGTGAAGTTGATCCGGTCGGAGCCTGCATAAGAAGAATAGAGTTGCGGATGCCTTTTTGAGCAATCCCTTTTTGTATCTCATCCGGCAACTGCTCGATGAATTTACCTTTCCCATATTTTTCTTTATCAAATTTGGGAAATGCGCCTTTTTCTTTTGAAATCTCAACAGAGGTCTGGTAAGCCTCATCGCGAATTAATTTATATACTTTATTGATGAAAGTGAGTGACTCCTTTGATCCATAGCGCATGTGAAGTTTGATAAGCGTGTCTCCAAGCCCCATGGTCCCCAGTCCGATACGGCGTTCTCCCTCAAGTTGTACCTGACGTATCCCTTCAAAAAAATACTGATCCATATCAATTATATTGTCTTGAAAACGAACACCTGCCCGCACCACTTTTTTAAGAGCGGCAAAATCAAACTTACCTTTTTTATCGATACTACCCCCTTTGACCAGTGCGGAGAGGTTGACCGAGCCGAGATTACATACGCCCCAAGGAGGTAGCCCTTCCTCGCCACAGGGATTTACGCAGTTTATACGGTTCCAATACCAGTTATTATTCATTTTGTTATAGCGCTCCATGAAAACAACGCCGGGTTCAGCCGATTTCCACGCGGCCTCCGCAATCAAATCCCAGATTTTTCGGGCTTTTACCACTTTACGAACAATGATTTTTTTATTCAATTTTTTCCATTCTTCCAAATCCCCATTCCATTTTTCATCATATTCGGGATCATTCGTATCAGGGAACACCAAAGGCCAATCGGCATCCTTTTCAACCGCGTCCATAAAAGAGTCAGAGACACAGAGAGATAAATTTGCCCCGTTTATACGAAGGAGGTCCTGTTTCACGGTAATAAATTCTTCAATATCAGGATGCCAATCCCACAACATCAACATAAGCGCCCCGCGCCGTGTGCCTCCTTGTTGGATGATGTCTTTAGTTGCAACGGAAAAAAGTTCAGCCCAATTGATGGGGCCTGAAGAAAAGCCATTTACTTTCTTAACACGGGATCCGCGGGGGCGAAGAGAGGAAAGATTTATGCCGACGCCACCTCCTCGTGCCATAATTTCAACCATTCGTTTTAACGTATCTAATATTCCCCCTCGTGAATCTTGGGGGCTTGGGATTACGAAACAATTATAAAATGTAACATCAAATCCGGTTCCGGCTCCTGCCAATATGCGTCCACCGGGAATATACTTAAAATCCTTCATCGCCTCATAAAATTCCTTTTCCCATTTTTTTCCATCCTCCTTTTTTTCCTGGGATGCAACCGCCTTTGCAATCCGTTTCCACATCTGACCGGGCTCCTTCTCAATAGGATCACCTTTTTTATCTTTTAACGAATAACGATCCAAAAAGACCTTTTGAGAAAAACCAGTGAGCTTCATATGTACGTTGTCATTTCGAGCGAAGCGAGAAATCTCGTTCCGTTCGTCTAATTAGTAATGGGATCCTTCATTTCAACTCACGTTGAAATTCAGGACAATTTCATTTTTGAGATGAAATTGATTTATAAAAGTTTCTTTACTTCTTTTTCAACATCGTCTATATCCACAAACCGCTTGAATACCGACGCAAACCGAATGTATGCAATTTTATCAAGAACTTTCAATTTTTTTGCAACCCATTTTCCAATCTGATTGCTTTCAACCTCAGACACGCCTAAATTTTTCAATTCCTGCTCGACCGAAAGAACCACTTCTTCTATCTGTTGGGCCGTCAGTGCGGTTTTTTCACATGCTTTAAAAAGTCCTCTCCTTAACTTATCCCTGTCAAACCGTTCGCGTCGATCGTCCCTCTTAATTACTAAAATGGGCAAATCTTCCAATCGTTCGTAGGTGGTAAAGCGCTTTTCACACTTGGGACAGCTTCTTCGCCTGCGAACCGTTGCTCCGTCTTCTGACAATCGTGTCTCAATTACCTCCGTATCCGTGTGTTTGCAAAATATACAAAACATATATGTTGTGCCACTTAAAACTGTAAAACACTACCACTAGCTTTACAAGAGGTCAAATTATAAACAAAATATATCATCGTTACCCTTTAGCCTCAAATCAAATAGACCCATTTCATTATCAATAATTAAGTTGAACAGAATGAACTCAGAAGTGTTGTTATGAGAATGAAATCCAAAACTTAAAACTTAAAATTCAAAGCAAACTTAAAATTTAAATTTTAAAATTCCAACATTGATTTGAATTTTGAGTTTTACCATTTGAGCTTATTTTCTGCTATTATATAGACATGGATTCATATATTTTGGACACGAACCTTTTTTTCAATATGGAAGAAGGTTTAAATTTAGGAGATAAGACGGAAGAGGTAGTCATCTTCCTCACAAAGAAGGCAAAAGAGTTAAAAAAAAGTGGACAAGCACAGTTCTATATGACCCCCCGGATAGTTGAGGAATTCCTCAGTTTTTTTGAAAACAAAGAGCAACCTTTTTTGAAAGATTTTTTAAGTGAAATTATCATACAATCTCCTAATATCGGATCCCTTACATTTTCGGCCCAGATTTTTTATCAACTCGTTGATGATATACGGGCACGGAGCTATCGGGGGCTTCGGGTTGGGGAGGAAGAAATACAAAAAGCAGGACATCTCATGCAGGGAAAGACGGATCTTTCCAAGAAAGATTTTGAGATTTCCATAGGAGAAGTGGTAAAAAAATTTCGTGACCGCTATCGGCAAGCAACACGGTTTGGGTTTTTGGACAGCCTCGCAGACCTTGATATCATCATGCTTTCACAAGAACTGGAGGGAACTCTCGTGTCTACAGACGAAGGGGTTTTGCACTGGGGGAGGGTATTTGGAGTCAAAGAGATGCCTGCATCTGTTTTTGGACAACTTCTTCGTCGTCCGGAATAAGCTTCGAAAGAAATTCAATTACTTTATCAGTAAAGTTACGCGGTGCCTTTTCCATATACATAAGGTGTTTGGAAAGAAGGGAGGTGACTTTTTTCTTGACTTCATCATTGGGGATGATTAAATACGCATGATAGAAATAGGGAGCGTAGCTGACAACAGTGACCATATCAAAGCCGAACTTTTTCGTGTAATAAAAATGAGAAAGAAATTCCCAACGAAGGGTAATTCCGGTTGTCTCGATGCCAAATGTGGTAACAATGTGTTCAACCTCAGGGGGAGGCGTGATGGTGAGAACATAAAAGAGAAAGAGAAGAGTGAGGATGGGAATCAAAAGGATGCGGTCGCCAAAGAAAAAAACAATGAGAGATATGAGAAGAGAAAGAGCAAGGTAAAACCTTAAGATATTCTTACTCCGCTTTTTATAGGCACGTAAAGGAGCTTTCCACGAAAAAAGCCGCTGAGAATTGCCACTTTCACCTGTATGTTCATCCATACATACATTTTTCTTTATTTTGAGGAAAAAGTCAAATTGAGTTGCAAATTATATCCTATAATGTTATAATGTCTACATGGATCAATTCAATAAAGCCATTTCTTTCTTTTTGGGACTTATTGTGGTTGTTGTCTTTTTAGCCGTTGCAACGGGTAAAATTAATTTGAAGGGAAAAACGCTTCCTTTTTTGAAAGGATCAACCGTCACAACTACCCCAACTCCAACTCTTGAACCGACCAGCACTTCTTCCTTGAGTAAAGTATCTAATACTCAAAATAAGCCCACACCTGGCACTGTGCAAAATTCTCAATACCGTTCATACTCAGGCTCAGTAAATACGGCAAATACTATTCCAAACACGGGGCCCGAACTTCTTCTTCCTTTGGTCGTATCTACATTCTTTGGAGGATCTTTCCTCAGGAAAATAAGTCAGAAGAAATAAGGACTATGGAGTTGGCGTTTGGCCAGAAAAGCCTGGTAATCTCAAAATACCCGATCCAATGAGGTTTACGATAAAGACCGACCCCAGGGTGAATATAAGCCCGATGACCGCTCCCATTATTACTCTCTTGCCCTGATTAAGACGTTCGGCCTCGGCCTGTGAAGTAAGAACCAAGAAAGCTCCATACATGAGGTAAAGAAAAGCAATACCCCCCGTTATCCGAAACACCAAAAGATCAAAAAGTGCCTGTACAAAACTGGATGCCCCCGTATTTTTGTCATTTTGAAAACCCCCTGTTGAGGTAAGGCAACCGATCATAGTATATTGACGTCCCACATAGGGTGTTGGGGGAAGGAGGGTGGCGGGTGCAATCCGAACCGTGTCACATTGTGCGGCATTAGGTGTTGAACCAGTAGGATAGAGACCAGGATATAAACACTTGACACAGGTGTTCCAATTGCCCGGGACGGGGCCCGCGGTTGGATCAGGACTACATGCGGCACTTGCCCCATTTATTATCACCGGGCAAAATCCACACGCATCACAAGTGATATAATTTTCGGCGGCCGAGACGGGTGCAATATGGGGAGAAAGATAAAAAAAAGAAACGACTAAAAATAATCCCAGAAAAAAGAAGCGTTTCATATATATTTTCAGTATATCAAAAAATAGAAGTATTTATGCTGACCGCATTACAAACGACGGGGAAGTATAATGAAAGGATGAAAAAGGCGCTCGTCGTGATTGCATTAGTGGTATTGTTCCTCCTGGCGGGAGGTGTTCGCGCTGATCAATATGATGATATTACAAACGAATTGAACGGATTAAAAAAAACATTCAACGACTTAAATAAGGCCAACAATACCAATCAGGCAACGTTGGATGACTTAAACAAACAGCTCCAAAGCATCAAGGGCAAAATCCTTTTCTTTGAAAACGAAATTGAAAAAAAACAAGCTCAAGTTGTAGTGGGTGAAAAAGTGTTTGAGTATCAAAAAAATTTGCTGAACGAGCGGGCAAAGTCATATTATAAAAACGCAAGCAAAAACTCCTTTTCCTTTATGCACCTTCTTCTGTCAGACAATCTTTCGGTATCCCTTCAGAATTTTTTTTATCAAAAAACATTAGTGGATGAAGACAGACGCGCCATTGAAAAAATAGCTCTTTACATAAAAGACGTTCAGGATAAAAAAACATCCTTAGAAAGTGAAACAAAAAAGCTAGATATCATCAAGACTGAAGTCGATAAACAATCAGCCTTTCTGGCGGGGGAAGTTACGAAGACGAAAAAAGATCTGGAACGCCTGCAAAGTAAAATTGCTTCACTCACCGCGCAACAACAATCCATCATTGCCGCACGGCAAGCTGGCCTGAATCTTCCCCGATCTGCCGGTACATCACTTGGGGGGTGTGTCGATGATCGAAATGTAGATCCGGGATTTGGGAATGCGTTTGCCTTTTTCAGCTACGGGTCGGTTCACCGCGTGGGAATGAATCAATTTGGTGCGTATGGCAGGGCACGAGCGGGTCAAAATTATGAAACGATTTTGAATGCATACTATAATAATGTAAAACTGGAATGCCGAAATTTTCAAAACAACAACATAAAAATTCAAGGCTATGGAGAAAAAAGTATTTACGACTACTTAAAAGGAATTGGAGAAATGCCTTCTGGATGGGGAGACACAGGAGGATTTGAGGCATTGAAGGCGCAAGTTGTTGCCGCCGCATCTTTTGCGTATGCATATACAGGCGGAGGGAATAATGAAATATGTACAACACAAGACTGTCAGGTATATATTGGAAGCAATAAAGGCGGGAAATGGGAAGAGGCGGTAAATGATGTAAAAAATAAATGTGGTGATAATATACAGGTTATGGTCTCCAATGATACGGGAGAAGTTATCAAAGCATGGTATGCATCAACCCACGGAGGATATGAGTGGACATCGGGTGAAGTTTGGGGTTCACAAAAACCGTGGACCAAACACATGCAAGATACCATGTCCGGCGCCAACAGTTTTTCGGAGTTAAATGACCGCGCGTGGGATCGCGAATCGCCCTGGTTTTACTGTGATTGGGGAGCGCGTCCGGCACATAACAAAACCGCATGGTTGAAAGGGGATGAAGTCGCAGACATTGTTAATGCCATTTTGTTGGTTCGTGCAGATTCTTCTACATCCTCCCATGTAGGTCAACCGGATAAACCGACGGGCGATACCTGGAATCAAGACAAAGTGAAATCGGAATTAAGAAATAGAAATGTAACCCCTTTCAACTCAATTTCTTCCGTTTCAATAAATGCAGATATTGGATACGGAAAGACAAACGGTATTACGGTACAGGGAGACGCAGGCTCGCAATCGTTCGATGGAAAAGAATTTAAAGATTTCTTTAATGTGCGGGCGCCCGCAAATATTCAGATTGTGAGTCAGTTATATAATGTGGAGAGAAGATAATTAAAAATAACCTGCACAACTGAAGTAATCCCCAACACAGTAAGGAAGAAAATCACCCAATTAAATTTGAAATGAAAAAAAACAGTCACTGCATAGATAACCAATATATGAAGGAAATATATTTCATAAGAATATCTGCTTAAAAAATGGATAAACTTTCGTGTGAATGTAAACAAACCTTTTTGTGACAGAAAAAATAAAATATTTAATCCACCTAAACAATAAGAAAGATGATAGATGTTAGGTGGATATTTATTGTCATACATACGTAATGAATGTCCCAGAGGAACAAGTACAAATTGTTGAGTCAACAAAAAAATTACAAAAAAGACAACCGTTAAACCCCAAAACAAAGTAATATTTTTTCTTAATTTTTCAAAATACATCGTATAGATTATGACCAGTGACCACGGAAGCCACATAATCCAGCGGTATAAGGGGTGGGGGGAATATTTGAGAAAAATAATTGAGGATATCGTTGCAACTATAATGTAGACACATAGAACAATTTTATATTTTCTTCTCAAGAAACTGAAAAAAGGCATGAGGATTGCAAGCTGGATAAAAAGAAGTACTAACCAATTAAAATCGAGACCGCCTGAGAGGGTAAGATTTTGGAAAATATAAAGGGGGGTTAGTTTGTGAGGTTCTTTTAGATAAGTAAAAACAAAGTAGATAGCAATAAAAATATAGTAGGGGATAATAAGTCGCTTTAATCGTTTGAGAAGATGCCTCCAAAATAAAGGAAGAGATTCAACTCTATCTTTCTGATAATAAAGGTAGGAAGAGCAGAAAATAAAAGCAACCACTGCAAATTGACCAAGCTCAATCAGAGTATAGGCGATTTTATTTGCAAGGAAATATACATTGGTATGTATGAGAATTGTTGCAAAGATCGAAACCCCACGGATATCGTCAATAAAATCTAGGCGTGTCATCACATAATTATCCCAAATAGTACGCCCAATAGAAGAGTATTTTGCTGAAGTGTCAACCAATAGTGATCACTTAAGCCGGTGAGTAGCACCGCAAGGAGAATTAATAAGACGCCCATATTTCGCCTATATTTTTTTAGCACTAAAAATATACGAACAAATACGATTG
>CAYITZ010000033.1:0-13504 GCA_964366485.1 uncultured Gammaproteobacteria bacterium
GAGCGACATTAAAAATAACTTGATAAATTTGCCTTTATTGTCATTTAGGTTGTTACAAAAGGGCAATGCACCTCCGAAGTGTATTTATGTATTTTATTTTGGAATAGGAAATAGTAATTGTCATTAAGTGGGATTCAGTAAGTCACTTACGAGGCCGTTTAATAGATTTATCTGCTCCTCATTAAAATATTTCGGATACTCTGATTTTGAGACAGGTACCGTGCTTGCGTCTGCCTTATAGTAAACTTTCACCATTTTCTTTGCTTGATATGCTAATACTGCAACCGTACTGACTGGAGCCAGTTTAACTTTTAATTCAACTATTTTAGGTTCATACTCTAGCTCGTTTATTTCAAGTAATTCATGTATATTAACCTTACATTTGGTTGGAATACGGATATTATCACTTGCGGATTTTATTATTTGTCTCTTATATTCATCAAACCCATTTCTAAAATATGTAAGCTCTCGATTGACGCCAATTTTTTTGCCATAGTCGTCGATTCCGAGATATATCCTACCCTCGATACCTCTATTGATGAATGCTACGATTGTTCCAAGAATTTCTTCTTTGAAAACGTCGTCATTCTTTTCACCTTTAATGTTATAAATGGCTGAACTTTTAAATTCAGTTGCTAAGTCTTCTTTTACCCCATCTAAAAAGATACCATTACATATTTCCTTGATTTTGCTATCATATTTTGCCGATTTTTCTAGAATCTTCAATGAGTTATCCTTTCTGGAAGAACTTGAAGATTGTTTAACGAAGTCTTGTAGTTCCGCTTCATTGAAGTTGTTTATCCCCTTAATTACACTATCAGTAAACCTGTTAAGATAATTTAACAATTGCGATTTCGTTCCAACAACCTTTACAGGTTCCTGGTGATTGACAATTATATATTGTTTGAACTTATTTAAAATCCTTAAAAGGATGTCGGTACCATTATTTGTCCCAAAGAATAGTTCCTTTTTTAACAGAATTTGTATTCTGTTGTCGGTTGACAGTTTTTTAAAGTACTCATCAAATATAAAATCCAATTTTTCAAAATTGATTTTTTTGTATGAAATAGTTTGTCTGTTTTCTTCTCGCAATATGGTTTCTGTACAAATATCGAATATGTCTTTACAATTGCTTTTTATTGCTCCAGCAATATTTGATATATTTATTTTAAATTGATTTTTCTGCTTTTTTAGAGAGGGTATATATACCCTTTCCTTCAAAAGAACATTGCTTTTGTTTAAATCTTTTACCAATTTGCTTATTTGATAGTTTAATTTGGTTGGCTCTTCCAGTTGAGTATACAAATCCCATATATCATCCTTATCGATTGCCTTTTGATTTTGATTAATGTCGACGTATAATTGCGCTTGTGCTTGCGATTCCATTTGTATCGTGGCAATTACACTTAGTTGATGAACCCTTGATTCTTCAGGTAGACCACAAAATCCAAAAATCCTATGCTGACCATCGATAATCCAGGCATATCCATATTTTTTTGGCAAAACTAGATACCCAAATTCGATATCATTTAAGCCATATTTTGGTTTAGTCCCTTTCTCAAATTTTATCTCACGATTGAAGTTGACTAGTATTGAATTTGGAAAATAATTCCCTTCTTTTATAAATTTTTTTATATCTATTAACCTATCCGGTTGGATAATTCTTTGATATGAAAACTCATCATCATTTATCATGTACTGCAGATATCTCCTATGTACGAACGAAATTTTTTTCAATATCTCCGGGCTTAGAAGAAACTGGTAAAAAACCTCCTTACCCATCTTCCCTTTTACGCAGGGCACGTGTATAAAGTTTTCGTTTCTTGTGTCAACCCAATCGTGCCCCGACAGCAAATCTGAAAAAATGACATCTTTTGCGTCTTCGTGCATTTTGCTTATTATTTTTAAGTAAAAGTCTTTATGTTTGGGGGAATATAAGAATATATTCTTCTTTTGGGCAATTAAATATTTATCGTTATCGAGTACTAATTCTGAATAGTATAAAATAAATACAAAGTTTTTATGGGTAATATTGAGCGTCTTTTTCAAATAGTTTTGAAATTCGGTTTTGTAACCAAATATTTTGTCTATGTGCGCAGATGGATTATGGGTCTTGCCCTCCTTGGATTCAATAATTAACACCGCCTCATTAAATATAACTAATACATCAATTTCCCTTGATCCCCCAGTGCTTAATGGAATGGATATGTTTTTTTTCGAAATAAAATTTGGTTTTAAATATGAAAAAGTTAACCAAATTTCTCTTTCCGCTTTATCGCCAGGACTTAATGTAGTCGTTTTCAATTCTTTTTTGTATTTCCTTTGGAGAGCTATAAATTCAACTGAATTTAATGAAGTGTTTATTATTAAATCGCTTATTCCAACACCGTTTGTTTCCACATACATATTATAGTCAAAATTAAACTTAAGTCAAGCAAATGTAATTGACGTAAACATAGATAACCATTACTCCCACCTCTGAGGCGCATGAGTAATGTTTTTATATTTCATCACCGATAGTAAATATGCAGTTTGGTGTCAAGGGCATGGCTGATCCTTTCAAGTAATGAGAGTGTCGGATATGATTGCATATTTTCAAGTCTCGATATAACCGGTTGTTTTGTGCCTATTCTCCTTGCCAACTCCTTTTGACTAAGCTTTCTTTTGAGTCGTGCACCTATGAGGCTTCGAACCAATTGATATTTTGGATCATTTTTTTCTGCGAGTTTCTTAAAGCCTTTTCTCTTCATGAGTTTTTTTTCGTAGTCATCCCATGTGGTTAGGTCGTTGATATTTCTCATATTTTATTATTATAGATATAACAAAATCATTATATGTATAAAATCACCAAATGTCAAACTCTTTTCTTCTATTCATAGTAAAAATTTGTCCAGGGACTATATGCTACAAAATATACCATTTAGGTTGTTACTACAGCAATAAAAATGGATAGTTACTTTGGAAGCTGTGCCTGATTCTTTTTAATTAAATGGGTGTGTTTATGTGCTTAATACAAGGACTTGCTTATCTTTGCGCATAAAGATGAGCTGAAATTCCGGCTTTTGATATAATTTGATTATGCAAATAACTTCAGTTGAAGAGATAAAAAAGCTTGCCGAACAATATTCAACATGGGGAAACAAATGGCATTTCCACATCTTAACTCCTCAATGCCAACTAAATACAGAAAATAAATATGCTCTTATTCTTGAAAACGCAACAAACAATAAAACTTATGTGTGTTATTCAAAAGAACCCTATATGAGTATCGGTAAGGAATTGGTACAGCTACTTCATGGGAAAGATGTCATGAAAAGTCAAACAGAAATGAAAGTGGTACCTCCTTCGTCTTGTGTCAAAAAACTCTTGGCAAGAGCTAGGGAATTAAACGAACAAGGAAAATTTTGGCATCATCATATGCTTTTTCCTTATTGCATGTTTAGTAAAAATAATGGAAAATGGAGCATCATCTTTGAAGATCAGGAAAGAAATGAGATTATCGAAAGTATCACAGATAAAGAACCCAAAACCGATCTTCAATATATAGAAAGCCTTTTTTATAGCCAGAAAAAACTTTGAACAGCTTCAGGTATACTTTTTAAACCTCATTGTTTGCCAAGTAGACGATGTAGGAACTACTTGATATAATTTCTTCATGGGAACATCTATTAGACAATATATTTCCGCTGATCAGAAAGCCGCACAGTCTGTTGTACTCAGAGGATTTAAGGATTTTTGTTTTGAATATACTCCTCAATATGATTTTGATTTGGATGATCCTAAAAAACATTACATTGAGAAAGGTGGGATGTTTTATATTTTGGAAATAAACGATAAGATTGTAGGTACAATAGCGGTTATCAAAAAAGGAAATATTGCTGAATTGAAAAGATGGTATGTTGATAAAGAGTTTCAAGGAAAAGGATATGGGTCGAAGCTATTAGATAAGGCAATTTTATTTTGTAAAAAAAATAAAGTGAATAAAATCGAATTTGAGACGAATAAAAAGTTTCTAAAAGCTCATTTACTTTATGAAAAAAGGGGTTTTAAAGTGGTAAGAGAAGATGATAGAAGTTTCTACATGGAAAAGGAATTATGAATAATTTAATGACATACTCCTCGGGGCAAGCCCACGAGGTATCTTAGATGTGTCATTCCCGCGTAGGCGGGAATCCAGACTAAAATATCATTCTATAATGTGATTATAGACTGGATCCCCTTCTTCAAGGGGATGACAACATGTTCCGACGCAAGCGTCGGGGAATTAAACCACTAAGGTTAAATTATATTAATTATATCGTTACTCGTAGCGTTGATTTGAAAAATAAATATACTGATGAAGTAAATGCCCAAGTGGAATTTTGTGATATTTTTAGTCGTGATAACGATGAATATCAACAATTAACCGAAGTTATCAATAAAATAGGGAAAATAGTTTATACTGCTCCGACTGGGAATATATACTCATTAAATAAACCAATAAAGACAGTAGCAGGATTGTTATCTTTAGTCAAAATAAGAAAATCTGATGATAATCTTCATTTTCGCGGAGATGCAGATTTTGATACTGACTATCCAAAATTGAAACAAAAATATCAAAACAATCCTTACTTTGAACTCATTGTCCGGCACAAATTTGAAATGCTTCGATTGTCTGATCCGAATTTTGATGTCATGACTTGTTTTTCCAATATCCCCGTGAAGAAATGGATATAGCTTTCCTTCCTCTGAGGTGCGATTAATATTTTCATATCTTTCCAACGGATACTCCGGTCATCCCCCGCCTCTGTGATAGGGTGAAAAAAATTCGGGATATAGGTAAAAATCGCAAGTATTTTTCAGCAAGAAGAGTTATAAGTAATATTGCAATTTTTTGCTTGTCACAATAGTCCAAGTTTATGCTTTTGTAGCATATATGCGACTGCAAATGTTTTCTTCATTATTTATAGTTACAACATGAAATGTGGCCGTGTCTTTGCGTTCATAGATAGTCAAAACCTGAATTTGGGGGTTAAGTCTCAAGGATGGAGCCTTGATTGGAGAAAATTCAGGCAATACTTACGTAATAAATATTCTGCAAATAAAGCGTATCTCTTTATTGGTCAAGTGGCAGGCCATGAATCGTTATATGCTTTTTTGCAGGAATGTGGATATATTTTAATTTTCAAACCAACTTTAGAACGCAAGGTTGATGGAAATATTATAGTTAAAGGAAACGTGGATGCCGAATTGGTGTTGCACTCTATGATCCAATATAACAATTATGACAAAGCGATTATTGTTTCGGGAGATGGTGATTTTCACTAAATCCTTGCCTCCACAAAACACTATTCGGGTTTATTGCGTAAGTTTAACAATAAAAATTACATCATTTGTATAGATTTATTACGAAATTCTCTGGAGAAAGAAAAGACTGGCATTCGCGGTCGGTCGAAACCTTAGGCTAGTCCAGTTATCGTGATGTAACTATTATACCATCTTTATCCCTGTCAAGGATAACAATTTTTCATATCGAAAAAAATTCAATCAAATATGGCAAAGAAAATTACCACTATAATATCGTTATCAATTAAATATATTTTCAATAATGAATTACCCCGCAGCAGAGCTGCGAGGTATCTGGTGAAAGTTTTAATTGTTTTCTGTCATCCCCGTGAAGACGGGGATCCACTCTATGATTACAAAATTTGAAATGGTAGCATGGATTCCCGCCTTCGCGGGAATGACAATACAAATTGATAACCGCAGCAAGCTGCGAGGAATTAAACCATTAAGGTAAAATTATTAAATTATTTTTAATATGGTTAAAACTAAAATAAATAATGAAGATGTGTTCTTAGTTGGAGGAGAAGGATATGATGATTGTCCGATCTGTCAAGCTATGAAAAAAGCTGAAATGGAAAAGAGGAGTTTAAATTTAGAAGAATTGAAAAAATCGTTTGCAGATGCGAAAGAAAAGGGAGGAATAGTTGTTAAACAACCCAAATAAAAACTAAAAAAAGTAAATTAATTAATTTCGGTCTGTTAAAAGTATTCCCACCTAAGCGTGAAGACAAACAATTCCCGCGTTTCGAGAAAAAGGGATTTGAAAAATAGGAAAAAAGAAATTGATATAATTTCTTCATGCGTCAATTAGAAAGCGGAAAATATACTCCTGATCGATGGTATAAGAATATTGTTAAAATTTCTCAACTTCCCACACTTCAAAAATATCAGGCTCTGATTAAACTTCATAATCAAACGTTTTTAGAATATAGAAAAGATTTAGAAGCAATAACTGAAAAAGAAGCAGAGAGTATTGGCTCTGACAAAAGATTAAGAAAAATTGTAGTCGCCCACATCATGGGTTGGGATGAGTTTCAAATTCAAGTGTTTGAAGATAGAGATCCTTTAGCACGTTTGCATAAACAAATCAATTTTCAAGGTTACATTGATCCGGATACTTGTCAAAGTTATGACTTTACTGATCTCCACGATAGGAATAAAAGTATTGATAACTTTAATATCTATCAAGCTGCAAAATATAAAAACTGGGGTTGGTATAAAATTATGCAGAGAGCAATAAATACCGGCCAAAGATTAAAGAATTGTTTTCCTGATAAACCTTCAAAACAATTTTTAGAATTTCTTGAAAACACGCCTCTCAAAAAATGGAAACTGATGGATAACTTAGTAATTATCATACCTGCCGGTTTTTACCTCTGGATGGTTTCTTTAAAACACGAAGCAATTGAACACAGACGGGATTTAGTGCTTATAGATTAACTAAAACTTATCCTTTCAAATTCCTTATTTTTAATTACAACTATCTCCCCTTCTAGTGGTTCATCGGATAAGTTTTTGAAAATGACTTTATGTTCGATAATTAAATATTTTATGGCGACGATTACTGCCGCATGAGTACAAATAATGATATTATTCTCAGGAATCAATGATAGGCCTTCCAAAAAAGCAATCACTCTCTTTTTAAAATCAGTAAACGCTTCATGATAATACTCTGTGAGTCTTTTGTCATAATGAAATGACTTGCCGGTTATGCGCGTTATGATTTCGGCGGTTTGTTTACATCGTGGCAAGTCGGATGAGACGTTGTAAGAATCGGGGACGGTTTTCAGATATCTTGCGGCTTTTTCCGCCTCGATTACTCCCTGCGGTAATAAATCCGCGGTCAACTTTTTTCTCCCGTATCCCCGCTTATTTAAAGTTGAAAGTCCGTGCCTTACGAGATATATATTTTTATAGTTTAGATTGAATTGCATTTTCATATATTTTTATGATCTTTTCTCCAATTATTTCCCATTTGAACTCCTGCGCTTTTTTGTATAAATCTTCACTCATCTGGATGTGTTTCTTATCATTTGTTAAAAGATATTTTATCTGTGATGCTAACAAAAGAGGATTGTTTACGGTAGTGATCAAGGAGGTATGTTTCACGTCAATAAGATTTGATACACCGGCAACATTTGTAGTGATGACGGGTACTCCACATGCCATTGCCTCAAGTGTGACGATACCAAAAGATTCATAATGGGATGGCATGATCACCATCTCGGCCGCACTATAATAATAGGGTAATATCGTTTGTGACTGTTGGCCGATAAATTTTACCATCATGGAAATGTGCAAAAGATGCATTAAATTTTTGAGAAGTATCAATTGTCTTGACCATAGTTGTGGTTTTTGAGAGATGTCACCCCCTACAATCCAGAGATAGACATCCAGTTTCGGATTTTTTGTCTTCAATACTTTGAGCGCGTACATAAGCATGTCTAATCCTTTTAGTGGTTCGATTCTTCCCACAAACAAGAGTATTTTTCCATCGGGTGGGGCGTCTATCTTTTTTTTAGCAATCTGTTTATCGATGGGCTTAAATAGTGCGGTGTTGACTCCCGGAGGAATGATGTGTATTTTATGTTCGGGAGTATTGTATAGATATTTCAAATATTCTTTTTCATTTTCACTGGGGGCAATGATTGCATCAATCTTTTGAGTCAGTTCAAATTCTGCATCTATTCTGACAACCTCTTCCTTTTCAAACTCGTCGCGTGCGACCAGATTTTTCATGAGAGCAAGGGTATGAAACGTCATAATGATGGGCAAAGAACAGCCGCTCAAGGTTTTGAGTTGTAAACCGATGAGACCGGAAAGGTAATAATGACAATGAAGGATGTCATACTCTAGTGTATTTTTTTTGATGAAGGAAAGGTAATTCTGGATAAACTCGGGGATGTGGGCAATGAGTTGCTTCTTGGGAATTGCCCCCATCTTGCCGGCTTTCAGATGGATGAGGCGAAGATTTGGATTTATTTCAATTATTTCTCTATTTGATTCGTCCTGGGCGCGAGTATACATATCTATTACATGCCCTTGTTTGGATAACTGCTTCGCAAGTTCAAACACATACACATTCATCCCTCCCGACTCTTTTCCTTCCTCGGATGCAAGAGGACATGTGTGAAACGAAATCATGGCAATTCTCATAATGATATTATATAAAATAACAATGATTATCGTAATAAACTTATATAATATGAGTAATACTTTATGAAACAGCTCTGGAAAATAATCACCTACACCAAACCGTTTAAGAAGTTTTATGTCATCATGGGGTGCTCGGTTGTGCTCCTGGCCCTTCTCAGCCAGGTAAGTCCCCTCCTTACGAAACTTATCGTGGATCTGATCGTTGCAAAATTAAAGGGTCATCCGGCAGAAATATCATTACTCATCACTTATTTAATCCTCATTCTTGGAACTGACTTTCTCATAACTACCATCACCGATGTTTCGCAGTATTTCAGTGACATCATGACCGCAAAACTCAATAATTATTTATCTGAGAAGTATTACCGGCATGTGTTGGGACTTTCCGTTGAGTATTTTGATAATGAAATCACCGGAAAAATCGTAAATAAACTCGACCGCGGTATCACGAGCATCTCAACTTTTATCTCTCAAATGGTAAATAATTTTTTGCCATTTTTTGTTTCAACCATAGTCACTCTATTTATCATAAGTTTGTACAGTTGGGAGCTGGCAATCCTCTTATTTCTTCTTTTCCCCATCTATATTTTTATTTCTCACAAATCTTCAGTCGCCTGGGGTAAAAAAGAAGGAGAGAAAAATGCCATTTTAGATCTAACATCAGGGCGTGTATTTGAAGCTCTTTCAACTATCCGCGTAATTAAATCGTTTGTCCAGGAATTATCTGAGTTTGAGTATTTCAAAAAAACACGGAGTGCCATCGTGGGACTTGCAGATACCCAGTCAAAAGATTGGCACACCTACGATTTTTATCGGCGCATCGTGTTGAACACGATTATGTTTAGCGTGTTTGGATATATTATTTACTTTACTTTTAAGGGACGATTTTCAATCGGCGAAATGACCCTTTTACTCCAACTTGCCAATCAGGCAAAGTTTCCCCTTTTTGCCATGTCCTTTATCATTGGACAACTCCAACAAGCGCAATCAGGAAGTAAGGATTTCTTTGAAGTACTTGCAACCCCTATTGCTATATCTGATGCAAAAAATGCAAAACACCTTGCGCAAGTGGGTGGCACTATTGAATTTAAAGACGTAAGTTTTTTTTATGCTAATAGTCAACATATCCTTCAAAATATTTCGTTCTCCGTGCCACGAGGAAAAAAGCTTGCCATAGTCGGTGAATCTGGGGAGGGGAAGTCAACTATTGCCAATCTTCTCCTTCGATTTTACGAGCCACAACAGGGTGAAATATTAATCGATCATCATAATATTGCCCAAGTAACACAAGAGTCTTTACGAAGAAACATCGGGGTAGTTTTTCAGGATGCATTTCTTTTTTCAGGAACCATTATGGATAATATTCGTTATGGAAGAGAAAACGCCACGGAGCAGGAAATAAAAGACACTGCCAAGATTGCAAATGCTGATAATTTTATTAATCGGTTCCCCAACGGATATCTCTCAGAGATTGGAGAACGGGGGGTCAAGCTTTCCGGAGGTCAAAAACAAAGGATTGCCATAGCCCGCGCGCTTCTCAAAGATCCTCCTATCCTCATATTTGATGAGGCAACATCAAGTTTGGATAGTAAGGCAGAGTACGAAGTACAACAAGCACTTAATACTCTCATGAAGGGCAGAACTACCATCATCATTGCTCACCGTCTTTCCACCATACGAAGTGTCGATCATATCATCGTCATCCAAAAAGGACGCATCGTCGAACAAGGAAATCCGAAAGACCTTGAGACGCAAAACGGCGTCTACACTCAACTTCTCGCCTATCAAAAAATGGGCGCCGCGTCCGACGAGAAGCTGAAAGAGTATAATATAGGAGCCGAGTAACATGACCAATATTTATCATCCTCAATTTACGTATAAAAAAGCATATGATTCGCATGATATTCATGGAGTACAAGAGGTTCGTCCCTGGGACTTAACTGAGGAAATAATAAAGAGGATGCCTAAGCATGGAATATTGGTTGATGTTGGGTGTGGTCCCGCTAAAAAAATAATTCTATTAGATAGTTATATAGATAAGATCATCGGATTAGATATCAATGAAGAGGTTTTAAAAAATGCAAATAACAATATAAAATCTGCAAAAACAAAACATATAACTTTGATGCAAGGCAATTATCTTGCTCTTCCTTTTCCCGATGGGACTATTGATATGGTTACCTTCATGCTTGCTCCCGATGATGCAAATGAAGCGTATCGTATATTGAAACCGGGAGGATATGCTATCATCGAACGCACGGGAGAACGTGACAAAGAAAATATAAAAAAATATTTTGGTCGAGATTCAAAAGGTAATCTGCGTGGTTACCGCAGTGGATTGCCTTCAGGTTCCATATCCAAAATTTGCAAAAAAGTATATAAAAAAGCTTGTTTCACTGAGATACAATGCATAAATGGATTTTGGAAAACTTGGTATAATACAAACGGCCTCAAAACACTTTTAGAGGAAACTCCACTGATAAAAGACTACAATAATGTTCATGACAAAAATATTTTCAATACCATAGTAAAAAAATTGTCTACTAATAATGGAATCGAAACAACTCAACATCGAATCCTCATAATCGCAAGAAAATAATTAAGCATCTTTATGCGAATATTTGTCACTGTCAAACCTAGAAAAAAGGAGGAAAAGGTTAAGAAAATCCAACTTGTCTCCGGCCAATCTTCCCGGAAAAAGATAATAGATGTGGTAAGGTGACCGTTTTATTTTTTTAACGTTCGCTTAAAACTTGTAGAAGAGGTAATCTCGTCTGATGTGCTAAGATCTTAACTACTTTCATAGGGTCTTTGCTCAATCCAAATTCAACAAGTTGATCTTGTATGTTTGGAAAAAAAAGCTCGGCTGGAAGGAAAACTATTGGAGCATGTAGAAATCCATGATCTCTTGTAGTTGGTCGGTGTTTCTCTTTATTACTCAAAGCCGTAGTTATGAGTATATTTGGGATCATAGCATCATTATGGGTAATATCACCCATAATAATATCAACTGAGGGTCCAAACTGTCTGCCTGGTCCAAAATCCAATGATGCGGGTGAATGTATTACTGTTTGAGTTGGATATAATACACGAAGCACCTCTACAACAAGTAGATCATATGCGTGACCTTCTATACCCCCGCTTGGGGTAACTGGGTTTTCTGCCCACTCATTCAGTGCGGCTTCATAGGCTTCAAGCTGGCCATCTGAATAAGGACTGGGTGGAATTTGTTTTTCTTCAATTCCAACCAAAAAAAAAGGGTTAGATGATTTCTCCTGAATAGCCCTATCGATAATTGCCCTCATTTTATTATTTGGGAATCCTGTTTCAAGTTGAGTTGATTCAGTAAACATAGAAAATAAGTATATCTTACCTCTCTCTATAAACAATGGTTATAATTGATCTACATAAAATGAGAAGGTTTCTTTTATTCATATTTTTTTGGGGAGTTGTGTTATTTTCTCTTTATTGGTTTCTCCTTGGGCCGGTTGATAACTCAAAGGAAATAAAGATATTTACAGTCCCTCAATACCAGGCTGGATTTGATGTGATAGAGGAATTGAAAGACAAAAGATTTATAAAAAATGCCAATGCGTTTGAATTTTTGATGAATGTGATTGCGCCGGGGAAAAAGATTGAGTCGGGAGGTTTTCGGCTGAGTGGAAGTATGTCCACTCAGGATGTGTTGTATAAAATTACCAGCCGTCCCGATCTGATGTGGGTAACTTTTGGAGGTTGTCTTCGTAAGGAGCAAGTCGGCGAAATACTTGCAGATGCACTTAAATGGAGTGATAATGATTTGAATAAATGGAACACAGTTTATACTAATTCCAAGCCCGAATACAAAGAGGGGGTTTACTATCCTGACACCTATCTTCTCCCCATTGATGAATCAGGAGAACAAATAGCTTCCCGACTCATTTCCCGTTTTAATGAAAAGTTTGCGCCTTTAGCTGATAAATTTATTGCCAAAAATATTAAGTGGACTACCGGTTTAAAAATCGCATCCCTCATCGCGCGGGAGGCGGCTGGCAAAGAAGATATGAGGCTTATCTCAGGAATTATTTGGAACAGATTAGACATCGGTATGCCACTTCAGATCGACGCAACTATGCAGTATACTCAGGGAAAAGATAAATCAGGTCGATGGTGGGGATCGATTGATATAAAAGAAAAACAAAATGATTCTTCTTATAACTCATATATGTACAAAGGGCTTCCTCCCACTCCCATTTGCAGTCCGAATATTGAATATATCGAAGCGGTACTTAATCCTGAAGAAACTCCTTGCTTGTTTTATCTGCATGACGGAGGAAAGCAAATCCATTGTTCAAAAACATATGAAGACCACGTGGAAAATATAAAAAAATATTTGAATTAACCAACCCCGCCGTCATTCCGAGCATAGCCGAGGAATCCCTTTCTAAAGAGATCCCTCCACTTCGGTCGGGATGACAATATAATTAAATAATCATGGAAGTCAAAGAAGTCCAAGCCAAACACATTCTCGTCAAATGCGGTATTCCCGGCATCGATTTTGTCATCAACCCCTATACCGGGTGTTCGTTTGCCTGTAAATATTGCTATGCCAGTTTTATGGGGCGTTTTGTAGGCAAACAAATAACCGATTGGGGGGATTATGTATATGCAAAAGTGAATGCTCCCGCCCTTCTTATAAAAGACATAAAGAGATTAAAAAATAAAGGAGCTGGGAAAGAAATATTCATAAGCTCTGTCACTGACCCGTATCAGGGTCTAGAGGTCAAATATAAATTGACCAGGAGATGTCTGGAAGTACTTGCTGATTTCAGGTTTGAAGGAGTTGTCTCAATTCTTACTAAGTCCGATCTTGTTACACGTGATATTGATGTGTTCAAAAAATTGAAAAAAGTTCTGGTTGGATTGACTATCACTTCAACCGATGATTCCATTTCGCGTTATTTTGAAAAATATGCTCCATCCGTTTCGCAAAGATTCAAAGCATTAAAGGAATTAAATAAAAGCGGCTTTGAAACATACGCAT
>CAYITZ010000034.1:0-13395 GCA_964366485.1 uncultured Gammaproteobacteria bacterium
AACAATACAGAAAAATTATGTACGGTGTTCTTATTTTGCTTTGCATTTTATTTTCCTCAGCATTTATTTTTAACGCCTACTATCAAGTCTTTGATAAAAACAAATTGTTTGGCGTAGGTTTTGATGAACCGCAAAAACGGGCAACAGATTTTGTGTTGAAATCAAAATTGAAGGGAAACCTATTTAATAATTTTGATATAGGAGGATATGCCATATACAGGTTATTTCCCACTTATAAAGTATTCGTTGATAATAGACCTGAGGCATATCCTGTTGAGTTTTTCCAAAAAATCTATATTCCTTTACAGGAAAACAAGGAATTACGGGAAAAGGTGTTTCGTAAGTATGATATCCACTCTGTTTTCTTTTCCCATACTGACATGACGCCATGGGGGAGAACATTCATGGAACAGATATTACAGGATCCGCGGTGGAGAGTGGTTTTTTTAGATGACTCAATCATCATATTGACCGATGAAATAAAATATTCTGATATAAGATCGGATAAAAGATACATGACTCAACTTGTATCGTCGCAGGATAATTATCTTTCCCTTCTTCGCCTTACGTCTATTTTATCTGTCATGGGGAAAAATAACTTAGGTAATCAAGCATTTATAAAAGCTCAAAAAATAAATCCATCATCATGCACTATCCAACGGGCCATATCTGAAAATGATGTGCAAAATAAGTCAGGGGTATGTTCCTCTTTTTTTTCCTTTTGAGACGGTCTAATCTATCTCTTTTGTAGCATATACACCCTGGTGGTTTTTTTGAAACACTTCTAACATAGGGAGTGGACGAAAAAAGCATCTATCACATCGGATTCTCCCATTTCTATGGTATTGGGCCGGTAAAATATACCGCATTGAAAGATCGTTTCGGCTCAGCCGAGGAAGCCTATAATGCCCCTGTAACATCATTGGAGGAAGTAATCGGACCTCTTTGGGCTTCACGCTTCAACCAGTTCAGAAGAAGCGTGGATCTCAAACGGAAATATGAAGAGATACAGAGGAAGGGTATTACCATATTGACAGTTGATGACGAATCATACCCAAAAAAGCTCAAAGAAATATCAGATCCGCCCATTTGCCTCTATGTAAAAGGGGATCTTCGCACTATGAACTTTTCCCAAGACCTGTTATTTGGGGTTGTAGGGACACGAAAACCTACCTCATATGGTCAACAAATTACCCACAAATTTTCAACCGAACTGACTGAGGCAGGGTTTGTAATTGTGTCAGGTATGGCGCTTGGAGTTGACACAATAGCCCATAAAAGCGCACTGGATGCAGGGGGGAAAACGATTGCGGTGTTGGGATGTGGAGTAGATATAGTCTATCCTCCATCCAATTTTGAATTGTATAAACGAATCGTAAACGGTGGAGGAATAATCATGTCCGAATTTCCGCCGGGATTGACCGTATTAAAAGGTTTGTTTGTGGCTCGCAATCGTATCATCTCAGGTCTTTCGATGGGGGTATTGGTTGCCGAAGGTGCCAAAGAGTCCGGTGCCCTTATAACCGCGCGCTACGCGGCGGAGCAGGGGAGAGAAGTGTTTGCTCCACCGGTGCCCCTGACCTCCCTCATGTCCGAGGCCCCCAATATATTACTTAAACAAGGAGCAAAATTTGTGACAACCATCGATGACATCCTTGAAGAGTTTCAAATGAAAAAAGGAATGATAAATAAAAAAATGATGCAGGCACTACCACCCGATGAAGCTTATATAGTCGAAATACTTTCCAAAGAAGCGAAATCTGCTGATGAACTCGTTCTCGATACCAAAAAAACGATCAATGCTCTTTCCTATATCCTCTCAACTTTGGAAATAAAAAATGTGATTGAAAAAGATGAGGAGGGGAGGTACCAAATAAAGTTAGTGAGCCAATGATATAGTATCTAATTCCTTTATACGGCGCGCATATTTTTCTTCCTGTTTGGGTTGTGTCTTCAAGAAAACGTCAATGAATTCTTTCGTCGTTTCAAAGTCAATATAGTCTGAGGGGAGTGCCAAGACATTTACACTATCATTTTCCCGGGCATGGATAACCTGTTCTTTTTTGAAACCTATCGCGCATCTTATTCCCGGAAATCTATTTGCGACGATCGAAACCCCTACTCCTGATCCGCATATGACAATGCCAAAAAATTCTTTGGTATTTTGCAACACGGCCTGAGCGACTTTACGTGCAAAATCGGGATAATCATCTTGGGGGTCATACTGATAATTTCCCAAATCTTCAATGCGGGTATTTTTTTCATGGAGATATTCAATGATCTTATTTTTCAGCTCAAACCCCCGATGGTCTGCGGCTATAAAGATAGTCATGCTATGAGTATATCAAGATTATATGTCAAATACAAAAAACCCCGCGTCAAACGCGGGGTTTTTTATGGACAGATCACTTAACCATTCTCTTCAGGCTTTTTCCTGCGGTAAAACCTGGAGTTTTTGTTGCTGGGATTTGAATCTCAGCACCAGTTTGGGGATTGCGTCCTTTCCTGGATGCTCTTTTTCGAACCATGAAGGTACCGAATCCGGTCACGACCACTTTCTCTCCTCTTTTGAGAGCGTCAGAGACCGAACCGAAGACTGCATTCACTGCATCTTTTGATGCTTTGGCGGTCAATCCTGCTTTTTTGGTAACTTGTGCGACGAGGTCTGCTTTTGTCATAGGGTATCACCCGCCTTTCGTAGTGACGATAATAATTACTATCAAACACCAATAGCTTAATGAGTTTAAAGCCTCTTGTCAATCTATATTAAGAATATCTTATTATAACAATCTATATCAATTTTAGATTGTTGGAGTAGGCTAAATTTTCGTCCTATCCTCAGCTCGGAATTCCCGTAACACGGTGATTTTTATCTGTCCGGGAAATACTTGAAACTTTTCTTCCAGTTCTTGTTTGATTTTTCCGGCAAGTACCACCGCCTCATCATCGGTTATCTCATCAGGTTTCACGATAACGCGAAGTTCGCGTCCGGCCTGAAGCGCATAGGCTTCCTTCACACCTTTTTTTGTCTTAGCCGCGTCCTCAATGGTCTTAATGCGTTTCAGATATTCTTCAAGATCTTCATGCCTGGCCCCGGGTCGTCCGCCTGATACGGCGTCTGCAATATATACAATAATTGCCTCAATTGAAGTAAAGGGGACATCTTCATGGTGGGAGGCAATACAGTCAACCACTTTTTGAGGGAAACGATATTTTTTTGCAAGTTCAACTCCTAAATCGATGTGAGATCCTTCTTTCACATCAATTACTTTTCCAATATCGTGTAAAAGACAACCCAACTTCACCACATTCACGTCGGCTTTCAGTTCATGAGCAAGGGCAACGCCAATGCGTGTCTCCTCAAGGGTGTGGATAATCATGTTTTGCCCGTAGGAATATCGGTATTTGAATTTACCCAACAGTTGGGTTATCTCGGGAGGAAGGTTAAATATTCCGACTTTGTGTGCAAGTTCTTCTCCTGCTTTGAAAATAACTTTTTCAATCTCTTCTCTGGTCTTTGCAACGATTTCCTCAATTCGCAAAGGCTGTATTCTGCCATCTTTAATAAGCCGCTCTAAAGCAACCCGAGCAATTTCTCGGCGGACTGAATCAAATGAGGAAAGCTTCATAACTCCTTCTTCTTCCAGATCTACATCCACCCCGGTTGCAATTTCAAACGCACGGATATTGCGCCCTTCTTTTCCAATGATCCGTCCTTTATAATCATCGCTGGGAAGATGTACGACTGACAATGTATACTCGGCAACATAGTCGGTTGCGCCGTACCTCATCGCATCCACCAATATCTGTTTAGCCTTTTCATCAGCCGTTTGTCTGACTTCTTCATCGGCTTGTTTAATACGTTTAGCAATATCGGCTTTCAATTTCTCCTCCCAACCTTGCAAAAGGAGAGTGCGTGCTTGGTCTTTTGTCATCTGTGCAATTTTTTCAAGTTTTTGAAGGACAGCATCACGTTTTTCATCGATATCACGCCGGGCGTCATTTAAACTTTGTTTTTCCCGTTCGATCTGTTGCTTTTCTTGGGTAAAACCTTGTTCTTTTACCGCAATCTGTTCTTCCTTTTTTGATAACGATTTTTCAACCTCAAGAGCTTCAGTGAGGGTTTTCTGGGCTTCCTGTTTAATACGGAGAGCCTCTTCATTCGCACGGAGGGTTATTTCTTTTGCCTGTTGTTGGATATGGGTGAGTCGATTCGCCTCAGCTTCCCTTTTCTGATTTCCAAACAAAAGATTTTTAATAAAGTCAAACATATGAACATCGGATAAGATGTTCCAAGGAGCGTTACAACGTCGCTAGATAGTGGCCTTTATAGGTATATTGCATCATGACAATTTATATAAATACTGGTTGTTACCGCTAAACTCCTTAGAAACAATTGGTAATTGTCATCATTTTACCTTTTTTATGTGAAATCTGCAAATGCTTTTTAAATTTATTACACCTCCTGAGTTTCTAATTTTCAAAACAATAATTGATATAATAAATGTAACATGGATCGTCTCAAGTCATTTATATGTTATGCTGATGAAGAAAATCATATTGCAGAAGAGCTTAACAGTTGTTTGAGCGCAACTTTTGGATTTGATTCTTTCTTTGCAAAGAAATCAATTATTCCATCAAAAAAATTTATTCCAACAATATTATCTGCTATAAAAGAAACCGATTTGTTCTTTGCATTAATATCACAAAATTCCAAACAATCTTCGTTTGCAAATCAAGAAATGGGCATGGCAATAGCACTTGATAAAACAATAGTGTCCATAATGCTTAATGTTGATTCTCCTTGTGGGTTTTTGAGCGAGAGACAAGGTATTTATTATTAAGATTACGATAACAATTCATTTAAATTAGCCATGAAGCTTTTCTATTATTGTATCGAAGGATCGTTTAATGATTTAATTAAAGAAAAGGCTCACAATTCTATAATCTACTCCTTACAAAATAATACTGATTTTTCAATAACAAGGCCGGTTATGAAGTTGATGACCCACATTAAAACATTTAATAATGCTCATTTAAATGCTATTCGAGTAGCTATTCGAACAAATAGAGCTGTATATCAAGAACAGTTTGCTTTTCCTGATTTTAAAAAGTTTTTACTAAAAATATATCAAATTAGTATTGATTCCTAGTTAATATTCGTTTAAACTGGATATATGAAAGTGAATGGAAAAAAGAACAAAGAATTAGTTGAATATAAAAGAATGTCTGCTTTAGTGGATAAAACTTACAAAGAAGTAAAAGAACTAATAAAAAAACAAAATCAAAGAAAAAACAATAACTTTTCTTATTTAGCTACCTAACTTAAATACTTATTCTTTTGATACTCCTACAATAGCACCACAATTTGCGCAATATACTATCAAGAACATTATTCCATTTATTGGTTTTCTTTCAAGCTTTAATCCACTATGAATTTTATTTGGATAGAGTGTTGTTTCTCCTGACTTTCGCAAATTAGTGTCTTGGCTCCAGTTTCTGTAAAATATTGTGGATATCTTTTGAGTTTTAGGCTCCGTTTAATACCCTACACAATCGTGACCATTATTTTTTTAGTATCAAATTCTTATTTTTTTGTAGTTTTATGTGTCATCCCCTTGAAGAAGGGGATCCAGACTATAATCACCATATTTTAAAAATGAATATTTAGCCTGGATTCCCGCCTACGCGGGAATGACAAAATGGAAGAAGATGTATCTGTTAGTGTCCTTAAATTTATACAATTGAAGCTAATTTATGAGAAAAACTGGTGTTTTGCGAAAGTCAGGTACTAATATGAGGAAAAATATTTGTCAGTCGCTTATAAACAACAAAATGTGAGGTTTGGAGTGATAGGAAAAGATAAAAATCATGAAGGTACTCGGTATTACGAAAAAATATATTGATATGCCTTTTTCGCCACATCGTAGGTGAAACCCTTTCGCAAAAGATAAGAGATGGCTTTTTTGAAGCGGGTTTTTTCATCCTGGCGGAGGAGAGATGTTTTTCTCCCATTTAGCGTTTTTAACGCAAGAGCATATTCATCCGTTTCATGTTGTGAAAAGTATTCTTCAATTAAATCTTTTGAGATACCGAGGTGGGAAAGCTCTCGTTGCAATAAAAAAGAACTGCGGGGTTTGAGAAGAGTTCGATCCCTCACATACATACCGACAAATTTTTTGTCATTAATATATCCTTGTTCTTTTAATTGCTTGATGGTTTCCTGAATAGTGTTTCCATCAAAATGAAAGCGGAGAGATTTCTTTTCCAGATAACGTTCGATTTCCTTTTCGGTACGCGCGCGGAACTTGAGAAAAAAATAGGCGAGACTGAGAGCTTTTTGAATGTCCATTATTGTTGAGATTGCTTCGTCCCCTCCGATTCGGAGGGTTCCTCGCAATGACATGCAATTACAATTCTATTTCTTCACCGCAAGTTTTTCTTGGACGGCTTTGGTGATATGGCTTTTGAGTTTTTCGTCAGCCAAAAGAGTTTCTTTGACTTGATCTTTTCCTTGCCCGAGCATCCGATCTTCATAACGGATAAAGGAACCGCTTTTTGTCAAGACTCCACAGGCGATTGCCGCGTCCACAATTCCCTCCAGTTTATCAATGCCGTCGGCAGTTATGGTAAATTCAGCATCTTTAAAGGGTGGGGCAATCTTATTTTTTACTACCTTTACCCGGACACGGATGCCATAGGGTAGATTATTTTTCTTCAGCGTTTCAATCTTTCGCACATCCATACGGATTGATGCATAAAATTTGAGAGCTAGTCCACCGGAGGTGGTCTCAGGATTGCCAAACATGATACCGATCTTCAAACGAAGTTGATTGGTAAAGATGATGGTCGTCTTGGACTTTGACAAAATACCGGTCAGTTTACGAAGGGCTTGAGACATAAGCCGGGCTTGCATTCCCATCTGGGCATCTCCCATCTCACCTTCAATCTCGGATTGGGGAACTAAAGCGGCAACTGAGTCAACCACAACCAAATCAACACCTCCAGAGCGAATCAATTGTTCAGTTATTTGTAATGCCTGTTCTCCTGTGTCAGGTTGAGACACAAGAAGATTCTCAACTTTGACGCCGATCTTTTGGGCCCAGGTAGGATCAAGGGCGTGTTCGGCGTCAATAAATGCCACAACGCCATCATATTTTTGCACTTCAGAAATGAGGGAGAGACAGAGGGTAGTTTTTCCTGATGATTCGGGGCCGTATATTTCGATGATTCTTCCTTTGGGAATTCCACCAATACCCAGGGCAACATCAAGGGGAAGGATTCCCGTCTTGATCACATCAATTGCGACTATAGGATGGTCCCCCAAACGCATAATGGCTCCTTTGCCAAACTGTCTTTGGATCTGGTCTATCGCCAGATCGACCGCCTCGGTTTTGGGGTTTTTAACTTCCTTTGGTTCCTTTACATCCTTGGCATCTTGTTTCATAGGGTATTATGCACTTAATTTTTAATTTTAAATTTGAAATTTTCAATCAAATATAAATATTAAATCAAAATTTATAAAACAAACAGAAATATATCTATCTCTAATACTAATCAGACGTGATTTTAAAGTAATTATTAGGAATTTTCAACCTAAGTTAAATAACTTGTAATAAACGAATAAAATCTAATGTGTATTCAGTGCTATTTTTGAGAATATTAATGTTAATTCATGAGCTTCTTTCCATAAAACTAAGCAATTTTTCTCATGATCTATTTCAGTATGAGCAATTAATCTAAGCCAGTATTGCGTTTCTTTCGCCTCTTTTTTGCAAAAGTAAATTTTATTTTTGAAGTCTTTTTTACTTGAAGCGCCATTTGCCTCATAATAGTTTGCGCCTATACTTGTTGCACAACGTATAAGTTGATTGATGAGCGGTTGTGTGACATAGTTAAGAGAAATAAGCCTGCATAGTTGTATTACATTTTTAGAAAATATCATTGTTCTTTCTTCAAGGTCAAAAACCTTGTTTATATTTTTATTCATTTTATTTGATTTAAAATTTCAAATTTCAAATTTATAATTAGTATTGCGTCTCCTCCTTCACCCTATACTGCAACGCTTCAGCAATGTGGGGTGCTTCGATGTTATTTTTCTGTTCCAGATCGGCAATGGTTTGAGCAACTTTTATGATTTTAAAAAAGAACGGGCCGAAAGGGAAAGGCGAGAAATAGCCTGTTTAAGCATAAGGTTTGCATCATCTGTCAGGACACATAGATTACGGATATGTTTTGGAGTCATCTCACCGTTCATTTTTATATGATATTTTTCAAACCGTTTTTTTTGTTGCAGACGGGCAATTAAAACTCGACTTCGTACATCACTACTTGACTCTGAATTAATTTGAGAAATAAGTTTTTCTTGTGCAACCGGTGGGACATCAATATGGAGATCAATGCGATCAAGAAGGGGACCGGATAATCTTTTTTTATATTTCAAAACTGCCCCCGGCATACAATGACATTTTTTTGTGGGGTGCCCCAAGTACCCGCACGCACAAGGGTTTGATGCGGCTAAAAGGAGAAAGCGTGTGGGAAAATTAATACTTCCTGAAGCGCGAGATATAGAAATATTCCCGTCCTCTAGAGGTTGACGAAGGGACTCGAGAACCGAGCGAGGAAACTCGGGCAACTCGTCCAAAAAAAGTACTCCCCGGTGAGCGAGGGATATCTCACCCGGGGTAGGATTTGCCCCGCCGCCGATGAGGCCGATGCGGGAGGTAGTGTGATGGGGGCTTCGAAAAGGCCGTTGGGTGATAAATCCGTGATTGCTGATAAGTCCGATTGAAGAATATATTTTTGACACATCCAGTATTTCATCTTTATCCATGGGTGGTAATATCGAAGGGAAAGCTCGGGATAACATCGTCTTGCCCGCTCCCGGAACCCCCTTGAGATGCAAATTGTGGAAGCCGCTTGCGGCAATCTCCAAGGCTCTTTTAGCTTGATTCTGGCCCTTTATCTCCGAAAAATCAAACTCCCAAACAGTATTACAAGTAAGAGCGTCAAGATCGATAGCAGGGTGCGGCTCAATTAATTTCTGTCCATTTATATGAAGCACTAAATCGGCAATAGTAAAAACGGGATATACGGTAAGCCCTTCGACCATCGCGGCTTCTTTTGCATTCTCCGCCGGCACAAATAAGTGTTCAATCTTCATCTTTTTTGCCATGAGGGCAATCGATATAACCCCCGGAACCTCCCGCACTTTTCCCTCAAGTGAAAGTTCACCGATAAAAAGAGCATTTCTGAATATTTCCTTTTCAAGCATTCCTGAGGCGGCCAGAATACCGACGGCAATGGGCAGGTCAAAACTAGACCCCGTCTTGGGAATATCAGCCGGTGCCAAATTCACCGTAATCCGTGAATCAGGCATCTCAAACGAAGTATTGACGATCGCAGTTCTTACTCTATCTTTTGCCTCCTCAACGGCTTTATTGGGAAGACCGACGAGATTAAAAGTAGGAAATCCGCGGCTGGCAACGTCCACTTCAACTTCAATAAGAACTCCGTCCAGTCCCATCGTCGCCCCTGACAGTATTTTTGCAAGCATTACTCACGAGTATATATATACCATAGAGAGAGCACCAGGGTGTATATGCTACAAAACACCCAATTTATGGCTTTAGGAAGGGAAAAAAGTGGGGATAGTAGTATATCAAACAAACTAACCTCTACATTTGTTGAAGTAGTGCCATATCTTTTGGTTCCAATTGGGGAGGAAGCACCATGGGAAAAATATTTAACATAACTGCGTGTTTCAAGCCGTCATCCAATTCGCCCACAGTTGTTTTTATTTGCGTATCAACATTTTCTCCTCTTTGAGCAAAATTAGCACCAAAATTTTTTGCATCTCCACCTCTTCCCGCTCCAAAAAACCCTTCATCATATATCTTTTTAGGAGTGATTACATATCTGGGTAATACTATCTTTGGAAATTCGTTAGTTGTACAAACAACCGCAGTTATGGAATTATCAGTGACAGTTTGAGCCGATAATCGACTCAATGCTCCTGTAATACTAAAAACACTTAATTTCCCATCGTTTTTTGCAGCAAGAGGAATTATACTTGGTGAAGTCGTAAACGAATTATCATTTGTAACCCAGGTAACGGAATGTCTATCTCCATCTATAATCATTGCCACTCCATTCCTTCCTTCATTTTTACAAAATCCAGCAAATAATAGTTGTTGATTCGTCGGAGTTGGAAAAAATACAGCGCAATCGAGCATTGGTATTTGATCGAAATTGAATTCAGGAGGTAGGGATGACTCAAATTGAGCCCTCGCCAATCCGATGAGAGACATTTTCTCTGGCGAAATAGGCGTTGATACAAGCCTCTCTAAATGATGCTTTTTTTGACTTTCAGGCGTTCGTCTTGACGCAACAAGAGGGCGAACACCATCATTAGCAATGATTTCATCAGGAGTATATGCATACTTAAACCAAGCAAGGGCTTTGCCATAACCAGTTATTTGATCCAAATGATGCACAAGTCCGCGCTGATTTATTTGCCAATCAGGAGACAGGGCAGTTAAAACTTCGGCCTTAAGGTATGGCGAAACAGAGAGTGCTTCAATTTGTGGCGCTGACATATAATACCATATTATAGGATATTTATTCGAAAATATCAAGAAGAAATAAAGTTTGATTATATTCCTATAGTAATATATGATAAATACACCCCTAAGTGAATGTTGATTCACTGCTACAGTGTAACAATACGGTGTAACAGGGGAAAAAGAAGACTATTCATCGGTCAATTCGGATGCAAGAGACTGGATGATTATGTGTATGAGGTAATCACCGCCTCCCGTGAGGTTGATAAAATTATTCCAACCGGACTTGCTTTTCCGCTGATGACATTACGAGGTATAAACAAATGCGTTTAAAAAGTAAGGTTAGGCACTCAATCCCCTATATGCAGAGTACATGGCCAATGAACCACATACTATTCCTATCCATCCCGCCACATTGCCAACGACTGCTATCCCAGTAAAATTACTCAAGGTGATGGAACCAAAAAGCATGACAACAGTTAGAAAGATAACATTGGTTAACTTGTCCATTTTGAAGGTTTGAGCAAATAACATGACCGAAAAGACGGTCCACAACAAATAAAACCATCCCATGAATGGTGAACCAGCAACATTGACGGGAGCCAATAAAGGCATTAGGGTTAGAGAAGCAGTTGTGAGCCAGTACAGACCAAACATAGTATATGAAACATACCCAAACGTATTACCTTTTTTATATTCAAGCAATCCTGCAATGATTTGAGTAGCCCCTCCCAAAAAAATTGCCATACTAATCAACATCGAGTTCACACTAAAAAAACCGGAGCCAACTATGCTATAAAGAATTGTTGTCATACCGAATCCGAGAGATCCTAGGGGAGAAGCATTTGCAGTTTTTTCTTTCATAGGTTTGAAAAATGATTTTCTGTACTTAAGCAATATTATACTCTTCTATTTCCAATTTAGAGTAATCGCACATCAGGGGGTGAATACTCTTCAATTCTACTTATAATATTATTATGCAGTTCTTTTATTCTCACCATATCTTTTTTTCTAGTATCCAACTGAACATAAGCAGAAGACACTCTCTCATATGTAATTCCAACTGTTGACAACTCATCTAAGAGTTTTTTTAATTTGAATGGAAATTTTCCAAAAGTATCATCGCCTCCAAAACTGTAAACACCGTCGTTTAACCCACCGTTATCTTTATCTTCCCAACCACCGCTAAAAGCAACCTTTTCCTTTGCAACCCTAATCATCTCAAATATAACATTGAGAACCTCTCTAGAGTTGTTAGCATATTCTGGCATGCCGAGATGTGATATGACGAAATCGTATGAATTATCAGATTGATGTATGCCATATGCGGCGTTTGAACTTTGAAATAATGAAGGATGAGATTCTACTTGAACTTGCAGACTTTGTTTCCTACGTTTATTTATTTCTGATAATTCTGAGTCGGGAATTTGCAGGAGAACATCAGTGCCCGTATATTTAATTCGTTTATCAGGACAGTATTGATTATGTGAAGCTATATCAAATAAGCAAGTTCCCGAACCTAGACCGATTTCAAATAATGACTTGTTGTACAATTCGCTTTCATTTATACCGAGATAAGCAAGGTATCCAGATCTTCCAAGAAGATTTCTGTCAGTAGCGAATATTCGTGGCCCGTTATCGAATCCAGCATCATTCATAAATAAATTATAGAGCAATATATTTAGTTATGAATCATTTACTTATCTCTAGACATAATATCCAGTTGGTTATCTTGAATATTCGTTATCCACATCCACTTCAATCAGAACTCCGTCCAGTCCCATCGTCGCCCCAGAGAGAATATTTGCAAGCATTACTCAGGAGTATATATACTATATTGGATACACCAGGGTGTATATGCTACAAAACACTCAATTCATGGCTTTGGAGAAGGAAAAAAGAGGGGATAGTAGTTAGGGGGAATATATCAAACGCAAAAGGAGATATGTGGCGTTTAATCTAACACATTTAAACACTGGAAGTGTTCACCGCCAGGGAATAACCAACCACCTTCTTGAGTTACAAATCCCATGGTTTCAGCTAATTCCATTTTGATATTTGGAACTACCGTATCATATCTATTCACATCCCAGCCATCTTCAACAAAGTGAACAGGGGGTCTGTCTAAATAGGGGGGGGCGATATTCGTAGCATAAATTTTTGAATCATGATGAAAGCGAGGAACCCATTTTGCGATTCTTCTTTTTGGATCATCACGATGTGCCACGAAATTAGTAAAATCCCGTATATCAAGCAACATAAATCTGACAGACTCAGGATGAGTATAACCGTTTAACTGTTTAACAATCATTGGTTGGTTAATACAGTATTGTAAGATATTTGATCCTACTATATTTTCATATTCTTTTTCCCTTTTTGGTCCTAATAGAGTATCAGCTATACTCTCCAATTGATATAATGCGGTCTTGGTGCTGGGATGACTTTTCATCTGTTGATAAAAGACCAGGCCATCAAAAGGATAGGCAAGAATCCTTTTTTCACTTGCAAATGCACGATGTATATCAAGAAACGTGGGTGCGGGTGTTGTATCCACAGGAGTAAGCATAATAGTATTATACTATAGGATTATAAAATATGCAAGTTGATATAAATCCTATAATTATTGATTTACCCTTTTAGGTATTCTCCTCACCATCTCAAACTCAATAGGAGGGAATATTGCGTCTATAGGCTTTTGAAGGTTTGGAATCCGCGGCTGGCAACATCCACCTCAACTTCAATCAGAACTCCATCCAGTCCCATGGTCGCGCCTGAGAATATTTTTGCAAGCATCACTCACGAGTATATATATACTATAGTGAGAGTACCAGGG
>CAYITZ010000035.1:0-13392 GCA_964366485.1 uncultured Gammaproteobacteria bacterium
TGATAGAAAGTCTTATAGTTGGGTAAATAGCAGTACTAATTGGCATATATGCTCATTAAGAGATAATTTTCAGTCTGGCTCCAAAGTTCTGAAGTGTTGACAACCTTTTTTTAAAAGATTGCTTCTTCCTGGTTTCAGGTTGCCCATTATTTGATAAGAATAATAGCTATTATTACTCAATCAAACATGATATTTCAATATATGTGCGGGACTAATCAGTACTTACCAATTTCGATAATGGAATCTTCAATGCTCTTGCAACTTTAACTAAAGTACTGAGTCGAGTTCTACAGCAATTACGCTCTAACCGAAATAAAGTGTAAAAGCTTAGGTTGGCAATTTTACAAAATTTCGCCATAGAAATTCCTTCCTTTAATCTTATCCTCCAAATTTTATTTGCTAATTTGATCCCTTCCTTATTTATTCCCTCACTTATTTTATTCTTCATTTTTTTTACAAACTTATAATTTCCTATTTCTACCATATCTTTATTTTATTACAATAGTTTATATGCTACAATTATGTTAAATCGGCCTGATAGAGCAATATAATTTTATCGATAGTACTTTGCCTATGAAATGCTCGCTTTGCGGGAGAAAAACGGGAAAAATCATGAAAGTTGTTGACGGTGTGTGCATTTATGAATGCGAAAATTGTCAGTTAGGATTCGTTGATCAAAAAAAAATCATCAAAAAGAATTTGGATAACCTATATCAATTTAAAGAATACAAAAAAGAAGAAAAGATGATTACCGGGCGTTTAGGACAGATTATCGAGACTATTATAAAATATAAATACTCTGGTTCAGTTTTGGAAATTGGGTCAGGGCATGGGTTATTAAGTTCGCTTCTATTAAAAAAAGGAAACTATACCTTAGATATTGTTGAGCCTTACTTAGCCCCTCATTACTTGTTAGGTAAGACGTTTAAGCATCACAAAACAGAATTGAATAATTTCCTCAAGGGAAATAAAAAGAAATATGATCTTATCATCATATTCGATGTCATAGAACATCTCGAAGATCCGTTCATTTCATTACATAAGCTCAAAAATACCCTCAAAAAAGGAGGGGTTCTTGTCATCCAAACTCCCAATTATCAAAGTCTTATGCAATACATAACTAAAAAATGGTCATGGTGGATGATAGAGGATCATAAATGGTTTTTTACTCCGAATTCACTTCAAAAAGCATTAAAGATAACTGGCTTAAAAGAGATTTATAATCATACATATGAAGACTGGATTGATTTCAAAAAAAATCTTGACGGAAACTTCACCCACTTAAAGAATTCAATAATCCGCAAAATTGTTAAAGTCATTTTCTTCACTATATTTATACCCTTTTACTTTCTTACGAGACACTTTTTTTGGAAAGCGGGAAAAGGCGGGCTTCTTTTAGTAATAGCGCGTTTGAATACTGTTGATAATCGACACGATTAACAAAAAGAGTACGAATATTAATAGTGTATTCATCCATTTAGGTAATACCCATTCGGAAGCTGATCTTTTCAATTGGGCTAATCCTAACATGACAAAAGGGAGTAGGCTTATAAAATATCTTCCCTGTGTTCCATCAATTACCGAAGAGCCCACCGTCTTCCAGTTCAGATAAAAGATAGTCATCATAAATGAATACGTTAAAAATATGCCCCCAAATATGAGAAGGATCTGCCAGGGCTTCATACGATCTTTCATTTCCAATTTTGTTGTAAAGATAAGATAAATACCTGCACCAATAAATAATACATATACCCACCAATCCATCGAATAATCTAGCCACCCGAAAATGCCAATCAGTCCCTGCAGGTGGAATTTTGCCAAGTGGATACTCGATTGGATAAAATTCTGTACGTAATTGAAGGGGTGATTGAGGATGTACTGGACTTGTTGAGTTGGATTTACACCCTTTGGATGGTGGGTATAACGGGAAGCGGATATAAAAAAAGAAGATTTCACCAAAAAATATCCCGTTAATATTACCGTCAAAACGAGAAGTATTTTTTTTATATAACCGGATAATCTGTTGTTAATTTTTCTGTAAGGAATGATAAAAATAAGAAAGAGCATTGGCTCAAAGGAAAGCTTCATGATAAGAAATAATAAGAATGTTCCAGCTAATGCAGACAGATCAAACAAAGATATTTTTCGTTTCTTCAAGAGATTTATCATTAATACAAACAAGCTAAATCCCATCATGTACTGCATCGCATCATAGTTGTACCCCGTGATTTGATGTATCAACATCGGAATAGAAAAAACAAAGAGAAGAAGAGGTTTGAAAGTTTGAGGAATTTTTTTATAGAGAAATATCATCCAAACGAAAGCTAGGAGAAACATGGAAAATCTTCCCGTAAAAAATGTGAGGTATGCGTTTAGGTTGAACAGGCGGGCAATTCCTATTCCAAATGCATAAGGTATATAGGATGATGCGGGCAACATAAACTGTCCCCACGTCGATTCATTGACAAATTTATAAGCACCTTTATCCGCAAAAGGAGAGCGGAGATACCATCTCATGTCAAATTTTACTTTGGGATGATACGGTATTTTATTTAAAAGCGGGTCATGTATCAGATCGTAATATTGTTTCTCGATGGGAAGGCTTTCATCTTTATTTGTCAGAAATACTTTTCCATGACTTAGTAGAATACTTCGAATAAAGTGACCGTGTTCATCGGGCTTCTGGAGAGGGGGAACTAAAAAGGTAAACGCAAGGCCGAGGATGAAGATGTAAAAAAATATAATCTTTTCAAGAAGTCCCATTTTGACCTATTATAACAGTTATAATCGCTATAATTAAACTATGATTTCGCTTCTCATGATCACTAAAAATTCGGGGAAACTTCTTATAAAATCCTTGGAATCGGTCAAGGGATTAGTTGGTGAGATAGTAATTGTCGATGATAATTCTTCTGACAAAACGTTAACGATAGCAAAAAAATTTAATGCGAGAATATTAAAACATCATGATGACAATTTAGGAAGTCAAAGAGCGTATGGATTAGCAAAATGTAAAGGCGAATGGATATTGATGTTGGATGCGGATGAGATTGTTTCTCCTAAACTTAAGGATGAGATTGCTTCGTCCACGACTAAAGTCGGGACTCGCAATGACATAGCCGGCTACTATGTTCCCTACCAAAATCATTTCCTAGGAAGGCAAATTTATCACGGGGGAGAAGATTATAAAATACTGAGACTTTTCAAGAAAAATTCTGCCAAGATTTCAGGCAATTTAATTCACGAACATGCTGAGGTAGAAGGTCTCGTTGGTGAACTGAAAGGAAAGATCTATCATTATTCATACCGCACGCTTGTTCAGACATTCATGAAATTCACCGACTACGCAAAGCGTGAAGCGATGAAAAAGATTTCAGCAGGTGAAAAAACAAGCTTAAAAAAAATAGTTGTCTACCCACTCCATATGTTCTGGGCCAGATATATCAAAGACCAGGGGTATAAAGATTTTTCACTTCGTTTTCTTCTTGATCTTGGCTTTGCCTATATGGAGTGGCTTACTTATATTCTGATGCTCTTTCAACAAAATAAATCCGAGAAAGCATAAAACAAATATCCAATTAACTGTGCTTACTGTTGCTCCAATGATGAAACTTTGTGGTAAGTAAGAAAAAACAATTTCACTCTTTCCCTTTTCAACCGGAACACTTCTAAATATTTTATATTTTGCGACTTGGACGGTTTTATTATTTACTTTTGCGGACCAACCCGGATAATACATATCTGCCAAGATAAGCTTTCCTTTTCCTGGCGAATTAACCATTATTCTTATCTCATTAGGCCTGTATGATAGTATTTTTGTAAACCCAGCCACTTCACTTTTTTCATTCAATACATACACTCTCGGAAAACTATTCAGGTTTTGATATATATGAAAAGTTCTATTAATTCTCTTATCTTTATATTCGAGGACGAGTTTATATTGCTCATTATCCTGGAGTTCCTTTTCATATCTTCCGGCAGTAATAATATATTTGACGCCTAACTCATTCAGTTGTTTCATCCCGGGATAGGGAAGAGTTATCCCCGTGGGATCATCTGATTTTTTATACGAAATATAGTCCTCATAATCTTTATGGACTATTGAAGCATATCCTCCCACTATTTCCACACCATGAAATATGTTTGCGTTTGCCTGGTAAAAATCCATCACCTTTATTCCTTCAGTTTGAAAAAAGGAAGGATCTGCAAATGGCGGTTTCGCACCAGGATCAATCATGGTGAGCACGCGGAAGCGCGAGGTATCCTTCTGAAAAAAATTACTTATCTCTTTTGGGGTTTGTAATTCGTTTTCTTTGGACACGATGTAGTTATTACTGCCAAAGATGAAAAGTTCAGACACGATAAGAAGAAGAAATATAAATTTCTGTAATTGAGTTATACATTGTTGTTTTTTTAACAAGAAAACGAAAAGAAAGAATAAGGTGAGAAAAAAGGCAAGTATGATGATGTTCTCAGTCCATAAATGAAATATAATCTGCATGCGTGAATTTGAGTATTCCAAGAAGCGAGTAAAAAAAGTGGTTTTTTTTATAACGTTTATAGCTTTTATAATTGTTATAAATTGTGAAAATAAATTCAGGCGAGTATATAAAGCGAAAAATAATAAAACGGCAGATGATATTAAAGCGACGGGTAAGGAGACAGGTCCGTTTTTAGTACCTAGTTTGATCTTATTAAATAAATAATCAATCGCATACCCTGCCAAGATGGAAAGACTGAAGGTATATATTATCAGTATTGAAGTAGGCGACCGAAAGCGCGAAAAGAAAGGAAGGAAATAAAACGCTAATAAATAAAGCGGAGAGTACTTACCGAGTGCGAGAAGAAAAGCTACAATCACAGAAATAGTGAAAAATAATACTTGTTTTGATCTATTCCTCACCATAATCCAAATGGAGAGAAGGAGAGGAATAATCCCAACAAACCCATTGATATCAGCAGTTGCACCCCATGAAGTTCCATCTTTCATGACACCAAAAAAATTGGGAAGGAGAAGATGAATATATGAAAATAATGAAGTTGAACCATGCGCATAGCTTATATCAAATTGAGGCCGTGTGGAAAACTGAGAATACTCCAAAAAAGGTAGAAGCTGTATGGCGGATAAAAATAATGCCGGTATAAAAATAGAACATGCATATTTTATTTTTTCATTTATGGGAATAGGCTGGCAGATGATGTAGAAAAAGGAAAACAAGGCAATGTAATAAAAATATTGAATATGTCCCCCGTAAAGTGAGAGAGTTAATAATATTGAAGAATAAAGTGCATATTTTATCTTCCCCGTTTCGATTAAACGTTTAATCGAAGTGAGTAATAAAGGAAGCCATACGATAGTATTTAAAATTGCCGTGTTCATGGTGTGAGTCATAAGAGAGCCCGAGAACATAAATATTGAGGCGGCAGTGACTGAAGCAAAACGGGAAAGTTTCATACTCTTACCCAGCCAATACATAGAAATACCCGCAAATAAGACTGCGGAAATGATAGATAAAGAAAGCGCCCGAAGGGGGGTGAAGAAAAGATAAAATATATTAAAAGGCGAGAGAAGGCCGAGATTTATATCCGCAAGGAATGGTGTTCCTGAAAATATGAACGAATTCCAAAGGGGAAGCTGACCTTGACTGAGCATCCGGAAGAAGAGGACTTTAGAGGGTGCATTTATAGAAAGATTGTCACCCGCAAAAAAAACATTTCCTAAAAAAAGGATGTCAAAAAAGAAGATCAAACACAGAAACACCAAAATAACTAATACCTGCGAATCTTTTCTTTTCTCAATCATGTCCATAGATATGACTCAAGGTATTGTATATAATTACCTAAAGCAAATCAATGTTTTATATGACTGCAACAAAACAAAATATAACTCATATAGGGATAGATGGGGGCGATTTTTATCCGGAAGATGAAGTAAAAAGCGGTATCCAACGACTCGTCAAATCTTTTTTGAACTCTCTATCTGCTAAAAAGAGTAAACAAAAAAAGTGGTTTTATTATTTTTTTAATGATAATAAAATATCCGGTATCTCAGGGCCAATTACCTATAATAATGTATCAAAACGTTTATTCTCCTCTTTTTTTCTTCCTTTTCATATGGTACTTGACAGGGCTCGAGTATATCTTGGCTTTTCCGGCATATTACCTCACTTAATACGTCTATTTGGACGGAAAAGCATTGTATTTATACATGATTTTGGTTTTTACTCCAATCCACAGTATTATCAAGATCCGGAAAAGATGATATGGCAGACGGAATATGCCCTATACGGAGCAGATCGCATCATCGTCTTTTCCGATTATATTAGGAACCAAATATTCACTCGATTTCCCAAAATATCTAAAAATAAAGTTATAAGGATTTATCCGGGAGCCGATCACCTGGTAAAACCGCAAACAATTCCCCAAATGAAGGACAAATTCTTTTTATATGTAGGAGTAATTAAAGCCGCTAAAAATATCAAACTTCTTCTACAGTATTTTTCCGAATTCCTCAGTAAATCTGAAGAAAAAAACACCAAACTTATTCTCATTGGGTCAAAAGAAGAAAAATATTATCAAAAGATTTGTCAGTCATCCCTCTGTAGGAAAATTCAAGCTAATCTCATATTTCTGGACAAAGTTTCGGATAAAGAATTGGTACATTATTACCTCAATTGCCAAGCACTACTGAACGTTTCACATGAAGAAGGATTTTGTTACCCGGTGATTGAGGCATTATGTCTGGGAAGGCACGTAATCGTGAATGACATTCCTCTTTACCGGGAATTTAAACCCTATTTTCCCTCCTTACACATAGAGAAGAATAAAGAATCGTTTATCATCTCAATGGAAAAGTCAGTCAAACATATGAATCACCCAATAAAGACTTTCAAATCACCTTTTGTTTGGAGCAAATTCGCCAGGGAACTATTGCAAGTTATTGAAAAAATCACGGTATGAAAGTTGCTGTAATTGTCACTCTATTTCATACTCCAAAAAATGAAGTAAGCCGATTAAAAGATGAAATAAATAATCTTGGATTTGAGGACTATCATATTTATTGGATTGATAATACCGCAAACGGACGAGGTTATGCAGGTGGAGTGAATGAAGGGATACAAAAAGGAATGAAAGATAAAGCGGATATATTTATTGTGTGTAATCCTGACATCTCATTGAAAAGGTTGAGTTCAACCGACCTCCTGGAAGGAAGAAGTCATTTCGATGTTTGGGGTCTTGCTATGTCACAGAATCAGAAAGTATATTATGGGGGAGAGATTGACCGATGGAGGCTCAGCGGGGGACTGATTGAGCAAAAACCCAATACACGTTTTGCCAAAACAGACTTCGTATCAGGATCACTCCTCATGTTCGATAAAGAAGTTCTTCACAAAGTCGGATATTGGGATGAATCCTATTTTATGTACTATGAGGATGTTGATTTTTGTGAGCGGGCACGAGGAAAAGGATTAAAAATTGGTATTGATTCAGAAAAAATATATACTCATTTTGAAACCTCCAAAGACAATACCCAAAAGAATTATTTACTTGCAAAAAACAGACTCAGATTTTTATTGACTTATGGAAATTTCATGCAGAAAGTTCGGGAATTTATACGGACACCCAAGACGCTTTTTGAGGAACGCAATCTCATACTATCGGTTTTTATCCGTTCATCATTCGTGCGTAATTTCTTTAGCTTGAATGCTTCGGCATTCATTAACAAAGCACTTCATTTCTTTTTATTCATAACCATGATTCGATTTATTCCCCTGAAAGATTATGGTATCTATACTCTTGCTTGGGCTCATGTGACGATCTTATCTCCCTTGGTTGATTTTGGAACAACTTCATACGGAATGGTTTATTTACCACGAGAAGGGAAGGAGAGGGTTCATTCACTATTTACTCTCCGTTTTTTTCTATCATTAATTATTTTCATTATCACTCTTCTTCTTGCCTATCTTTTCCACTATCAAACTTCGATCATTTTTTATATTTTCCTTGTTTCTTTCGTCATTTTTTATAACATGACTTCGGGTATGTATCTCATCATTACTTCAATCAGAGAAGAGATGGTGAAGGCGTCTGTAATTTCGGTGGCGACGAATGCGCTCATGATTGGCGTTATGATCGTTATCACCTACGTTTTCAGAAGTGTCGGAACGATTTTGGGAGTTGCTTCATTTTTTTATATTTTGTACTCGTTTTTATACCTTTTCTTAATTCAAAACCTGACTCACAAACTTAAAATGATCATTGAGATAAAAGAATGGGTGAGTATTGTGAAGAAATCTTATGTTTTTGTCCTCGTCAGCCTTTTTGCAGGCATTTATTTTAAAATTGATGTGTTTATTCTCAATTTTTTGAAAGGAACTGCCGATGTAGGAATATATTCGTCGGGCTACAAATTTTTTGAAGCTATGATTCTATTTGCCTCAAGTTATAACATGTTATCTGCCTCCATTTTCTCAAAGACAGCCCTTGCTAATAAATCTCAAATATTTTCAAAAGTGATGAAGCATGTCCTTTTTTTAAGCCTCATAGGTTTTGGAGTTGTGCTAGTTACTCAGCTTTTTGGAAATATATTTCTACCCCATATTCTAAAAGGCAACTACAGTCAGGCGACCGAAGTAGTTAAGATTGTTATCTGGGCTCTTCCTCTTATCTTATTCAACTCCATCTTCCTCAATCTTCTCTATGTGTTTGAGCTGTCACATCTTGCGGTTGCGCTATTTATCTTTATATCACTGATTAACGCCACTCTAAACTTCATTTTCGTACCCTATTATTCCTATATTGCATCGTCTTACATTACCGTGGTATCTGAAGCAATTAACTTGTGCCTATTACTAATTATGGTGTTTGGAGTTTATAAAAAGAAAATATTTTCATGATAAAAGTAGCATTCGTACGGGGAAAGTATTTGAACAATTTTGAAGGACAAAATTACCTTTTCAAGGATAAAGATATTCAACTGGTGGGTATATCGTCACTCCGCCCTATTCACACAAACTTTGCATTTCCCGTGATAAAACTTCCGAGCTTTGCAGACATAACAGGTATAGGTCGGGCGGTTAAAGTAATTTCAAACAGAACATTCGGAGACTCTCAGGTTTTATTTGGATTAGGAAAGTATGCGGGCGAATTTGACATCTTTCATACCGCAGACCCTCACTATTACTATAGCTACCAACTTGCAAAGTTAAGAAATGAAAATAAAATTAAAAAATTATTGGTGACCTCGTGGGAGACTATCCCCTTTAACAATGAATCAATACCGCAGAAAAAAAAGATTAAGAGATTTGTTCAAAAACATGCGGACATGTTTTTATGTTATACGGAACGGGCTAAGAAGTGCCTGATGAAGGAGGGAATTGATGCTTCTAAGATTGAGGTTATTAAGTTGGGGATAGACTTGAATAAATTCAAAATTCAAAACTCAAAACTTAAATCAAATTCAAAATTTAAAAAAGAATTTAAAATACTTTTTACGGGGAGATTGGTGGTGGAAAAAGGAACTCTTGACTTATATGAAGCGTTTAAAAACGTTCAACGTGTAACGCGCAACGCGCAACGTTTAAAACTGCTAGTAGTTGGGGAGGGGCCTTTGAAAGATATTCTTCTCAGTAAAATTAAATACGATAAACTTGACCAGTTTGTAACGATCGTGCAGAAGCGGTACGAAGAGATGCCGAAAATCTATCATGAAGCTGATATATTTGTCCTTCCTTCAAAAAGCACTAAGACTTGGGAGGAGCAGTATGGTATGGTATTGATTGAAGCAATGGCATCTGGCTTGCCCATCATAGCCTACGATACAGGAGCAATAAATGAAGTCGTTGGAAATGCAGGTATTTATATCCACGATGGCGACGTGAATGGACTAGCTTTTGCAATACAACATCTTATTGAGGATAAAATCTTTGCAAAGAAACTTGGTACAATGGGGAGAGAGCGGGCGGAGAGTGAGTATGATTGCAGAAAAACAGCAAGGAAGATTGAGGAATTGTATAAAGGATTATTATGAAAATATCGGCAATAATATTAACCAAAAACGAAGAGAAGAATATAGAATGGGCGATGAAGTCTGTGGCATTCTGTGATGAGATTATCATCGTCGATGATCTTTCAACAGATAATACTATAGATATAATTCAAAATTCAAAACTCAAAACTCAATTCAATTCTGAAATTCAAATATTTAAACATGATTCAAAAGATAATTTTGCAAATCAGAGAAACTGGGCGATGGGGAAGGCTAAAAATGATTGGGTGTTGTTTGTGGATGCGGATGAAATAATTTCGCCTGAATTAAAGAGCGAAATTGAGTCGTCAGTCGTCAGCCGTCAGTCGTCAGTTTGCGCATATTACATTAAACGACGTGACTTCTGGTGGGGGAGGGAACTTCGCTATGGCGAAGTGGCCAAGGCAAGAAGTAAGGGGATAATCAGATTGGTAAAAAAGGGGAGTGGAGGATGGCAGGGGGCGGTGCATGAAGAATTTATCACTGATTTATCGGTTGGTCAAATGGAAGGATTTTTAAATCACTACCCTCATCCTACTTTGAAAGAGTTTATTCAAGATATCAATAGGTACAGCACCATTCGGGCGCGGGAGCTGAAAAAACAGGGTAAGAGGGGGAGCATCCTGCTAATACTTCTCTACCCTACTGCAAAATTTATTTTAACCTACTTCATTTATCTCGGTTTTTTAGATGGATCGGCTGGCTTTGCCTATGCGTTTCTCATGAGTTTCCACTCATTTCTTGTCAGAGCAAAACTTTTTCAATTTACAAGGATAGATAATTCACATCTCAAAGAATTTAGATCCCTCGACTAGCGCTCAGGGTGACATACAAAACATGTTAAACTCACTAATATTATTTTTTTCCTATGTAACTACCTTTCTCTTTCCTCTGGGACAGTTTGCACGGATTTCATTCTTTAATCAACAAATAAATATATATCCCTATGAAGCTTTAATGGCGGTAACTTTGACTCTTCTCATCGTCAAACACAGGACTTCCCCATTTAAATCTGGAGCTACCTTCAAAAGTATTTATTTTTTCCTTTTTATTTTACTTGTATCCTTTCTTTTTTCGTTTCGTGCTTTTGATACTTACGAAAATAGCATTGGGTTTTTGTATCTTTTCAGACTTGCCTTTTACCTTTTTCATTTTGTGTACCTTGCGACTCATTTGCGAAAATTTAAAAATGAAAATAAACACTTATTTAAAGGGGTGTCGTTTGTAATATTTATAATTATTCTTACATCTTGGCTTCAATACATTTTTTACCCTAACCTTCGTAATCTTTTATATCAAGGGTGGGATCCCCATCTGTATCGAGTCTTTGGGTCTTTTTTTGAACCGTATCTTGCCGGTGCTGTACTTGGTTTGTGCCTTTTTTTTGTATATTTCAGGATGTTCGAGAAAAAAGGCCAAATATATATCAAGCTTTTTGTCATGGGAATATTATTCCTTCTCCTCATGCTTACTTTCTCACGTACGGTGTATGTAGCAATAATTTTAAGTCTCCTTGTGTTATTTTTTAGGCAAAAAAAATATATTCTTATGGGGGTGACCATAGGAGCTTTTGTCATCCTTGCCATATTTATACCAAAACCTATTGGAGTCGGGGTTCAGCTATTTCGTACTTTTTCAGTTGATACCCGAATACAAAATACAATTGAGGGAGTACAACTCTGGACCAAAAACCCAGTTTTTGGTGTCGGATACAATCGGATTCGATATGAAAAAGCCGAATTAGGATTGGCGGGTAAATATGATGTATCGCATGCGGCCTCATCTTATCATTCAAGTTTTGTGACGATATTGGTGGCGGGAGGAGTGTTGGGGTTATTAGGGCTATTAGGGATGTTATGGATGTTGGGGAAAATATCTAGTCCCTCTTTTTATTATATCTTGTTTTTGAGTATATTATCGTATGGAGACAATGCTTTACTGCATTCGTTTATCCTCTACATGTGGTTACAGCTACTCGCGTATGAATATACTCAGTCATCTTTGGAGTAAGTTACTTTGATGGTCTTCTTTTCCTGATTGCCAACGATATCTTCTGCGATTATTTCTATAGAATTGTCTCCTTCATTCAATTTAAATAAAGTTACAAACGATCCCTGTGAGTCGACTACTACTGGCTGGCCGTTAATCTTAATATATGTTTCTTTGTCTGTTTTTCCTTCGATTTTTATTTCTTGTTTATTAGTTTTGGAATTATCATTGGGTTGGGAAACTTCGAGCTTGGGCTTTTCAGTTTTCAATAACACGGTAAACTCAGGGGACTTTTTGGTATCTTTTGATTTTTTTGACTTTGCAATAACATAGACACTGTTTTCGCCTTTTTCCAATCCGGTTATCTCTTCTGAAAATATATCGTTAACAACAGGGCCTTCGGTAATCTTTTCCGTATTAAGGTATATTTCAACCGAGTCAAAATTTACCGTGGAGCCGGTGACAAGCAATCTAGAACTGCTCGTTGCCGAAGGTGGAGGGTCAACCAGTAAGCTGGTAAGCGCCTGTTCTGACTTAATGCCGTCTGAGGAATTTTTTGACCCATTGGCAAGTTGGTTGATGAAGAGGGAACCGTTGATGATAAGTTTAAATCCAAAACTTAAGAGAAAAATGATGAAAGCCAAAGTAAGCCCAATAAGAAAGACCGACTTATAAGCAAACTGTTTTCGTTCATGATCTGTGAGCCTACTCATAGTATTTAGGTATTTAGGCCTATTTTACCTTATTATCTTGAAAACTGAAAGTGAACTTGAGAGCCGATGGTCGGACTTGAACCGACGACCAGCTGTTTACGATACAGCTGCTCTACCAACTGAGCTACATCGGCATTGTCTTTTTATTATACCACCTAGTTGACAGTAAGAAGCTAAAGCATTATTAAAGTCTTTTTTTAATATGTTCCAGGAGAAGTGGAAATTGGATGTAAGACGGGTCTTTAGCAACATTGAAATGCCCTGCATTTTTAACTATGGTTAGCCCTGCTTTGAGCCAATGAGCAACAAACTCACCCTCACAAACAGGGATCGCATCGTTAGTTGACTGAAAAATTTCAATATAGTTTGACACTTTACGTATTTTCTTCCATAAGTACGGTTTAGCTTGGAAAGAATCATATTCAGTATATACCTCAGGGCGCCATTGGTCATAATCAACAAACGCACCAGCCAAAAACAATCCGCTAATCTTGATATTAAGCTTGGGAAGTAATTGAAACGCAAATGTGCATCCACGGCTGTGAGCTACCATAATCGTATCTTTATTGACAAGATGCTTATATTGTTCAAATACATCAAGCCATTTGTCTATAGTCCCCTCAAAACGAAACTTCCATTACTCTAGGATATGATATTCTGAAA
>CAYITZ010000036.1:0-13157 GCA_964366485.1 uncultured Gammaproteobacteria bacterium
TAGGAAGCAGAATGATATTGTTAAAACAACAAGAAGGTTATCCTCCACGAACTTTTTTATATTTATTAAAACCAAAGAAACGCGCCTCATGAATAGCCCATTTTAACCCCGGGTGTTGATTCGTGACTAACCCTTAGGATATTACTATTTTTTTGAGTAAATTTAAATGCATACTTTTCAGGTCTTCGAATAAATTCACCGCCTTCATTAATTTCCAAAGCAATCACTTCGGCGCTTCCTTCATACTTTTTTGTGCCTTTGTGGGAAATATGCTTTCCCTCTTCAGTTGTTGTAAATTCTCCAACTTCCAAGACTGCAGAATTGTCTTTACGAATAAATAGTCGTGCACCATGCCACAGTGTAGATATTTGTGATAATGGGTAATAATCGCTATCTGCAACCTCAGATTCAACCATGAATTCTCTTTCTTTTACATGTTTAATTTTGGGTCCCATAAAAACAACCTGATCACCTATTACTTCAGTTGGAGGAACTATCTTTGCGATATCATTTGATGGAATATAGGTTATCCTTTGGCTGTCATTTTTTGGGTTAAACATATCTATCATACCCTCCCTCGTGTAACGTTTGTCCATAAGCGGTACAGCCTTGTTCTGCGTGTCAACAGCGAACCAACCGATGTCATGACGAACTTTTCCATTTTGATATATAGTAAGATCGTCGCGTCTGGAAAAAACCAAACCACCGCCTTTATAGCCTTCGAGGTTCGAATAAGTATAAATACCTAATACATGAGGGGGTTTTGCTACGTCAGAGTCAGATTTTCCCTTATAGATTCCTCCTGTAAAAGTAATGGCTTTTGTTCTATCTATATCTGGAAGATGTCTTGGGCTACTAAGTGTGTCAAACATATTTTTAAAATATTTTTATGAAGCTATTTTTAGCCCCAAATTTGCAATCTATATCCTCAACCCCTTCAAAAACTTCTTGAAGTCACCGTTGAGCTCTGTGTGTTGCAGGGCAAATTCTACGACGGTTTTTAAGTATTCAAGTTTACTTCCCGTGTCATAATATTTTCCGTCCTTGATGACGACTGTGTATACGGGCACTCCCTCTTTTTTTAATAAATTGATGGCATCGACTAACCAAATCTCTCCACCCTTCCCTGGCTTGACTCTTTTCAGAGCACTAAATATTTCAGGAGGAAGGATGTATCCCCCATGAGTTGCGATGTTTGAAGGGGCTTCATCTGGCTCTGGCTTCTCAACAATACGTAAAATTTTGTGCACATTTCCTTCAACGTGTTCAAGTTCTGCGATACCGTATCGTTTTAAATCTTCTTTCTTCTCAATTTTTACTCCGGAGATGACGATGCCGCCATACTTTTCGTAAACGTCAATCATTTGTTTGAGTCGGGGAGGCTTTGAGTAAATAAATTCATCCCCCCATAGCACTGCAAACGGCTCATCTTCTATGACGGGTTCAGCCGCCAGGACTGGAGTTCCATTGCCATAAGGCCCTTTTTGCCTGACATAAATAAAGTTCGCCATTTCAGAAATTCTCCTGATTTCTTTCAAAACAAGTTCCTTGTTCCCTGCCATCAGGTTTTTAACCAGATCTTCGTTAGGAACGTCAAAATGGTCTTCTATGGCTCGCTTATTAGCCCCGGTAACAATAATAATATTTTCAACTCCCGAATGTACCGCCTCCTCAACCACATATTGGATAACCGGTTTGTCAACCACGGGCAACATCTCCTTAGGCATCGCCTTGGTCTGGGGAAGAAAGCGCGTGCCGAATCCTGCCGCAGGAATAACAACTTTGGTAATTTTTTTAGGTTTCATAGTAGGTTACTCAAATTTAACTGATAATTTTTGGGTTAACGTCACGGATCCGCCGATAGTTGCCTGGATAGCCGCGATTCCTGGTGTAGAGGAGGAGAGGTGAAATGTGGCTTTGCCTTGATCATCAGTTGCACTTGTTGATTCCTTCACATCGCCTAAAGACGAGGTAACTGCTATATTCTGTTCTTTGATAGGGATTCCTTTATCACTTCGGACGAACACGTTGATGGTGCTTTCGGCTACCCCATCAGCTTTCACGGTAAGGGGAAATGCGAGTATGAGAGAGTTGGTACTGGAAGGGAGAAAGTCTTCTTTAGCACGCGTAAACTTTGCAATCGGCTTATTAAAAAATACCACGGTAATAAAGAGAGTAACAGAAAGAAAAAACACTCCCAAGAGAGCCCCTAATTTCTTATCCATATAATGTCATATTATATCATTTTTATACGTTTCAAGTCTTCAAATTCGTTAATCCGTTAATTCGTTAATTTGTATACTATAATAGTACTATGCTTTACTTCTCGGAACTGGAGGGAAAAAAAGTATATACGGAGGACCGGATAGAAATTGGGAAGCTTGATGACATCATCTTTATGGTATCTTCAAACCCCAAGGTATCCAAGCTCGTCATCAATACCTATCTTCATGATCAGATTATTCTTCCGTTTGAGTATGTTCTGAAGCTGAACAATAATATTGTCATAAAAAAATCCTACATGTCCGGTGAGCTTATTGAAAATGAGCTTTACATTAAAAAAAACCTCATTGATAAGCAGATTATTGATATTGGGGGAAATAAGATTGTGCGGGTCAATGATGTGTCTCTTCAAGAGCTCAACACTCCGGAAAAATATGAGCTTTCAATCACAGGTGTCGATATAGGGCTTCTTGGTATACTGCGCAGAATGGGAATTGAATCAGTTGCGTATAATCTTCTCCATATGTTTGGCTATAACCTCACTTCTCAATTTCTTTCCTGGGGTGATATCCAGCCTCTTGAACTTACCCAGGGAAAAGTACGATTAAAGAAGCGTGAAGAAAAATTGCAGGATATGCGTCCGGAGGACCTCGCCGATTATCTTGAAAAAACAAATGAGAAAAATGTGCATAAATTTTTGCGCATTTTAGACAAGAAATTTGCCGCCGAAGTTATAGGTAATTTAAATATTAACTATCAACGGGACCTTTTTCTCCATTGGGAAGCGGATAAATCGGCGAGTATTCTCCAGCTCATCCACATTGATGAAGCAGTCGACGTGCTTCTGGCGATTCCCCGGAAAAAAAGGGAGGAAATACTCGTCCTTATTCCTGAGCATAAAAGAAAAGAGCTCCAGCACCTCATGAATCTTTCCCGCACCCCGATTGGGAAGATTATCACCTCAGAGTATATGACCGTAACGCCCACGGCAACGGTACACGAGGTTATTGATAAGATAAAAGGGGACACGGCGGAGTATTCATTTTTTGCCGCCATCTATGTGCTCAATACGGAAAAACAACTGGTGGGTGTATTTAATCCCCATGACCTTCTCATGCAGGATCGTGAAACACCTGTCTATAAGTTTATGACACAAAACCTTATTGAAATCCGGCTTACCACCCCGATTGAGATAGCCATCCGCAAGATGCTGAGGTATCATTTACCTGCCCTTCCCGTGGTAAATAATAATAAAAATATATTAGGAATACTGACCTTTGACCAAGTGGCCGGGTTTATTCAAAAAAAAATATAACATTACTTCCCATGAATAATAAATATATCCTCTTTTTTCAGCGCTTTAAAATTAAGATAATTCTTTTTCTAAGCATATTTGGCCCGGCAACCATTGCCGCGATGGCAGATAATGACGCGACCGGTGTTGCTACCTACGCGATTGCGGGGGCCAAATTAGGTTATCCGATATTATTTTTGCTCGTTTGGGTCACTATTCTCCTCGGAATTACCCAAGAGATGGGTATGCGTCTTAGCTTAGTTACGAGAAAAGGTTTAGGCGACCTTATCCGTGAAAATAAGGGTATCAAGGCTTCTCTCCTTATATTTTCCTGCCTCTTTATTTCCAATATGGGTAATATTATTGTGAATGTCGCCGCCTTTAAAACTACCGCCCATATGCTTAATCTCCCGGCAATTCCTCTTGCCGCGGCTATGATTGCTATTACCTTCCTTTTTGTGACGAAGGGTACATACAAGATCACTCAAAATATTATGCTCGTTTCCTGTTTTTTTTATCTCGCCTATATTTTTTCCGCATTTAAATCAAACCCAAACTGGCCCCTCGCCCTTACCAATCTTGCATGGCCTCATGGTGTTAATTTTGACTCCAATTATCTCAAAATGTATGCGGTCATTGGATTAGGAGTTCTCGGCACTACTATTACTCCGTGGGGCCAGTTCTTTATCAGCAGCTTTGGGTTAGATAAAAAAATTGAAAGGGGTAAGTTGATGTTTTCTCAGCTTGAGACGTATTGGGGGGCTTTCTTAACCGATTTTTTTTCCTTTTTTATGATTGTGGCAACTGCCGCTACCCTTTTTGTAAATAAAATTCCCATCGAGTCGGGTGAACAAGCGGCACGAGCCATTGAACCTTTCGCAGGGCGTCTGGCGGGTTCGCTTTTCGCATTTGGCATTATGAATGCAGGTTTTATGGGCATTGTGATCATTGGTCTTTCCACCACGTATGCGTTTTCTGAATTTTTTGGTTATTCGGGGAGTCTTGATCATAGCTTTACCAAAAGCAAAACGTTTTATTTGCTCTTTTTAGCCCAACTGGTCATAGCTTTTCTTATTGTTTTGCTTCCTTTTGTCAACTTATTTCAAATAGTCATAGCGACTCAGATTCTTAATGCGATGGCTCTACCTCCCATATTTTATTTTCTTATCAAATTTACTGGCGATAAAAAAATAATGGGTGTTTATGTCAACAACACTTTTCAACAATGGTTTGCTATCATGGGTACTGTAGTTATTGCGTGTGCATCATTATTTGCGCTTCTTGTGCAAGTTTTTCACTTTTAATATATGAAAAAACTTATTGTCATTGCGGACTGGGCTCATGATTCCTTAAACCGTCAGGAAGTGAAGACTGCGGTTGAGGGTTTTTTGAAAGATAACCGCGGAGCAAACATTTCTTTTATTGAATCTACGCCGTCAACCATCCATACCGCTTTTCTCATGAATCAGGTAATCATTACTGAAGAACACTATGGAGACCCGTTAAATACGGTGATATTTCAAAATACCGATCCGCGTATTCAGACAATGGAGGGAGTTAAGAAGGCAAAAGGGGCGGAATTTATTATTGTTAAGTTGAAATCGGGAATGTTTCTGTGTGGGCCCAATGCCGGCTACGACTTTTCTATAATTCGAAATAAGATTGACCTGGTATTTCACTATCCGGGGCTTGACCAGGGGAGCCAGTTCCGATCACGTGACTTATACTCGCGGGTGAGTGCGCATCTTATGGATGAGATGGAAGATGAGATGGAGCTTGAGGAAATTCCTTTAAATGATATACCCGCACTCGACGATCACTATGTGGGGCACATTGACAATCACGGCAACATTAAGACTACTTTGACACACGAAGAGTTAAAAGGGGTGTTTAAATATGGGGACACTGTTGAAATTACGCTGAATGATGTTAAGAAGAAAGCACTTTACGTAGACAATCTGTTTGGTGCAACTCCCGGCCAACTGGTTATCTATCCGGGCTCATCCGGGACCAAAGACAACCCATATCTGGAAATATCCATCTGGCGCCATTTTACCGAAAAAAATCCCACCACCGGTCTTGCAGAGTTTAACCACCCCCGCCCGGGACAGAAGATTGAAATTAAATAGTATACGGCACTTCCTGCTTGAATTTATTTCTCTTCACCCTCTCCATTATTATCTCCCTTATCTTCCCCTTATCCCCCCCTATCATTCCCTTATACTCCCTTACCTCGCTTAATACTTCATCCGCCTCCTTATACGTAAATCCAAACTCTTCCTCGTCCGTCTGCCCCTCCCACAGATTCGCACTGGGAGTCTTTTTGATGATCGAATCGGGAACACCTAAATACTTCGCCAATTCAAATACTTGGGTTTTAAATAAGTGTTGTATTGGCTCCAAATCAGACGCTTCATCGCCATAACGGGTAAAATATCCCAATAAATGCTCGGACTTATTTTCCGTCCCACACACAAGACCATTTACTTTCTTTGCAAAATCAAAAAGCATGATCATTCTCACCCGCGCCATAATATTCCCCAGTCTCACTTTCTGCCTAATCTCCCTAATCCCCCCAATATCCCCAATCGCTCCCCATATCTCATCAACAGCCTTCTTTATCGAAATCTCATGAATATTTTCTTGAATAATCTCTAATTCATTAATTGATGAATGAGCGTAGGGCATATGTAACACATGAATATTCTCTTTAGGTATGGCTTTAGCCAATAAATATAGGCATACCGTCGAATCAATCCCTCCCGACCAACCGACGACGATATTCTTTAATCCCGTCTTTTTCAGAACGCCGTGAATGAATGAAACAATTTTCTCTGTTTCTATTTTTGAATTCATATATATAGTCCTTTTTTATGAATATACTCTTCCACTTCCGGCAACACAAACGATGTTACGGGTAAATCCTTCCTCACCCTATTCCGAATATGCGTCGACGCTATATTGCTTACCATGAGGTCTCCTTCGACGATGATAATATTTGGCGGGATTTTCTTTATCTCAAACGCTTCTCCCACCCGACCCTCTAATGTTTTAAAATCAGTATCGCGGGGAAATATAATAAGGTTATGATCGTGGACGAGCTTTTTCCACTCATTCCACAAGTGAAAAGAGGGGAGACAGTCGGATCCGATTATCCAAGAAAAAGTATGTTGGGGATATTTTTCTTGAAGTAAACGAAGCGTATCAATCGTCCAGCTTCTTTTATTATGTTTTTCCTCAAAGTCAGATACTTTTATGCCATATTTTTTGAAATAAGAGGCCATTTTATGACGTTCCCCATAGGGGGTAATTTTGGCGTACTTGATGGGGAATTCAGGAAAATAGGAATAGCACGTCATAAACCATACTTCGTCCATACCTAACTGCTCCTTTACTTGAGACGCCACGAGAAAATGGCCAATATGCGGCGGGTCAAACGCTCCTCCTAAAATTGCAATTTTCATAATAATGCTTATATTTTATAATATTTATAGCAATTATAACCGTTATAACCATTATTTTTTATTTTGCCCTTGACATAATTTGCAATATGTATATAATATGTATAGGTTTACATTTGGCTCGTCTTGCCCCGCCGAAGTCTTTGACGAAGGGGGGTCATAGTATGACAGACAAAGATCAAAAAAAATTAAGGAACCAGCTCAAAGCTCTCCTAAACTTAGGCCTCCCTCCTGATAAGTCATTTCTCTCACTTCTTCCAAAAAAACTTCCTGAGAAACAAAAGATTTAAGATTTTACCCTTGAACATTGAGTAACTCATTGCTATAATGGAACCTTATGAAAGAAAAGAAAGATACAACAGCCGCGATTGAAAGGCTTTTTAACGCGGGGGTCCATTTGGGTCATAAAAAAAATAGGCTTCATCCAAAAGCGCGAAAATACGTTTATAAGATGGTCAACGGCACTGCCGTCATCGACCTCACCATCACTCTTGCCCAGATTGAAGCGGCTCAGGACTTCATGAAGGAGCAAGCTAAAGCAGGCAAAAATCTCCTTGTAGTTGCAACTAAAAAAACTGTCAGTCAGTTTGTAGATGAGATTTGTAAAGAACACAACATCCCATCCATTACCATTAAATGGATGCCCGGTTTACTCACTAATTTTGAAACACTCATGAAAAATGTGAAGAAGATGAATGAGTTGGAAGAAGCCAAGACAAAGGGCGAGTGGGATAAATTTGTAAAACATGAAAGAACGAAGTTTAGTAAAGAATTATATCGTCTAAACAAGCTCTATTCGGGCCTGTCAAAAATGGAGAAACGGCCTGATGTCATGTTCATAGTCGACGTAAAGAAAGAAAAGAACGCGTTGAACGAGGCGCAAAAAAATAATATCCCGGTGGTTGCACTTCTTGATACTAATGCCAATCCTGACACGGTTACCTACCCTGTCGTAGGTAATGATGATTCGGCAAACGCGGCTCAAATCGTTATCAAGGATATCATTGAGGCGTACGCCACGTCAAAGGCCGTTCCTACGAAAGACGCGGTTTCACCAAAATCAAAATAATATGACTGTTAACACTGACAAAAGAAGTGTAGATTTCTCCAAATTAAAGCTCCTTCGTGAAAAAACAGGTGTTTCTTTTTCCCTCTGTAAAAAGGCACTTGAGGAGACGGCTAATGATATGGCCGCTTCTCAAAAACTTCTCACCAAGTGGGGCGCTGACAAGCTAGCTGATAAATCGGGAAGGTCGACCTCACAAGGAGCCATCTTTTCCTACGTTCATCATAATAAAAAAATTGCTACTCTCATTGAGATTCAGTGTGAGACTGATTTTGTGGCAAATAACGAGCAATTTCAAAAATTAGGAACAGACCTTGCCATGCAACTTGCGTCTCTGCCGGCTGATACCGTTGATGAACTCTTGGAACAAGAATATATCAGAGATCCGTCAAAAAAAATGAGTGACCTTTTTAAAGAAACCGCACTCAAATTTGGAGAAAATATGAAGGTAACGCGCATTTTACGCTGGACGCTTGGTTCCTAAGCATCGTAAGCAACTTAAGTAACTTAAGAATCTTAATTATGGACCTTTCCGATTTTAAAACACAACTTTCCCTCACCGCAACTGCTTTAACCGAAGATTTAAAGACAATCCGCACTGGCCGTGCGAATCCCGTCATCGTTGAACAACTGGTAGTCGATGCGTACGGTGGTTCTACAAAACTGAAATTGATGGAACTTTCCACCATTACTACTGAAGGTCCCGCGGCGTTGGTTATCTCTCCTTTTGATCCGTCAACGGTGCCAGATATTGAGAAAGCCATACTTAAATCCCCCTTGGGACTTTCTCCTCAAGTGCAGGGTACCCGAATTATGATTCGTATCCCGCCACTCTCAGAGGAACAAAGGGAAAAATATGTAAAGCTCGTAAATCAGAAAATCGAAGAAAAAAGAAATATTGTCCGCAATCACCGCGACGATGTACGTAAAAAAATAAAAACTCAGTTTGATGAAAAGACTATGACCGAAGATGAAAAATACCGCACAGAGAAAGAAATTGATATCATAACCCAAAAAGCTAACTCCCAACTCCTTGAAATCAAAGAAGCAAAAGAAAGAGAAATAAGAGAAATATAATTCCCCTTTATTATAACCGTTATAACAGATATAATCATTATAATGATTAGTGTTGCTATCTTTATTTTAATCCTTGGCTTTCTCGTTCTCATCCATGAATTCGGCCATTTCATAGTCGCCAAAAAAAGCGGCGTTCGCGTTGAAGAATTCGGTTTTGGTTTCCCTCCACGCTTGTGGGGAAAGAAGATCGGGGACACTATCTATAGCGTAAATGCCATCCCCTTAGGCGGCTTTGTGAAACTTTTCGGCGAAGAATACAACGAGCTTCCCCAATCTCCCAAATCACCCAAATCTCCTTTACCCGCCGAAGCCTTGGCGAAGGTGGGCCAATATTCCCAGGCCTTCGTCTACAAAAAACCGTGGGTTAAGACGCTCATCATCCTCGCTGGTGTCATCATGAATGCGGCACTTGGCGTAACAATATATTACTCGCTTCTTACTTTCAGTCATTTTCAATCTGAACCCCTACCCTTATTAAGGCCTTACCATTTCCGTTTCGGTACCCAGGAAGGCAGAGTCATTGCCACCAATATTACTAAAGGCTCACCAGCCGCAAAAGCAGGAATACAGGTTGAGGACATCGTTCAAAAATTCCAAATTGACAATGCTCCCTGGAAACAAATTACATCCTCCTCCGAACTTATTAATATCATTAAATCGTCTCCGGGAGTCACGGTATCCTTAGATCTTGAAAATGTCAGAAATGGATCCAAAAAAATAATTTCGGTTGTTCCTGTCTATAATACGGATCTTAAGCGTGCCATTATTGGAGTCAATCTGCTTGACACCGTAGTTCTTAAATATCAAACGCCAAAACAAAAACTCCTATCCGGTTTTATGCATTCATATAATATCCTGAGTTATAACTACTCAACAATAGGCGATCTTTTCAAAGTTGCAGTAAAAAACAAATCGCTTGAACCGGTCTCTCAGACCGTGTCTGGCCCCATTGGCATCTACTCAATTGTGAATGAGATTGTGAAGTCGTCTGGCGAAAAATTAATTAAAAATGTTCTGAACATCATGGCAATTTTGAGCCTTTCACTTGCGGCTATGAACGTCCTTCCCCTTCCGGCTCTTGATGGGGGAAGACTTGTCTTTATTATTTATGAATGGATTACCGGCCGCCCTATACATAAAAAAATCGAACAATATATCAACCTCGGCGGATTTGTATTGCTCATCGGACTCGGGATTTTAGTATCCATCAATGATATATTGAGGCTTATTAAATAAAGTTATAACCTTTATAGCAATTATAATGATTATTCTATGCTCAAATTTGAAAACATAACTATTTCAGGAAAGATTGCCGTCGGCACCACTACTCTTGCCAAAAATCTTGAGAAAGCCTTATCTTGGAAACGTATAAACGTGGGAGCAATTCAACGCGAGTTTGACCGCGTCCACCACATCCATGAAAATAAACAGGGAGCAGTATCCCGCTCTGATGAACATGAACAGGCCATGGAGGCGATGACCAAAGACATGCTTCAGAAAGAATCTCATCTCATTTATGAGGCCTGGCTTTCAGGGTTTGTTGCACGGGATGTCACCAGTGCTTTAAGGGTGTTGCTCATCTGTTCACATGAGGACATCCGGGTTGACAGGGTGGTAAACAGAGAAAACATCACCATTGAAGAGGCAAAAAATTGGATATCCCAACGCGAGACGGAAAACGTCACCAAATGGAAAAAATTATACGGAGATTTTAATTTTTGGGATCCCAAATATTACCAAATCGTCATTGATACGTATTCATCGGGACCCATGGAGACGTTAGGTATCGTTTTGGATAAACTCGGCTTTCGCACATGACCTATACCAAAATTGCCATCTCGGGGAAAATCTGCTCCGGCAAATCAACTCTTTTTAACGACCTTGAAGAAAAATTGAAATGGCCTGTCTTTCAAACGGGCAAATATTTTCGAGAATATGCGAAAAAGAATAAATTGACACTTGAAAACGCCGGTGAGCAAAATGACAAACTGACAAAAAAAATTGATTATATGATGCGTGACAAATTACATGAAAAGGGGGATTTGATTGTGGACGGCTGGATGTCCGGTATCATGGCCGATAAAATTCCTGATGTGTTGCGTGTGTTATTGGTCTGCGATGATGGGGTTCGGGCCGCCCGTTTTTCCGAACGTGAAAAAGTTTCCCTCAATGAGGCAAAAAAAAGAGTAGAGGAACGCTTGGCAAACTGGATAGATAAACTCAAAAAAATCTATAAACGCGACGACTTTTTTGACGAAAAAAATTACGACCTCATCATCGACACCTCACACATTTCCTCAAGAAAAGTTCTAAAAATAGTACTTGACACCTTATCCTCCAGTCCTATATCATAGGGGTATATGAATACACCACTTTCAACCATTGCCCAACAATTAGTTGCTCCCAGGAAAGGCATCCTTGCCGCTGATGAAAGTACTGGCACAATGACAAAAAGGTTAGATGCAATCCATGTTGAGTCAACTCTTGAGAATAGGAACAAATGGCGTGAAATTATGCTTACTTCCTCCGGCGTAGAGTCTTATATAAGTGGTGTTATTTTGTTTGATGAGACACTCCGCACCCCAAGTCTGGGAGGTATGAAATTATTGGATTTATTTCATTCGAAAGGAATACATATTGGAATAAAAGTAGATGGAGGAACGGTTAAATTACCTGGGCTTGGAGATGAGGTTTTTACTCAAGGACTGGATAAATTGGGAAAAAGATTACTCGAATATAAAGAGCTTGGGGCAACTTTTGCAAAATGGAGGGCAGTATATAGCGTTGGTGAAAATATGCCCTCACCCGCAACCATTACAGGTAATTCTATTGCTTTAGCTCAATATGCAACCTTAGTTCAGGAAGCGGGGCTGGTACCAATAGTGGAACCTGAAATTTTAGTTCTTACCGGATCTCATTCTATCCAAACAAGTCAAGAGATTACCAAAAAAGTATTATCTGATGTCTTTCATTGGCTGAAAGAATTCAAGGTTGAGTTGAAAGGAATGCTTTTAAAGCCCAATATGGTTCTTCCCGGGAAGGAACACCTTGCGTTGACGAGTTCAGATGTTATAGCCAAATTAACGGTTGAGACGCTCCTTGCGACTGTTCCTCCCGAAGTTCCGGGGATGGTATTCCTCTCCGGAGGATTGAATCCTGATCAATCAACTGAATATTTGGCAAAAATGAACCAAATGTATGCAGGTAAACTTCCCTGGCAACTGAGTTATTCCTATGGAAGAGCGCTCCAACAAGAAGCTCTTCAAGCCTGGAAAGGACAGGATGGTAACGTGGGGACAGCTCAGACAACGTTCCTTGATCGTGCCAAAAAGGTTTCCCAAGCCCGCAACCCCTAATATCCCTAATAACCCCAATATCCCTAAACCCTAATATTTCTGGTATTATAAAAATAAAGTGAAATATATATTTCAGGGAATCGTTTTTATTTTTCTTCTCATTTCCTCTTTTCTTAATTTGTATTTTGTAAAAGAAAGGGGTTTGTCTCTGACCGTTTCTGAAGTCGTCGACGGAGATACTTTTCAACTTTCCTCAGGCAAACGAGTGAGACTCATGGGAGTTGATGCACCCGAGTATAATCGCTGTGGTGGAAAAGAAGCAAGAACTTTACTTACTCAACTTATTTTAAATGAACAAGTAATAGTTGAAGAAGGGGTTCAGGAAACTTTTGGTCGCTCGCTTGCTCTCGTTTACACGACTAAATATTTTTTCATGAAGGATCAACTCGTGAATAAAATAATCATGGAGAAAGGCTGGGCCCGCCCCGACTATCGAAAAAATTCTCAACGTGAGATACTGACCGCCGCCTTCCATGAGGCAAAAAACAAGAACTTAGGTATCTGGAGTCCTCTCTGCCGCGAAGCTCCAAACATCTCCCAACCTACCCAATCTCCCAAATCACCCCAATCTTCCCTCTGTCTCATCAAAGCTAACATAGACAAAGCCACCTACAAAAAATACTACCATCTCCCCGGTTGCAAACAATACAACCAGATCATCATGGAAAAAGATATCGGAG
>CAYITZ010000037.1:0-12752 GCA_964366485.1 uncultured Gammaproteobacteria bacterium
ATCATCAAATCTTTCCCTACGAAATATGACATTTTGATTTGCGGTTGCTATATACTCGTAGCCGATAAAGGATATGATGCGAAGTGGCTTCGTGAAGCATTGACCCAAAGAGGAATCAAGCACAAAATACCCAAGAGAAGAAAGATAGGACAGGAAGAAGAGCCAACCTACAACAAACGTATTGAGGGTTACTACAAAACACGTTGGATAGTAGAACGAACCAATGCATGGCTCCAGAACTACCGACGGATTACCGTAAGATGGGACTACTATGCAGATTCATATGAGGCATTCATTGAGCTTGCCTGTATTCTTATTTGTTTACGGAGGGTATTGAAATGAGTTCTAGTCCTTTAGCGCTGATCGCTGCATAATGGTTGATAGTTTCATACAAGCGATATCGGGAACAGAAGCAAGTGATATATGGTCTGTCTTGACAATAGCCTCGATCAAAGGATATGAATATGTCATAAAACTTATTTTTATTTCTTCGTCAACTAAAACAGAGAGGGTGTTTTTTTCGATTTGGACAATTGATAGTAAGTTTTTATTAAAGACCTTTTGAGTTTTTTTTATCATTTGCCCTACATCAAACGGTTCTTGTTTAAAGAAATCAAAATCAACACTATCGCGGTGGCCTATTTGTAAAGCTAAAGCCGTACCACCGGCAAGATAATACTCATTTTTCCACATTTCCAATAGCGGGAGAATTTGTTTTCTTTTTTCATTTAAAATATGTGTTTTAAGGGTTTGCATACGATTTAAATCGCTCTTGAGATGTGAGATTTAACATTTGGCGCCACAGGGTAAGTGATTTTTTATTCCATTCGTAAAGAGGAACAGATTGTGCAGTTTGTATTATTACTTTAAGTGGATATTGTTTAAACAACCATCTTATTGCTTCCTCGTTTCCATAATTAAGAACTTGAAATACGATGGTTTTTTTATGTTTTTCCAAATCAAGAGTGGGGATGTTATATGACCATAATGATGCGCGAACAGATGGAGGGATTGATGTGAGCATGACATTATTATACTCAACACTCGTATGTTTGACAAACTGGAAATCGCTCCTGCCACATTGGTTGAAGAAGGCGGTCAGATATCAGACGTAGCCGGACCTATTGCGAGGGTTTACCCTGAGAAGAAAGAGGCAAAGATCTATTTCGAAGGGATATTTTGAAGGCGTACCTGCCTGCCGGCAGGCAGGTTTTGAGAGAAAGGAATAATTAGTTCCTAATACAGTAGGAACTAGGAACTATTTCATATTGACAGAACTAGATTATTAATCTATAATATAGAAAGTTAGAATTTCTATAAGATCATATGCAGTTGTCACAATTTTCCACTCAAGATGAAACATGGATTAAAATCCTACCCAAAGGACTTATTACCATACCAAAAAAGATAAGAGAAAAGCTTGGGCTTAAAGAAGGAGACGTTGCTCAAGTAAAGATCTCGGACAACACCATCGTGATTATACCAAGGGAATCGGTCGAGTATAGGCTCTATACCAAAGAAGAAATGGAACAGTGGGTAAAGGATGACGAGCTACCCGCTAAATTAGCTAAAAAAGCGCAAACTATGTGGTCAGACATACCATGATTACCGTTTTTATCGACACATCTGTTTTACTTTCTGCCTGTTTGTCAAAAACAGGAGCCTCTGCTTTTATCTTAGGTTTCTGTCGAAAGAAAAAAGTTAAAGGTCTTATCTCGAAATATGTACTGAGTGAACTAAAAAGGAATGCGGAAAAACTTGACCAGGCGGGCAAACGGAGACTCAATTATTATATTTTACAATCGAATCTGAATATTGTAGAAAATCCAATAAACCCACCTATTCTTGCGGCGGCAATAAAATATAAAACTGAGTATTTAGTTACACATAATACAAAGGATTTTTTACTTCCCAAAGTCAAAAACTTTGCTAAACCAATGACGATATTAACCCCAAGGGATTTTGTAATGCTTATCAAATAAATAAAACCCCCTCTTGACAAGGCATACAAGACTTGTATAATGATTGTATATGAAAGCACGAACACTCAATATTTCACTACCATCAAACCTCGTGACCCTTATGGATCAGGTTGCAAAAAAACAATTTTCTTCACGCTCTGATCTAATACGTATCGCCATCGTTTCATATATGAAGCGGCAGGAAATGTGGGCTGTTCTATTTTCCCAAGGAGGATCAAATGCAAAAAAAGCAAAACTGAAGGAAGGGGAAGTAGAACGTATTATCGACGATTACCGTAAGAATATTTCATGATTGGTGTTGTATTGGATACCAACATCATCATTTCCGCTATTTTATTCGGAGGAAAGCCAAAGATAATACTTCAACTGGTAATTGACCGCAAGATTCAAGCATTCATTTCTCCCTACATATTATTTGAAATCAAAGAAGTTTTATACCGTAAATTTTCCTATTCTTTAATTAATATCGCAAAAGTTGAAGACGCTATAACTGAGACGTTTACCCAAATTCATCCAAAGCAACGCATTTCACAAATTAAGGAAAATAAAGCAGACAACCATATACTTGAGTGCGCGGTTGAGGCGCAGGCCGAATACCTAATAACAGGGGATACAAAACATATTTTGCCTCTTCACAAAATTAAAAAGACCCATATCGTAAGCGCAGATGAATTCTTGAGTATCTATGAGTTAGCATGATTTTATGGCGAAGGAGATATCCACGCATCAAACCAGAGCCCGTCATGATTTTGCCGCGCCCAATTTTCCGCTTTTTGTAGCCGGTCGAAATATTTTAACTTTGCCTCGCCCTTCATAATGCTCATTTTGGCATATCCTCGTTCAACCATAGCCTCATTTACCAATATGGTGTCCACCCAAACATAACCCAAAATTCTCCCAAATTTATCAAGATTTGTTCGATCGAGCTCCACCCTCATGCCCCGGGTCCGGTTTCAAGCGTAACCGTGTCTCCATCAATAACCTCCGTAACTTTATATTTTCCGTCTTTCGGATCGGGAAGAAGAATATTTTTTATTTTTGAATCGGTAGGTGTCGTCGATGTATTTTTATTGATGATAAAATCTCGGCTCGCAAAACCAACTATAAAAATACCAATGGAAACAAAAATACTCAGAAATACTTTTTTATATGTGTTCACGATTTTAGTATACCTAGAAAGAGATGTGTGTTGGGGATACTTTAAGGGTATACTTGTTCGCCGTAGTTCTCCGACTTTGTCCCTCCGAAGTCTCGACGAAGTCGTAGACGAAGGGGGAATTTTTAACGAAGGAGGGTTTTGAGAGGAGGGAATGAGGGCTATCTACCACAAAGCTTTTCCATCAAGTTGATTTCTCTCGATAATACCAAGTTGTTTTAAAACAGTTGGAATTATGTCAATTATCCGAGCGTTCTTAATTTCAAGTTTTTTATTCGTAAATAATACTCCGGGTATTTCGGTTGCATCAAAAAGATGGTCTCCACTCCATTTACTTTTCCGCTTAACAATAATGTCTTTAGGCGTCGCGCCGACCGCAGTATCCCACGAGCTTCTTATTCCTTTGTAGTATCCAAGATATAAATCCGGAGAGGAAGTGCTTGAAGAAGAAATACGCAAATTTTCTTTAGTATAAACTTTTTTCATCACCGGCCCCCCTGTTTCGGGATTGACAATTTGCATCAATCTTTCAGATATTTCTTTTTCAAGAGAAGGAACCTCATTGTCCTCGACTATTCCTTCCCCCTCCCTACCTTTTAAATTTAAATATATTCCATTATATCCCATTGAATAAGCCTTTGTTTTGGTCCAATCAACATCTTCCATCAATTCTCGACCAGCATTGACCCCTTCTTTTAAAACGAGATAACCCTGTTCTTTAAGCCACGTATTTATGTTTAGTTCATAATTATATTCATCAAACCCATGATCCGAAAGAACAATGAGAGTGTCATCTTTTTTTAAAGTTTTCATTGCTTCTCCCACAACCGCATCGACTTTCTGGTAGTAGTTCATGATGATATTTTGATATTTGCTTTGGTCATCATTTAAGGTTCTCCAGTACATATGTTGGATAGTGTCAGTGATGCCAAAATAACCAAAAAATAAACCCATTTCAAACTTTTTTAATTCACCAAGTATTATTTTTTTTCTTTCATCCAAGATATCATCAGCGCTTTTTAGGAAAGCATCTTCGTCAAAAATATTCTCTTCAAGAGCCCATGTATCGTGGGGAAGGCCTAAAGTAGAAAATAGCCCATAATTATTAGCAAGCTCTTTGGCGTAACCACGAGGGAAGGCGATAGGATATACGGGATTATTTGGGTCAAAATTCAAGGGACTTAGATATATTTCCAAGTCGGGCTCAGCTTGTTTCACATAAAATCGGGCAATCGCTTTTATTTTCGTAAAAAAATCTATTGAAAATTCCAGCTTAACCCAAGGAGAAAATTCATGCGCTTTAAGTGATATTTCTTGGTTTTGAATATCAATAACTATTTTTCCATTATTCTGTCGTACTTCAAAAGGGACTGAAGTGGTTTTCTTTTCTTTAAACACAGTAAATTTAGGTCCGAGAATACTGGTTTCTATTATCTTATTATTCGGAATACCTACAAACCTTCCCCGCCACTTGGGATCAAGAGGATAATCCCTAGTGCTGTAAAGAGTGAAGGACCCTTGAGTTCCCAAAACATCAGGGGTTCCCATGCCGGAAATCATTTTTCCCTTAAACTGAGGAGCAGGAAACGTATCAGGAAGAAAAAGAACGGTTGTGGGAATATTGTATTTTGAAGTCAGTTCCCAAAACGGGATTGCCAGTGTAGGATTTTTTTTCGGGTTGGAAAATACCAAATCGGGCAAGTAGGTCTTTGGATCACGCTTAATAAAATCAAAAACACCATGTTTAGCAGGGTTTGTGCCCATCATAAAGCTTGCCCAGGCAACGGGGGATTGGGGCGGAGTGGTTGTCTGCAAATTTGAGTAGGATCCAGCCTCACTTAATCGTTTAAGATTAGGTAAAAGATTAAGACCAAAGCCTTTTTCAATAATTTTGGGATCAAGCCCATCAAGGCCCAGAATCACTATTTTTTTATCAATATTTTTTTTCATGCTGTTTTCTTTAACCGCAACAATTATTGTACCAACAACGAGTATCAAAATAAGAGATGCAACAACGATTTTACATCGTTTAATAAATGGAACGATTTTTTTCCTGATAAAAATAAGAAAAGATCCGAGAGCCGCTATTATTGTTCCAAGAGCAAAGGGAATTACCGAAGAAAACACGAAACCCGCCCCTGGATCAATATACGCGGCAACGAGAAATTTTTCCGCCATATCAGGGGTACCGGTGAATTGTTGGCAAAGAACACACATAATATGTGTAAAATAATACCACATGAAAAAAACACTTATCGATAAGATAAAAAAAGCGCGGAGCGTCATAATAAAAGCGCGCAAACGGTATCTTTCTGAAAAAACAGTAATTGCGTGGACCGGCGGAAAGGATTCAACGGTTCTTCTTCATCTCATCAAGGAAACTTTTGGAGGAGTTGTCCCCTTCCCTGTCATGTTTAACGATTCCACTATGGAATTTGAGGAAATCTATGAATTTATCAAAAAAATAACGAAGGAATGGGGCTTGAGCCTTATCGTAATTCCCCACGATAAAAAAGAACTCGCACAGTTCCACAAAACCGGAAACAAAATCGAAAAAAAGAAACTTTCCCGCATGATGAAAGTGAGCGCCATCAATTCATTTTTGCACAAGTACCCCGTACAAGCCATTATGGCGGGTATCAGGTGGGATGAGCATGAATCTCGATCAAAGGAAGTATATTTTTCCCCCCGAGACAATCACACAAGAGTTCATCCCCTATTGGATTTTACCGAAGCGGATATTTGGGCATATATAAAGACCTTTAAAGTACCCTATGTGAATCTATACGATAAAGGCTATCGATCATTGGGCGAAAAGCCATTCACCAAAAAAGCCACGAAATATGGAGATGAACGATCGGGTAGAGAGAAGGACAAAGAACAACTTATGGATAAATTAAGGAATATTGGGTATTGGTAATTTGATTAATAATCAAGCCCACATTCACCTTTCATTATGATTGTTCATCATGGGTGATTGGTGATATAAAAATCATGCAGAGAAAATATTTTAAGTTGGTCGTGAGTAATTGTAATATTTAAGGGAGAAATATTTCTTACAAAGGATTGTAACGTCTCCTAACAGATTATATGCAACACCACATGAAAAATTTGAATTTTCTTTTAAAGTAGTTATTATATAATCATAACGTTTAAAAAAATCAACAGGTTTTTTTTTGAAGTAAAAGAAATCAGCTTGATAATGTTTTTCATCAATCATATATGTTTCATTTAACGCGTAGAGAACTTTAATTAGATCACTAATTAAGCGCAACAAAGCTCCTGATACGATATGTAAATTTTTTCTTACCGATGCTTTTTTGGCATGCATGAGAGAGTGATGGGCATCGTTTAAAAAAAGATTAATAATTTTTTTCTTCATTAATTTTGGATATGTCTTAACCTTTTTTTTTAGATACTTATTTATTCCATTAGGATCACTTAAAGAGACCATTTTCTTAACCATGCCTAAAAGATAAAAATTATAATAGCCGAAAGGGACAATCCTCTCCATATTTACATCGTTGAACGATATGTTTCCTTGTTTACAGTTACTTATAGTGGCCTCAAGAATGTTTATATTACAATAATACAGATCAATGTTAGTGCCTTGGTAAACAAACCATGCCCCACCGTTTAAAAATGGATCCCAATCTCCAATTTGAGAAACAATGGGATTCTTGAAATCGCCAATTGAGCATAGGATAGAATTAAGCCCCTTAACGTTAATAGGATTACACTCGTCATAAAAAATTATTAAATCAACATCAGACATATTATCTGAAAGATCTAAACTATAGGATCCTGAGGCAACGATCGACTTTACACCATCAACCGACTTAATAATGTCAACTAAATTACTAAGAGCGGCCTCCTTATTAAATAAGAATTTATTTATAATTTGGGACATATTCTATATCAATGATATGGGGCGATACGAACACATATTAATTTTACCAAAATGAAAGTTATTTTTTGATCTTTTGTTACAATATCCTCATGCTAAATAAAAACGCAACATTTATACGTGCAGCACTCAAGAAGCTAAAAGAAAAAAGAATACTAAAAGAGGTTGTAAAATTAAATCCCTACCACGATGAGCCAAAAATATATTATTATTCAGGAAGTTCTAAATCAATAAACAACATATCCTCAACAGGTCTTTCGTTTGACTGGCCAGAACTTGCATTATTACGATGTCTTGGGGAGGCGCTTGAAAGAAATGAGCTTAGTAATATAAAAAGCCACAGACTAATTTCAAACACCTACTCACACATCAATCAATGCGCGCTTAACCCCAATCTCTATAACCGGACAAAAAAAAACTATAGCTCACAAATTTTTTCATGGATGAGGGGTTTTAAGGGTGTAAATAAAGAAAATGAATGTCTAATTCCAGCACAATTAATACTACTTTCAAGTTCTTTTACAAAAAAGGAGCCTCTGTTAGCCCCCTCGATAACAACGGGCGCGGCGGGTGGAGTCGATCATGAATCCACCCTACTACGCGCAATTTACGAGATAGTAGAGCGAGATAGTGTTATGGGTATATATCTTACCAAATCACTACCCAATAAAATTGATCTAACCTCGATACCATATAAAAAAATACAAAAAATAGTTGACTATATGCAAAGATATGCACTTGCGGTACATATTTTTGATGCGACTACCAATATTGGAATCACGGTATTTTTAGTATTATTGATAGATAAAACAGGAATCGGTCCCTATCTTTCTATTGGTTCAAAAGCTGGTGTAGATATTCCAGAAACCCTGCAGGGAGCCCTAGAGGATAGTTTACTAACCCGGCCATGGGTTAGAAAGCTTGGTGGGGAGAGAAAAAATATCTCAAAGGAAATAAACAATGTGGTAGACAGGGCGCAATATTGGTTTTCAAAGCCAAAGTCAAACTATCTTCATTTATTATTAACTGCGAAGGCAGGGGGGTGTCTCCCAAAAGATATAACTTATAAAAGCAAAAAACTCGAGTTAGAGGAAAGCCATTCTAAACTAAACAAGGCAGGGTACGAACTATATTATACAGATGTTTCAAGTGATCTTTGTAGAGGTCTCAACTATCGTGTATATAAGGCTATCATACCCCACCTTCAACCCCTTTATATTAGCGAGAAAGACAAAATATTTATTAAGGTTCGACTATCAATTATCGCAAAATATTTTGGGCAAGAGGAAGTCAAATTTAATAAAATACCCCACCCGTTTTTATGATAAAAGAAGAGCTAGTTTTAGATAAATTATTAAGCAAACCGAAACACTTTTATGAAAAGTTTCACACATCTACATTCATTAGAAATTGGAAAAAAAAGCAAAGCACACTATTGTTTGATTTTTCTTCCGTTTCATACAAGGGGTATCCACGCTTACCAGCGATTCCTCTTCCTGCACCACAATTAGCGATTGATGTGGCAATTTCAGATTCGCTTTTAAAACGAAGGTCAGAACGAAAAATTAACAGCAAAACGATAGTTTCTCTCAAAACCCTCTCGACACTTCTTTATTTTACCGCAGGCGATCGAAGTATAAAGGAAAATAAAATGACTCGCCGTTTTTATCCATCAGCTGGAGCATTGTATCCTATCGAGACATATTTTTTTGCAAGGAAAATAGACAGCCTTGAACGGGCGCTTTATCATTATTATGTGCGCAGTCATTGCCTTGAAAGAATCGACCATTTAAGGGGGCAAGAAGTAATTAGGTGCTTTAATCAGGCGTGGATCAAGAATGCTAAAGGAGTGGTTGTTTTTACGGCAGTTTTTAATAGAACAACAAAAAAATATGGGGAGAGAGGGTATCGTCACGTACTTATTGAGGCAGGACACATGGCACAAAATATGTACTTAGTTTCTGCCGCATTGGGAAATAAATGTTGTGCAATAGGTGGCTACCTTGATTCAAAGGTTAACAAACTTCTTGACATTGATGGAGTTACAGAGACCATAATTTATGCCCTAGCCCTGCTTTAATGAAAGACAATGAAAAACTAACAGCCACATGCGGAACCACAACCCGAAGCACAACCAGGGTCACAGGCTAACAATTGATTAAAACCCTCCATACTATCCCGAATAAAACGAACATTTGACAATTTGGTAATAAAGACTTCGGTTTTAATTCTAGGTTTAACGTATTTTTTTTCTGGCTTATTTTTCATACTTTCTCTTTCTTTATTTGCTTCTCCCCAAAAATACTAATAAATAAGAATTCTTGCTTTTATTAATTTGTTGTTTTTTACATCATATTGCTCATCAATTGAAACTGTGTCTCCGATTTGAAGTTTTTCAAATGAACTTTGCATCTCATTTTTGGACCCCTTTTTCATAATGGTTGTGTTTGGGAGTTCCTCTTTTGAATATGTAACAAAATATTTATCATTACCTTCAGTTAATGTGAATTTGACTCGTGGATAATAGGGTGATTTTGGACCTTGATTAATACTCGTAACCCTTCCTTTATATTGTGAAACTAAGCGACTTGATATTGTCGTGCTTCTTTTAGAGAGCTCAACCTGCGCCATAATCTGATAAAGCTCGCTAATGGAGAAACGACCCAACATGGAGTCAACCTTATTCTTTAATTGAGTAACTTTAGTTGAGGTAGGAGAAGTTCCACAAAACTGAATCTTAAGATTATCAGAAAAAAATAAATACACAAGCTCGCCACCAATAACAAAAATCAACACAGTTAGCACCGTTAAGAGTAATCGTGACATATGATAATTAGACTACATTAGTCAATAAAAGTCAATTAAAAACAACTCGAAATAGTTTGATATACTACAGAGTAGACAATTCACCCTCTCATACGCATTTTGTCTTCATTGCCTACCTCAAAATAATTTATCGTAAAACACATCACCAGAGCAAGTGCGTATCTTATAAATTTGGGATAAAAGTGCAATTAGACGTGAAAGACAAGCATTTTACGCGGATTAAAGTGTGAAGAAAAATCGTACGTGCATAAAAGATCTTAAATAACTTCTTTGGAATAAAATTATTTTTATAATATAGCATATCTGCTTTTATTCCATTTTTTTTCATATCATCTATTGTTCTATAGGCACTACGAGGATAAATATAAAGATAGAAGTAATTATTTTTAATTAAAGCGTTTAGGCTAGGTAAAAGACCTAATTTTTTTATTGAGTCTTTATTCGAGTGGTGTAATAAAAAAAAAGAACCAAGAGGAGCTTTTTTATAGATTAATTTAGACATTTTTAAGTTATCGAATGGAGATGTATGGATAAATATTCTTCCCTTGTTAAATGAAACAACAGAGGTATCATCTCCTAAGCGATCTATTAGGGGTGCTCTTGTTACAATTGTTGATTTTCCTTGCCCACTTTGACCGGCAAATAAATAAGCCTTGTTGTTTTTCACAAAAGAAGAAGCATGAAATAAAAATATATTTTTATTTAACAAAAGAATAGAAATAAAGGATCTGATCATAAAAAAAACATAATATAAGCTGTAATTTTTATTAGATAAATAAAGAATAAATCTATTCTCACTTCCTTTATCAACCCAACATTTATCAGTTTGTGAGTGTGTAATTTCAATTACATAGTCAGGCGTCTTTATAATTTTATTGGGGAGTAAAAAAAACTTTTGTAGCTGGAGAGAGAGATTCTCCTCAGCGAGTTTAATTTGAAAGAGACAATCGGCAACGATAAAAGATATTTTACTATTTGACATAGGTTAGGGTATTACATTTAAGTAAAGTATAAATTTTACTTCTACAAGCCACCATCTTCTTTTAATATATAATATTAACAAATGAAAAAATTAGACTTTATAGCAGAAAAACGTTTCTTAGGTTTTATATTAGGATTAATCATATTAATCCTCCTTTTCACAGGATTCACCAAATCTTCAGAAAAGAAGAAAAATTATAATATAGTTTTAATATCTGTGGATACTATTCAATGGGATGTTTTTAATAATAAATTTAAAGAATTGGATAATGTTTTTAAAGAGCGTAGTATAAAATTTAACAATACATATACACAAATACCATTCACATATCCTTCTTTCACAAGTCTCTTAACCTCACTATCTCCTCTTCGTACAGGAATAACAAACAATTCAAGCGTGGAGGTAAACAATAACACGACCACATTGCCAAAAATATTGAAGCAACACGGCTATAGTATAAACGCATACATTACCAATAGATTTATCAATAACTCCCTGATTGATACCAATATCGGCAATAGTATAAAAAGATATGACGCATTGGGAATATGGAAAACAGATCGAAAGGATTATAACGATTTTATAGGCGGGTCAACAAGGGTACTTAGCGACAAATCAAAAGAGCCATACTTTCTTTGGGTTCATTTAATGGATCCACACTATCCCTATTTTGGAAATACAAACGCTACATGTTCTGATATAAATTGTAAGGAATTAAATTTACAACTAATTGATAGTTTAATAAACAAGGAAAAGCCATTTTTTGGATGCAGAAATAAGGATCTTAATACTGAGGATCGAAAACCAATTGTGGAAAATAGCTACAAACTCTACAAAGAGGATGTTTCTCTCGCTATTTCAAAAATCAACAGCATAATTAATTCGCTTAAAAAAAACGATAACTTAAAAAACACAATAATTATTGTATATGGTGACCATGGGGAGGGATTTGACCACAATTATTATTTTCATCATGGGTACATGCTTTACAATTCGGCAGTACATATTCCATTCATTCTTTACCACCCAGACATGTTTTCACGTAATGTAAATCAAACCATTACCAACAACGATATTCTTCCTTCGCTTCTCGACCTATTAGGGATACCCTATGAAGCAGATCATTTTGATGGAAAAAGCTTTAGCTACTTATTAAGACTTCCCTCAATTATTACACAATTTTTTCCTTCAAGGAACAAATACACTTTTTTTTATAATAAGTCATTATCTAAATTTGCAATTTTCGATGGCCAATATAAATATATATATTCATACATTCTTAAAGATACATGTCTTTATAATAACCAAACAGAAGAGATGTACGATCTCAGAACTGACCCAACCGAAAAAAACAACATCATAAAACTGGAGCCAGAACAAGCAGATAAGCTAAAAAACCAACTTTTTAATCATTTATCAAAATATAACTTGCCGAAGGAAAATAAAGAAGCCCCAAATTCTCAAGAGTTAAACAAGGAAGTGCTTGACAAACTCAAGACGATGGGATATTAGAAAGAGATGGATATTATCAGCAACCTTACAAAAAGATACTTTTTCTCCTTCAAAGCAGAGGGCAACAGTATGCTTTACTAAAAAAAACTATGACCGTTATTTTTTCAATATAAACCCATTCTTCATTCGTTGAGTGTCGGTTACCACTTGACAAACACCCCAGGAGTTGTGTGTACCTGATGATGAGGAAAAATGCATATTGCCATAATTTTAGCACTTGACTTCTAGAGATATGGTGTTAATATAGAAGTATGATCAAAAGAACCATATTTCATTCTCTGGAAAAACACTTATCTGAGCCCACAATAACCGTTTTAATGGGCCCTCGTCAGGTGGGTAAAACATATCTCATGCGATTATTAGAAAATAACCTGAAGACAAAAGAAG
>CAYITZ010000038.1:0-12570 GCA_964366485.1 uncultured Gammaproteobacteria bacterium
TTGATAAATTCAAACAAGACCGCTTAGATAAACTAAAAAAAATCAGGGAACTTGGATGGAATCCGTATCCTTCCTCATATGATAAAAAATTCTCTGTTCTTTCTGCCACAAAATGTGAGGGAAAAACGGTAAAAACCGCAGGAAAACTCTATTCTCTAAGAACACATGGCAACATAGCATTTGCAGATTTGAAAGATGAGACCGGCAAAATCCAACTTTTTTTTAAGAAAGATGTTCTGGGAAAAGATGCGTATAAAAATTTGGATCTTTTGGACATCGGCGACTATGTGGGAGTTGAAGGAACGGTAACGAAGACAATTGCGGGCGAAATTTCCATAATCCCTTCCTCATATACTCTCCTTGGCAAATCCCTTTTGCCTCTTCCCCATGAATGGTTTGGAGTAAAGGACATTGAGATTCGGTATCGGCAACGATACCTTGACCTCCTTATGAATCAGGAAGTCCGTGAACGATTTAATACGCGGACTAAATTGATACGATACATGCGCAATTATTTGGATGGTCTGGGGTTTTGGGAAGTTGAGACGCCGGTCCTCCAGCATCTGTACGGGGGCGCCAATGCCAAACCTTTCAAAACTCATTTGAATGCTTTAGGCTGTGACATGTATCTTCATATTGCGGTCGAGCTTTATTTAAAACGACTGATTGCGGGTGGATATGAACGAGTGTATGAGGTCACAAAAAATTTCCGCAACGAGGGAATTGATCATACCCATAATCCTGAGTTTACGATGATTGAGTGGTATGAAGCATACGCCGATTATCACCGGGTCATGGATGTCACGGAAGGATTGTTTAAATATCTGTCCCAGCAACTTTTCGGAAATACGAAAATGAAAGTTGAAGACAAAGTGATTGATATCGGGGGGAAGTGGCCGCGCATCACTATGACTGAAATCATAAAAAAAGTGCTGGGGATGGACGTGGAAAAGGAGACGCTCGAGTCGCTTCAATCTTTTTGCAAAAAAGAGCACATGGAACTGGTGGGAGGAGAAACAAAGGGACAGCTCATTTTCACCATCTTTGAACATAAGGTTACCGATAAACTTATTAAGCCTACATGGGTCATAGATTATCCCGAAGATGTCAGTCCCCTTTCCAAAAGCCACCCCACCAAACCGGGATGGGTTGAGAGGTTTGAAGGATATATTGGAGGCAAGGAAATATGTGACGGATGGAGTGAATTAACCGATCCTATTGTTCAGAGGGAGAGATTTACCAAAGATAGTAATGTTGCCCGCAAGGATAAAGAGGAGGCACAACACATCGATGAAGATTATCTGACTTCAATGGAGTATGGTATGCCTCCGACCGGCGGCATTGGTATTGGAATAGATCGTCTTACGATGTTCTTCACGAATACTTGGGCAATAAAAGAAGTGATTCTTTTCCCGACTTTGAAACCTGAAAATGCTGAGATAAAAGTTGTCGAAACAAAATCATCATTGACTTTGACCCGTGAAAAAGCTTTGAATCTTCTCAACGAAAAAATAAAAAATAAAAATCTTATCAAACACTGCCTTGCGGTTGAGGTGGTTATGAAAAAACTCGCAAGTAAATTTGGAGAAGATGAAAATAAATGGGGTTTAGTTGGCCTCCTGCATGACGCGGACTGGGAACAGACCGAAAAAGATCATGCTTCACACGGTAAAACAACTGTCGAATGGATTAAACAGTTGGGCGAAACAAATATAGAAATCATAAATGCCATCTTGTCACATAATTATACCTACAATGGAGGAGGGGCTCCAAATGATAGACTGTCATGGGCACTCTATACCTGCGATGATTTGACAGGCCTTATTGTTGCGAATGCCTTGGTTACTCCAGAAAAAAAACTGTCTTCTGTAACGGTCGAATCTATCAAAAAAAAGTTCAAAACCAAGTCATTTGCGGCCGGTGCAAAACGGGAACAGATGGCACTCTGTGAAGAAAAATTGGGAATTAAACTTGATGATTTGTTCGAAACCGCCCTTTCAGCCATGCAGAGTATATCTTCTGATCTTGGATTATGATAAAGCAACTTCTTATCGCCACTCACAACAAAGCCAAACTCGGCGAGCTCATGATGGGAATAAAAAAATTATCTGATCAAGGAATAAAAATTCTTTCTTTACATGATCTTTATATAACTGAGGACCCCGAAGAAACGGGGAAGACGTTTGAAGAAAACGCTGTTCTTAAAGCAACTTATTATGCCAGATTAACTGGTATACCCACCATCGCAGATGATGGTGGACTTATGATCCCCTATCTAAATAATGAACCGGGTATTAAATCCAAGCGTTGGCTTGGAAGAGAGGCGTCTGATGAAGAATTAATTAACTTCACCCTGTACAACCTACGAGGTTGCGCAAGGGATGACAGGACGGCCTTTTTGCAAACTGCACTTTGTTTTTTTGACCCAATAACAGAAAAATTAATTACAAGACAAGAAAGAATTAAAGGATACATCGCCGAAAAACAAAGTGGAAGACCTACTCTTGGTTATCCCTATCGAGCACTTTTTGTGATAGAGAAATGGGGGAAGTATTATGATGAATTAACTGAGGAAGAACACCATGCCATAAGTCATCGGTTAAAGGCATTGAGATGGATTGTGGAAAAAATTGTGAAAAGTTGATAGAATTAGCATATGTTGTCCATCGATTTCATCCGCGCCAATAAACAAAAAGTTCTCGATGCCCTCAAAAATAAAAACCGCGTGGCGGATGTGGATAAGATATTGATACTCGATGATGAACGAAAAAAACTTCTGAGTGAATCTCAAAAACTCAGGGAAGAACGCAACACTCAATCAAGCAAAAACTTCACTGAAGAAACAAAAATACGCGGCAAGGAAATAAAGGAATCACTCAAAATACTTGAGGATAAATTAACTAGCATAGAAACTGAGCTCAAAACCTTAGTGAGCTTCGTCCCTAATGTCCCCCTGGACGAAGTGCCCATTGGCAAAGATGCAACGGGAAATGTGGTAGTAAGAAAATGGGGCGAGCCGCAAAAGTTTGATTTTAAACCAAAGACACATATAGAGCTTGGGACTTCGCTTGACATAATTGATTTTGAACGAGGCGCGAAAGTATCGGGATTTAGAGGGTATTTTTTAAAAAATCAAGGGGCACTTTTACATCTGGGGCTTCTCATGTACGTACTTCAAAAGCTTACCAAAAAAGGCTATACACCCATTATTGCGCCAGCCATCATTAAAAAATTTACGTTATTTGGGTCGGGGCACCTTCCCTGGGGAGAGAAAGAATTGTATAAGTTGAATGGTGACGATGATGACGCATATCTTTCGGCAACTGCTGAGATTCCTGTCACCGCCTATTACAGTGGTGAAATTCTGGAAGAAAAAGATTTGCCAAAAAAATTTGTTGCATTTTCCCCATGTTTTAGAAGTGAGGCAGGATCCTATGGAAAAGATACAAAAGGACTGTATCGAGTACATGAATTTTGGAAAATTGAACAGGTTATCTTGGGAAAGAATAATATTGATGAAGCGAGAATTATTCACGAAGAGCTTCAACAAAATGCAGAAGAGATATTACAAGATTTAGGACTTCCCTATCAAGTTCTTCTCATGTGTACTGGTGATATGGGCGAACCCCAGATGAAAAAATATGACATCGAGACCTGGATGCCATCCCGTGAGGGGTATGGGGAAACCATGAGTAATTCGATCATGGGCGACTTTCAGACGAGAAGATTAAATATCAAATATAGAAAAAAAGACGGAACAAAAGAGTATTGTTATTCTTTCAACAACACCGCACTCGCCTCCCCGCGCATCCTGATTGCCCTCCTGGAAAACTTCCAACAGAAGGATGGATCAATCCAGATACCAAAGGCTCTTCACCCCTTGACTGGCTTCAGCACCATACCTATTGTAAAATAAACCATCAAGTTGTATAATTAACGTAATGAAAAATTTAGGATTAATCATTTCTGTCCAAATTATTATCCCCCCAAGGGCGGATTAGTAACTTGTATAGAAGTACAAATTACCCGCCCAAGAGGCGGGATTTTTTGTTGTATGTCAGAATTATTTAATTTGCTAGTACTGGCACTTTTCGTAAGCATATATTTGAGAGGAAAGTAATTTCCTTCAGTATTTGCAAAACCCAATGCTTTTTATATATTTACTTGTTCTAAACCCTGACTTGTCATCTTTGCAAGTATTGAGGTAACAGGTGCAGTTTCCCTTGGTAATTGATTAGCTACACTTGCTAATTCTTTCAATACATTTAAATCTCCAGCCATAGCTGCTTTGTCAACTTTCTCGGCAAGTTTTGCCAATGAAGCAAAATCTACACCAGGTAACGCAGAAGCTTCCTCCATCCGTTCTGTCATAGTTGCATATAACTCTCGTACTTTATTTTTGTCTGTAGCTGTTACAGGTGATGGTTGAGCAGTCATTGGAATAGATTCTTCAGGTTTTTTATCTTGAGAGTCTCTTATTTCTTTAGTCGATTGTACACGTGAAGGAGGAGTTGAGTGTACCTGTGGAGAGGATGAAGTGGTTGAAGAACTCGCTTGAGACAATTGCGGGGATACTGGTGATTTGGATGAAGAAGATTTTGTCCGTGGTTGTGATGAAACTTGTGATTTAACAAGTTCACCAAATGATGGCCGCTGAGATACTGGACGAACTTGAGGAGAAGTGGTGATTGCCGGTGGTCGTTGAGTTGTTTGGATAGGCTGATATTGTTCAGGGAAATATTCTTCGTATTCACGAGCATCATCAGATGCTACTTTATATGTAGATTTAGCAGGGGTAGTCGAAGTTCTATTTGATATATGTTTTTCTCTGGGCTCAGGATGAAATTCTTCAATTGATGGCGCAACTGTATATGACTCAAGTGGATCTGGCATAAACGAGGTTGAGTGTTGTGATGCTGATGGTGAACTGTTATTTGAAGTATCTTCTGGACTATGATTAACACTACCAGATGTTTCTGCTTGTGAACCCATTTTTCCAAGGCCACTTAATGCATTTGCAATACCTCCGAAGAGATTTGCCCACGCCTCTCTACCTTCTCTTTCTTGCACTTCTGAAACATGTTGATGTGTATTACCTATTTCTGCTTGAGCTGATGAAGTTAATTCATCATCTGTTACCCACTCACCGTAAGCTCCGATTGCTTTGCGTAAGGCTTCTGCCGCGTTTTGTATGGCTGATGAATCACCACTAGATTGAGTGGCAATATAAGAATCTAGTGAGCCCTGCATCGCCTGCCGTCCTTCACTATCCAAACTTTTAGCTGATGCATTTCCAAGTATTCTAGTTCCATGATAGACTCCTTCAATGGCACCAGTTGCGAGCAAAGCCGCTAAACCAAGCGCTGGTCCGCCGACTGCTGTAGCCGCAAGAACTGGCAAGCCGTGAAGAGCTATTCTGGCTTTTGCTTCGTCATGCCCTTCCAAAAGCTTTGCGGCTGGTTGAATAACTGCTTTGGTCATATTGGCTCCAGCTACTACGGTGCATGCCGCGGCTTTTACCGTACTTGAGGCAATGTGAGGACCATGCTCGATAGTTCCTTTAATAAGTGGCGGAACTCCATGTTGTATTAATCTTTTAGCCATTACCCCCGCTCCGGCTCCAGCAAGAGGAGCAAGCGGCCCAAGAAAAGGAATCAATCCAACTGATGCAACAGCCCCACTTAGAGCGGCTACAATATCATCTCTTGGTATATCTGGATGATGGGCTAATAGTTCACTTCCTTTTTTTACCGCTTCCACAATAAAATCCGTTGAGGCAGTCATGATTGGCCCCGCGGCCAATGCTCCAAGGGGAGATAATACCATTGAGGCGGCGGCTGTCCAAACTATCGTTTTTAACCCTTCTTTTTCTATCCAACTTTGAGCTTCGGGAGGTAGACTTTGCCACATATCATTGGCATATTCTGCAGTTTTTTGAATTTGTTCGACAGTATCTTGCCCTAATTTTCTGGCCGTATCAATTCCCTCTTCTGCGGCAACCTGCGCCATATTTGCTAATGTCCCAGCCTGACGTTGCATTTCCTTTGTCCATTCATCCTTCGTTTGTTTGGCAAAATTGGCTACGGATTCTGAAGAAACTTGAGTCAAACCTTGTGAAACACTACTGCGATTTATTATTTGCCCATTTGACGAAGTATTCTGCGGTCTGATTGCGGAAATATGATTATCCAACGCATTTTGCATTGCCTTTATAAGACTTGTTGGTATGTTCAGTTTGCCACGTCTTTGAAGGGAAAGAGCTTGATCAACAAACGATGCTATCATTGCTTTATTTTTGTGTGGTATCTGAGGATTGTTTAATGAGGTAAACCATTCACCCAATACTTCTGGAGTCGCAATATTTGAGATAAAATCTTCCATTGTTCCCGATACCCACGGAGGGGAAGGATCATGTGGTGAAGATGGAAATCCCATGTAGTCTTGCCAAGTTATCCTATCAGTTGAGTCGGTGGTTCTTCCTTGTCCCCCGTCAACTCTTCCTGTTCCAACAGCATTTATCGGTTGTTCTCTTTTACCATATCCACCACCAGCAGAAGGTACAGCGGCATCTCCTTCGCTCGGGCTATCAACTTTGGGACTCGGCGGTTGAGGCGTTCCACCGCTACCTCTGTTATCACTGTCTGATGAAGATGGTGCTGAAGGTGGGGATTTTTTATGATCTTTTTTATCAACATGTTTTGGAAGTTGAGATTGTAATTTTTCTCGCTTTCTTTGAAATTCTCTACCCTCAGCAGATTGCTCAAACTCTCCAAGAAATTTCAAATAAGTCTCAAGACCAGCTTTTGGATTTTGAGGATTAATTTTTCGTCCTATAGCAACCCAATCATAGAGGGCTCCAATTTGTTGATTCTGATTCAATAAATTTGCTGGCACATTCTCACCTACATCGTCCAGTAATCTTTCATCTTGAGAATGTCTTTTCGCAAAGTCTCGTACATAATCTCTAAATGTCTTTTTTCCTACATGTTCCCTTTTTTCAATTAAAAAAGCAATCATTATGTGCCAGTAGGATGACAATGAAAAATCACCATTACTCCCTCCGCCTGCACTTAGGGAATGGTTATTTCTATATATGTCTTCCCATTTACCTAAAGGAGCGTCTATACCTGCTTGTGGATAATAGGGCGTTTGTTGGGATGAAATATTATCCATTCTTATGTCACAAGCACGGGGTCCAATCCTTTCATCTGGAAGAACTTTTCTTAATTCTTTCCTAGCAAACCCAAACTCCATTTCCTTAGCATTTATCCAATTAAAAACGGCATGGTTAGGGTCGGATTTTTCACCTTCGCGAAGAACCTCTGAAAAATAATCAAGATGCTGAACAACGTATCTTAATGAATTTTTTATTGGATCTGTAACTCCTTGCTGGTGTTGCGATCCCGCTACACATAATTCATATAACACTCTCCGCAATGGTGGATTATATTGCGCCAAGTCCATTAATCGCTCAACAACTTCATCAGTTTTAGCCAGATATCCCTCTGTCCAAACATCATCATTTTCAAAATTTATTTTAATTCCCGGAGCAAATTTATTTACAAATGCAGTTATCAAATGATGATTTGTTTCTCTGGCTTCTCTCAATAATTCAGTAGCATTTGCTTCATGGTCGTAATTACAAAATGAAGCCGCATTAACCCCATTAAAGACAGTAATTTTTGGTACGGGTAAACCTTGTTCCTGAAAGCGTTTAGCTGCATCTAGCATTGGGATTAAATATGCGGGAAGCCTTGGAGAAACGTCAGGATGTCCTCCCCAGCCTATTTTAAATTCCCAATTATTGATAACTTCTGGATCTTTACATGCTTCTGCAAATTTACCTATCATGACGTCAGGATTATCAAATGCACTTACCTCACTATCTCCAAAAAAAGCCAGCGCAAGAGCCTTCAAAATATCTGGATAATTGCCTGGAAGTTCTAACCACTCAGGAAGAGTAGATTGATTAAGTAGCCTAGATGTAAGACGATGTGATGTTGTTATTGTGGAATTTTTATGGTCAGCTCCATGATGCTTAGCAGTTGCAACTGATTCAGGATCAAAAACATCCGTATTAGTGCCATGAATATATGGGATAACTTTACTAAGAAAATTATCACGACTCACTCGTACGATTTGATCTTTCGCTTTTAGTCTCTGCGGATTGATATTTTTTGCTTCTGCTCCCATATTTTTATCCCCATAACTAAAAAACCCGCCGGTGGGCGGGTATATAATTTGCAATCAATTCTTATATCCCAGCCCTTACGGGGTTAAGGAGGAAAAGGCCAATAAGAATTGATAAATTTGCTTTGTTCATAATCAACCATGATTATAGCACTTTTTTTTCTAATTGCAATATATACCTAGTATGTAGATTGCTATTTCCAATAATTCTACTTCTCTGCTATAATATTCCCTATAGATAACAATATTGAATTCTCTTCGGTCGTGAAGATTTTTAAAAATTGATTCTATAGTAAATGAGCAGTGAATTCAGAAGAACATATGGCGGTGAATCAGAAAATATTGCAGTAACAAGAGTAACTGGTAATTTGTTTTCTATTCAACCTAAAATGCTTGAAGCGGCGCAATCCTTAGTGACACGAAAGGACCTGAGGGGCAAGGTTCCCAGTCAAGGTTATGACTCTTCCAGACATCTCCCAGAAATAGGAGTGGGGGTTTGGTCTTCATTACTCGACAGCACATCGGCTCTTCGTGAGTCCGTAACTGCTTTAGCAAGAACTCTTCAATCTGAAGGAGGAACAATTATATCTGCATCTCATCACCCAACAGCTGATATAAGGGAGGGTTATGAGAATGGAGTTCTTTCGAAACCGCTATATGATATTCTTCGGGGCGCTGTGAAAGGTGAACCCCATGTCCATCCTGATGTACTTCCAAAAGTTTATGCAGGGTGGGATAATCCGGAACAGGCACGAGGTTGGTTTCATGAGGCGGGAACTATGGCGGCATCCGCACAACCTTGGAATTCAGTAGATAAAGAAACGGCGGCAAGTCAAATACGAGCTGTACAAGCGACTGGTTGGCTTTTTAATCTTTTAACCGCAAATAGTCCCTATGCTGAAGGAAAAGAGACCGGAAAACGGGACTATCGTCTGGAGATGTGGGGACCAAACGGAATCATGTCAACCAGTCGTCACGCAGAAGATAGAAACTTAACTGAGAATATTCCAACAGATTTTAAAACATTGACCGAATATTATAGACATGTCCTTGGAAATCAAAGACCGATGGTGGTTCCTGTGGAGGAAAAAAGTACAGGTGCAGGTGAATATAAAACAAAAACAAGAGTAGTTGTACAGCCAAATACAGAACATTTCAATGTGCTTGATTACTTAAAGTCAGAGACAGTAAATGTTGTCGATATAGAAACTGGTGAGCAACAGGAGATTAAGCCAAGTGTAGCACATATCTGCAATGCATATGATTTTCTTTATTTTCCTCGTTATGGGGCAAGACTAAGATTGTTCCTTCCCAATGCACATAAGATTGATCCAAGAAAGTTTGCTGAAGCAGTTGAGAATGGAGATGAGATAGCATTCCAGAGTTTACTTGAACAGGGGGGGATAAGTGAAGAGGGTGGTGTGTTATGTGTTGAAGGGCGAGTCGCCGCAACAGTTCTACCAACCGAGACACACCAATCTTGGGATAGATTTAATCTTCCATTTGTCTTACAGACAGGAATCGTGCGGGCTCATGAGGCAATCAATGGTTATTTTGATAATAATAAACTTTCCTGGTATGAGTTGAGTCATATACTTCCAGATAATACGAACCGCTCCATGAAAGACGGTGGATTTAATACTGCAGTTAATACTCTTGATGGTAAAAAAATACCCGTAGACCAAGTGGCAACTGATGTTTGGAATATTGCAAAAAAAACTCTGACAAAGGAGGAGCTCGAACTTGTGGGTGATGAAATTGACCGAATGATTAGTAATAAACAAGGACCAGCAGAGGAACAAATGGAATTTGTCAATAAGCAAGTGAAAGAAACTATGCCTTTGGCTCATGCATTGTTAGGACTTATTACTCATCAGGAAATTTACCTAAATTAATGTTGTAAAATTGATACAGTAAAAATGAATATAAAGAAATTAACGTTGTACAAGGTAGAAATTCCCATGGTAACCTCTTTTACAACGAGTTTCGGTACCATAACTTCAAAACCGACTGTCATAGTAAAAGCAGAGTCTAGCGAGGGCATGATTGGTTATGGAGAATCAGCCGCGCTACCCTTTCCTTTCTATAAGCCGGAAACAACAGATATCGCCTACTTAGTTCTCAAAGATTATATAAGTCCACTTATTCTTAACAAAGAGTTTAAATCTATTGAAGAGTTTGTAAATTTTCTTAAACCCATAAAAAAGAATAATTTTGCTAAAACGGGAATTGAGAATGCTGTGTGGATGCTCTTTTCTTTAAAAGAAAAAAAATCAATATCAGATTTATTGGGTGGGAAAAGGAAAAAAATAGCAGTTGGAGAAAGTATTGGAATAAAAAAATCGATTGAAGAAACTTTGGAAGAAATCGCATTAAGAAAAAGCCAAGGATTTCAAAGGACAAAAATAAAAATTCAACCGGGTTGGGATGTAAAGGTAGTGAAAGCAATACGCAATAAATTCGGAGATATTCCCCTTATGGTTGATGCGAATTCTTCCTATACTCTTAAAGATATTAATGTTCTAAAAAGACTTGATGAGTACGATTTGACTATGATGGAACAGCCATTGGCCGACGATGACATAGTCGATCATTCTATACTTCAGAAACAAATTAAAACACCCATTTGCTTGGATGAAAGCATATATTCCGTTGACGACGCAAGGCGTGCGATATATCTAAATGCCTGTAAAATAATAAATATTAAACCAGGGAGAGTAGGAGGGCTTTTAGAAAGTAAGAAAATTCATGACCTTTGTAAAAAAAATGGCGTTGGTGTTTGGTGTGGGGGCATGCTTGAAACAGGAATAGGAAGAGCATTTAATATTGCAGTCAGTTCACTTCCCAATTATATTTACCCTGCAGATATGTCACCGGTTTCATTCTTTTATAAGGATGATCTTGTAATTGATAGTTTTGAAGTTGACAAGAGTGGGTTTGTCCAGGTACCTTCTACTCCTGGGTTAGGCTTTACGATTAATGAAAAAAAATTGTTAAAGTATAAGAAAGCATCAATAATAATTTCATAATAAACCTAATACCATTGAAAAAAGCTATTTTTCGGCAATGAGTAAAGTTTTTATCTTGAAACAAGAAAAAAACTTGTGAGATTTTCTTTACTATCCTGAAGATTTTCATCAACTACTTCAAAATTATAAATATTTGATAGTATTTTTGGTCCAAGGATATAAGTATTCTTATCTACTGTTCCTTTTGCAAGTGCCCATGCTACCTTTGCCGTATCTATTAGGTCGCCACTCCCTGATAATTGATTGAGACCTGCATACTTTTTTGACAGGGTACCTGCACACTGTTTAAACACCTGAGGGTGTGCCATAATCTGTTGGATTACCGAGGTGGTAACATCTTTTCGTTTCATCAAGCAATGAGTGATAAGTATAGCAAACTCACTGACAATTTTAAATTTGTACCGAGCCATTGCATGAGTCGACTCTTCAACCACTCCTCCTATGGCGTTATGAATGGCAAAAAGACCAAAATCAATATTTCCCTCATGAAGATTACGGAGTACTTTTTCTGTGGTAAATAGGTACTTTACTTTATAATTTACGATGTTGTTGCGCTTCACATAATCTGCAAGAGCCGCTTCATTAAAACTTCCCCTTCCGCCTTGTATACCAAAGACAAGGTATTTTGGATTAACTTTTGAGGGAAGTAACTTGTTGTAGAGCTTATCATAGGCTTTTCCAAGTCTTATTCTCATGCGTTTCGTGTAGCTATTATAGTTTTGAAGATTCATAAATAATTCCCATGTGTCATTACATGTCTGATCCATAACCTCATGCAACTTTTCTGCACCCTTAGTATCGATTGGCGTTGATGTAAAATGAAATTCTTCAAGAAGGCGTCCCACAAAATGGGTAACTCCTTGAGAATTTGCCGCCAATTTATCATGTTCTGCCGCCTTCATTTCAATTACCCGCAAACCTTTTTGAGAAAAATAACTTTTCCAAAATTGATACTCCTCATCCTGTGCCCGATATTGATCAATCATAATGGGAAGTCCCTCAAATCCCTGTTTACTACTATCCGGCCCAAACATCGGGTGTGTTAATAAGATATTTTGCCTTTTATATTTGATAAATTTATCGAATACCTGCTTCGGGTACATCTTAACTGAAAGCACATCTATAAGAACATTATGCTTTCGAATATAACTACGATGTTTTTTAATAACAGCCGCAAATGCTGATATGGGAACGCAGTAAAAAATTATGTCTGACTTATATATTACCGCTATATTTTTTTGATCCCGATGAAAAATATTGATCTCAAAATCATTACCCAGTAAACGATGGAGTGTTTTTCCAAATCTTCCGTAGCCGATGATTGATACCGTTCTCATATGCCTTTAAAATA
>CAYITZ010000039.1:0-11757 GCA_964366485.1 uncultured Gammaproteobacteria bacterium
TCCCAAGCGTTGGTGGAGCACTTTTTCATCTTTTTATTAAATCGAGTCATGGTCATGATAAGAGGAGCCGCGCATTTTGGGCACTTTTCATCAAGCGTCTCAGGTTCAAAAGGCAACCATTTGACAAAATCACACCCTTCAGTCTTGCCCGTCTCTTTGCTCCATACACTGGTTGAGCATCGTTGCAGGCGTTTGCCTGATTTAGTGGTGATAACTTCCGAAAGGGCGGAACCGCATTTGGGACAGTTTTTTGAGTCTTCCATATGTGTATACGATAACAATAAATGATAAAAAGCACAAGGGCGTATAAGCCACAATTACATCAGTATATACTATTCTGTAGCTTTTTTATTGAGCAATATACTCTGGGTATTTTTACCTCCTGTCATCGTCAAAGAATTCATAATAGGATAAGAGTGCGGGGGTGGATACGATAAAATATATGACAGCTTCCTCATAGGGTATGGAATATCCAAAAAAATCTATCATTCCCAAAAAGTTACTTCCCGGAAAGATCCAATGATTCAAGGTCAAACCTACATACTCCACCAAGGTGGTTAAAAAAAAGAAATAAAGAGTAATCTTAATGAATCTGGGTAAAAAATTGTGAAATTTGAATAGGAAAAATGATAGGGGCATGATACCAAATACCGTTCCTAACCATAAATACGCATAATCAAGTTGTAAAGTTACAGGACTCAAATAGGCAAATAAAACAAAAAAGGCAAGTAGCATAAATAAAAAGAGGGAAAAATATTCCATGTTCGGAGATATGAAATCTTTTATTCTTGGATGAAGATGAAAAAGAGTTCTCTTTTCTTTTTTATCTAAGAAGTATTCGTAAAACATGACGATGTAACATATGTATAGAAAAGACCAAATAAATTGCTCAATAACCACGATGTCAAACAATCTCCAGGGAAACACGGAATTCACGATGTACCAGCCTCGATCTTTGGCGATGAGATAATCAAATATAAAGGTAAACGGAATACACATGAGAAAAGAAAAAACAAATGTTTTCAAAATCTTAAACGGTTGCTTTAAAGAAAGAAATATAGAAGGTAATCCAAAAAATACCAAAGTTGAAAGTAAGAAGTTCGCTTTAATAGTCAGGAGAAATGTGGTCGAAATGATAGCAAGTAAGACGAGAATAAAAAAATCTTTTTTCATCACATTTTTAGTATATCAGATTATGCTTTTCATCACTTATATACGCCTTGCCTATGTGCGATGGTTACGATGTATGTGGTGTTTTGTGACTTATTCGTATAGTAGAGTATTCGATACGGCCACACGCGCAGAGATCTTAGTTCCGAAAAGTTACTCGAAAAGAGTGCCTTTACCTTTTTTTGCTTGTTTTAATCCGCGCAAAATACTTTTCTCAAGTGATTTTAACTCTTCAGTGTTATTATCTATTACTGTCTCCTTAAATCCATTAAAAAATACCTTGGGCCCTGTTCCTACAATTTTATATATATTATCTTCAACAAATACTGCTTGAGTATCTGAAATGGCTACGACGGGAAGACTGGTCGTTTTCACGGCTTTTTCAAGGAGAAGACGATGGTCTTCAGTATAATGCGCGAAAATGAGAAAAGGAACCAGATTGAATGCGGTTAAATCAATCAATCCATATCTATTTCCATTAGGATTTTTCCAACTTGCTTGTTCAATAGTGGGACAAGTAATGTAAGTTCCAGCACTTATCCCAATATAAAGAAGACCCTTATATACTAATTCTTTGATAACCTTATCAAATCCACTCATCCTTGCTTGTTTGAGTAAATAAAATGTATTGCCTCCTTGTACGAAGACAGCATCTTTATTTATAAATATGCGCCTCAGTTCCTCTTCATTTTTTCCTTCAATATCGATATCTTCCACATCAAAATTTCCTAACTCTGTTATCTTTTTTTTATCTTTTCGTACATAGTTAATGTTTATTTCTGGTTTTGAAGGAGTTATTATATGGGCTATCTTTAATTGATGGCTGGATTGAGGCAAGACTTTAATTATTTCTTCTTCCACGTTCATCCCCGCCGAAGTCAAAAGCAGTTTCATGAATTGATTATACTGAATAGTGATCACTCTGTCATCCCCGTGAAGACGGGGATCCAGTCTAAAATTACATCAAATTTGATATACTTTTGTCATGCTAAAGGTATTATTTGGCGTTTTTGTAGCTCTTCTCGTTGGTACGCTTGCCATAATCATCATTCCTCTCACTGCTCTCGGCTTGGTTCCTGGTCTTTCTCCTCTTTTTGGCGCAGGTCTGAAAGATTTTGGGATTAAAGTGACAAAGGAAGATTCCCTCGCCGCCCGAGCTAAGGCTGGTATTGAAATCGTATCTCTTCCTAAAAATGCCGATAAAACCAAAGATTTTATTTTGGAGGGAAGAAAAGACGCTTCCTTCACCCTTGATAGTAAAGAGCTTACCGCGTTCACGAATAACCGCCCTTGGATAAAATATCCCATAAAAAATGTGCAAGTTAAGATTGATAAGGACGGCACGATTGAGACCTCAGCTACTTTGATTGTATCCCGTGTATTGCCGTTTGCAATAGCCCTTGGCTATTCGGAATCGCAGATAAGGGATGTCATGCAGAAATTTAGTATTCCACCCTTTGAAGTTCCTGTGTATGTGAAAGGTAAAGGATCAGTTTCGAATGACGCGGTAAGTATCAATGCTCAAAATATCAAAATTGGGGCAATTCCAATACCCTCGGATATTGTTGGACAAATAAACAAAGGGGCCGAATCAATTTTAGATGATATTATCCAAAAACATAGCGCTTCTTTTCATGCAGAAACTCTCAATTTTGCGGATGGCAAGATGAACTTCAAAGGCACCGTCCCGAGGAAACAATATGTTATGACTGAATAAATGTCATTGCGAGGAGTCTCGGCGGAGCCGGACGACGAAGCAATCTATTTAAACAACTGAAAGTCTACATTGTCTTTTCTTCAAGACTCGAGTGAAGCTGTTCTTTTGTGTAGATGGATTTCTCGGGAATATATCCAAGTATCTTTTTTGCTTTAGATATGTCAATGTGCGCAACTTCGTCAACGATACTGAACGGTTCATACCATAATTCTCCTTTGTAATCTAGGGCACGTTTGATCGCTTGAGTGGCATTATTCATATTTACACTTGTTCCAAGAAAAACTTTATTAATGGGTCCAAATCGTAAAGCAGTTGTTTGAATCTTTTTATTTAATCCATACCAAGCCATAATTTGCTCTGCCATAACTTTACTCATATGGTATGAAAGATCCACATCTCGGCATGATAATCTATCCGCAGTAATGTATTGTGAAACAAAAGATTGGTCTTCTTTTATAGGAATCTTGAACGGAATTCCTTTTTCAATTCCATATATGGTGGTCGATGAAGCATAAATTACTCTCTTCAAACCGTTTGCTATGGCGGCCTTAACTACGTTATGAGACGCCAGTACATTGTTGTTTATGTAATCATCAAATGATTTACCGAGAACAGGTTTTGGGATTGCGGCAAGATGAACTACTTGTTCACACCTTTTCATCTTACTTTTTAAAAGCTCACAATTTAGTATCTCTTCACCGTCTTTGAGATCAAAACCAACTATGTCATAATCTTTTTTATATTTTTCAACAAACACACTGCCCAGATATCCTTTATGCCCTGTTACGAAGATTTTCATACAAATAGTATATCAAAGTTTAACTTTTCTCTCATTTATTTGTTTGTGTAGTGGTGCAATTTACCTGCTTGCCGGCGAGGCAGGTTGCACCATAATGATCATTAAAGAGCCCATAAATGGCTCTACTACTATAGGAGCCTGGCAACCTCGCAGGTTGCCAAAAGGGCAACTTGTCATTCCCGCATAGGCGGAAATCCAGGCTAAGATTACAAATTTTTTAAAACATCTTCTATATACGTAACATCTTTAATAATGTATTTTATGCCCAAGTTGATCGCCTCCGCTTTATGCAGATGACCTGATAAAACAGCTATAGGTTCGACTTTTGCATTTCGCGCCATGCGCATATCATTTACCGCATCTCCAATGAGAATTGTTTCATGTGGTTGAATATCGTGTTTTTTCATAATGAGTTCAAGGATGTGGGGATCCGGCTTTCCTTTTCCGGCGGGAACTTCTTTATCATATACGGTCACAGTCTGGCAAAATACTTGAGGAATATGAAACATCTCCATAATTTTTTTGATCATAATTGGTTCATTGCCTGTGGCAATGGCCAATCTGTATTTTTTGCTTAACTTTATGAGAAGTTCATTCACTCCCTCAACTATTTTTATATTTTTTAGGAAAGTTTGTCCGTATTTGTGCCCATGATATAGCTTGCAGGCCTTATCAATAAGTGTTGGATATTCCAAAAGTATTCCTTTTAATTCTTCCCGATATTGCTTGCCCCAATTTTTTTGTATCCTCTTATCTAATTCTTTTTCATCCAGATTGACACCAAGTTGATTTAATGTTTTGCGATAGCAATCATAATACCCTTTTTTTGCACCAACCGTAATCACATCATCCCAATCAAAAATCAACAATTTGATTATCAAAGCCCTTTTTCTAACTTCTTAATTCTCTGTAATCTAATAAAATTACCTACTCCCATAAAAATAGTATATCCAACACCTATAAATAGAAGAAGTGCGCTTATCCAATTGTTCAAAGGAGCCTCAAGATACATATTTGCAAACAAGAATCCCAGGATACACATAAGGACGGTTGCACAAGCTTCTGTGGCATAAATAATCTTATCTTTTCTTAATTGATCAACGATAAATTTTATATTTTCTTGTTTCATTTTGTTATTTCTCTCTCAACTGATATCGTGCACTCGGTGATAAGTGCCGCAACCTTGAAACTTTCCTCCCTTTTTGCTTTTGGCATATAAATAAAATGAATTTATAAAACTAATTATAATATATATTCATTAATCCAAGTATTTTTATATATTTGAGTTACCGATGTTACTTACATGAGGCGATATTATAACTTTTTTACTCCTATTTTCATAGGTATTGAAAAACAAAAACAAATAACCAACAATACCATATAGTGATACAAATCGTCTGGACAAAAACATTTGTTTTTTTTGCAAATAGAAAACTAAAACCTAAAATGATGGGAACAAAGACCATGATGGTAGTAAATAAACCAAAAGTAGCATTACCAATTAACCATATCAGATAGATATGACCAATTCCCCACAACAAACCGCTTGTGTATATAATTACCCGATGTAATATTTTATATTTTCCTTCAACAAAATACGCCAATGTTCCGAAAAGAAATGCTGATAGTGTTAAAGATAATGTAATTGGCGATTTTAAAGGAATCTTGAAATTGTTTAGGATATATAGAGTAAAACTAAAATCAAGTAGGGCTTTTATGATAAAGTTTAATCGGAAAATGATCACTTGGATGGGATGGTGAAGAAAATTAAATGATTCCGAAACAGTATATTTACGAAAAGAATAATTTGGGACTTTTTTAATCAGTAAAAAAGCAATAACTGAAAACAGCGGAACAGAAATTAAAGAATTGTATTTAAATATCTCTGGGATATTCATAATTTTTAAAATTAGTCATTATTTCTTCTCCACCTTCGGGCACGTATCCGCCTTTATATATCCTGCCATACTTGCCTCTTTTTCCGTACAAAACCACTGCTCGCCTAAATCCTTTTCAATTTGTACAAATTTATACTGCGCGCAGTTGGGAAGGTAATACAGCTTACGCCCCGATGTTCTTTTGTTCTCCAAATTTCCCTTTATGATGCATTTCGGATTATCCATATTTTTTGTCTGCAGACAAAGTTCGCTATATATTCCCATCTTTCCCTCTTTTGCCAGCCGCGCTACTTCCTTCAAACGGGTTGTTTGCGATGTTGCGTCCGAGTGGTACCGAGCCCATCCTGAGGCAAGCATCTGTTCATTTACCAGTATTTTTTCAACGCTAAGAAACCCCATCGCACGCCCCATCTGATCGGGAATTTGCTCACCAATTTTTACCATTTTATTTGATACAAGAGATGAAAGAAGTTCTTTTGCCTGCTCACCCCCGCAAAATTCAAGTTCGGGAGCATCTAACTGCCGCAAACGCAGTCGTGTCTTATTTTCAAGTACGACCGTATCACCGTCAATCACCCCGATGACCTTTACCAGATTTGCCTGCTTTTGTTGATATATCGTATAGCCAAGAAAAAGATTTAAAAATATTGAAATGAAAAATCCCACCCCCGCGATGATCCGAAGAATATTTTTAAGCATATATGGACAATATCAAAAACGTGTCATTTATTTTCCTATTTTTTGCTGAATATCAATTAGTTTCTTAATACTATTTTCATAGAACTTATCTATTTGTTTTAATTCATCGAGGTTTAGTTCTTTAAGGGTGCAATTGGTTTTCCTTGTAATCATGTTAATTATTTGTTTCAAACAAAATTCTTCTTGTTTTTTATCTATTGATAGTAGAGTTATTCGACTATGCTCTGTAAGTTGTTGTGCCTCTCCTCTGTTATATTCACTAAATAAATTTCTCTCTCCTGCCTTATTGACATTCACTATAATTTCTCTTTTTTGTAATATCTCTTCAATGATGTTTGTCTTATTTTCTTCTTCTTTAAAATTCATAATTTTATAGCCAAACTTAACCTGTCCAAATAAATAGATAAAATAAACTAATCCAATAGTGACCGCTATGATAAGCTTTAAGAAAGATAATTTAGATGTGGTAAGCACGACTACATTAAGTCTTTTATCATAAAAAGTTTGTCTTTTGGAATTAAAAAACATATAGAAAATTCCCAGTCCAAAAAATAATATTGATAATGGCTTGAGGATTACCTCCCTTCTCAGCGCATCAAATAAAGTTATCTGCCCTTCTTCCTTCACAACTTCCAAGCCGATAAATTTCTTCCCCAACGTCTTGCCATATTTATAGAGAAAAAAGACATTATAGATTGTGGAAATAACTGCATATGAAGTTAATAAAATTAACGAAGATGAGAGAAGATGAATAGGTAAAAACAATACAAGGATAATTCTTAAAACAGATACGAATAATGATACAAATATCCAGTCAAAACCTGAGGCTAAAAATCGTAAAAAGAATGGGGAGTATTCTCTCTGTTCCGGATCCATGTGTTCAGTATATCACTAAACGAACATCTTCAAGGATGTGAGTTATTATATATTTTTTATTTCCAAACTAATATCTAAAGCTTTTACCGAATGAGTGAGTGCCCCGACTGAAATATAGTCAACCCCCGTTTGGGAAATCGCGGAAACAGTTTTTAAATTGACTCCCCCTGAGACTTCAAGAGGAATTTGACCGGCAACTATTTTCACCGCTTTTTGAATTTCCCTCAGACTCATATTATCAAGCATGATCCTATCAGGCTTCTGTGAAAGAGCTTCTTGTAACTCAAGAAAATTTGTTACTTCAATTTCTATCAGTAAATTATCTTTGTTTGATCTTCTTGCATTTTGGATTGCTTTAGTGATAGAGCCAGATGCGGCTATGTGATTATCTTTTATCAGATACATATCGAAGAGACCAAATCGGTGATTTTGTCCCCCCCCGTCTTTCACTGCTTGTTTATCAAATATCCGTAATCCGGGAGCAGTTTTTCTCGTATCGAGGATAATCGCCTTGGTTCCAGCAACGGCATCAACGTAATATTTTGTCATAGTTGCAATTCCAGACATGCGTTGGATAAAATTAAGGGCTAATCTTTCACCCATAAGAATTGAAACCCCCTGTCCTTTGATACTTGCTAATACTTGACCTTTTTTTATAGGAGATCCATCATTTATATGGATTTTGAATTCAATTTTATTATTTATAATATCAAATACTTGTTTTGCAACAGCTAGCCCACTCACTACCCCAGAATCTTTCGCAAGAAATTCGCCATAGAGAATCTGTGACTGTGGGATTGTTGCTAAAGTAGTTATATCTCCCCCACCAACATCTTCCCGTAATGCCTGAAGAATAATTTCTCTTATTTTATTTTTCATCTTAGGCTAATTATGACATAATAATTACACCGCAGCGGTATTTTTTATTAAGTTTCAGTCTTAAATTCAAATAATAATTTATTATAGGCTAAATATATGGTACAATATACCAATCATGTCATATGAGAATCATTCTTCGGGACTCATTATTGGTCCAAAAAGATCAGGTACAAATTTTGCCGTAGATATACTGGCTCCATCTTTTACTGGTGCTGTACAAGAGCCTTTTGGTTTACACCAATTTGGAAGAAATAATCCCCTTAATCCATGGAACTTCTCATCTCAAGTGGATGTTTCCCAACAATTTGGTCATAGAAATCTAGCAGACGATCCTTACGGCTCACATGTTGCAAAACATACTTTAGATCTGGTCAATCAAGGAGATAGGCTTATTAAAGAGACAGATTTTCTCAATTTGGGTTGGTTACTCGCAAGTCTTCCCAAAGTTAAAACTGTAGTTATTTATAGAGACCCAAGAGAATCTGTTGCTTCTTTTTATAAAAATAACCTATATGAAAAATGGGGTTATTCTGAAAAAATGATTCATTTTTTTGAAACTATCAGAAATACCTTGTTGTTAGACGGTTTATATGGTGGTTCGTTGTCAAATAACTTTGGTGAGTTGCCTTCACATAGACAATTAGCTTTTTATTACGCAATTGCACTCAAGGAGATTGCTCGTATCACAACTGCGTATGATCACATAGAGGTAACTTACGATGAATTAGTTGATCAAAGTGAAATTACTTTTCAAAAAATCTTAAATTATTTTCGAAAACCCTTAAATCCACAAATGAGGCAAACCCTAAATGCAAGATTATCTCAAACAAAAGGCGCTGGGACTCACAGTACCTATCTGAAAAGAGAAGATAGTATACCTTTTACTCAAATACTTACATCTGAAGTTGAAGCTGATATGAGAGCCATCTTTTCAGATTTTGGAGTTCATTTAGATACACCGCGTACTCTTTTCAAAATGCGTGATCCAAATAATCAATTAAAAATAAAAAATAGAGAGAGGGTTAAAATAGCAAATAGTGATCGAATGAATGAAAGTATTCAAAGAAAAAATGAGACAGTGCAAGTTAAACTGGATGATGGTCCAATTTTCGTGGCCAAAACTGTTACAACGAATGTACAATATGCAAGATTTTTACAATCACTGATTAAGCATCATGTTCCTTTGGAAATTAATGGTAAATCTCTTTTTTATCATCGTCTTCAACCGGGAATCAGTTTAGTTGATGGGGCTATCTTAATAGAAAAAGATCTTGAAAACCATCCTGTCATTTTTATTAATTGGATTGGTGCCAGCGTTTATACCACTTGGCTTGGAGGAAGATTGCCTACGGCACGAGAATGGGAATTTGCAATTATGGGATCTAAAGATAATATCTCCCATATGCTAACTAATGCCAATGTTGACCAAAAAGTGGGGAAAACAACACCAGTAGATCATTATTCTCCTGATAAAAATGGATTATATGACACGCTTGGTAATGTGAGTATTTGGCTTGATGAAAATGGTGATACTCCGCATGAAAAAATGAAAGCAGGTCTTGAATGGAATCATGGTCCAGAAAGAGGAATTTTTCCTAACCCTCGTCCATATCTGCTTGGAACTTCAGGCCTAGGAGTTCGTGCTGTATTTTCGCATAGAGGTAATACATCAACCGATGAAATATTTTTTGATGAGTTACAAAAATTAATCAATACTTTACAAACACATCCTAAAGATGGCCAAACAATAGATATGTTAATATTTGATATTATTCATAAGTTATTTTCTTATAATGAATAATATGGTTAAAATAAAGGTGATCTTTTTCGATATCGATAATACACTTCTCAATCATTCCGGTTCGGAAAATAAAGCATTAAAAAGTATCTATAAAAAATATTTTCTTCACATGAGCTATAAAAAATTCAAATCAGTTTGGCAAAAATGGTCGAAAGAAAACTGGACGCTCTACGAGTTAAAACAATTAACATTTGAACAGCAAAGATCCAAAAGAATCATTGATACATGGAAGGAATTTGGGAAATCAATTTCAATAAAAGAAGCTAATCATATTTTTAATATCTATCTTTCTTTTTATGAATTGAATTGGCAATCGTTTCCCCATGTTTTGAGTACGCTAAAAAAACTTTATAAAAAAGGACTCATGTTAGGAATTATTACTAATGGTAATAAAAATCAACAAATAAATAAATTAAAATCTCTTAATCTCTATCCTTTTTTTAATCCACAATTAATTGTTGTGTCAGAAGAAACAAAATATAGCAAACCAGCCAAGGAAATTTTTCTTCATGCTCAGTCACTTACCAGCGTCTCACCAAATGAAATAATGATGATCGGTGATAGTATTATCCAGGATATTGAAGGAGGACAAAAAGTTGGATGGAATACATTACTCGTCGATCATTTTAACCAACAACCAATTAAATCCTTTCGACTCTTAAATACATTATTGTAAATTACATCACTCGGATTTCTAGTTGTATTACCGTCATATACATTATTCATTTAATTAATTGAAATCATTCTCCTCACTGCGAGTTCGGCCCTTTTCCTTATTTTTTCCGGAACCTCAACTTCGTATCGTTCATATAATAAAGAATCACGGAGCTGCTCCAAAGTAATCATATGCATATAACGGCAATGAATATTGCACATCCGAATAAGATTATCAGTGTATTGTGGGAGAGTAGTTAGAATATTATCTGCCATTGAACATTCAGTAAGCAGTGCAATTTTTTTATTACTGCCATACTTCTCAACGTATCGTATCATCGCCGAAGTACTTCCAGAAAAATCTGATTTTTTCACAACATGAGGTGAGCATTCTGGATGCGCTAGAATCACCGATTCGGGATAATCTTTTCGTATCGCAGTGATATGATTTATCGTGTATTTCTCATGTACGTAACAGCGAGCGTCCCAACTAATGAATGTTGGTTTATTGATATAATCTATTTTCTTTTCTGAGTTGCTATTTCTTCCAAAGATGTGGACATCCATTTTTTTCTCTGCGGCTATATTTTTTGCCATATATTTATCGGGAAGAAAAATAAGAGATTTGGTTTTGAATGTGTGAAGCGCCCAATTCACCACTTTCAGTGCGTTTCCAGAAGTACAGCACACATCAGACTCTGCCTTTACCGCCGTTGAAGTGTTTACATATGTCACAACAGGAAGCCCGGGAAATCTTTTTTTTAGCATGATAACATCATCCGAAGTAATGCCATCGGCCAGAGAACATCCCGCTTTAAGGGCGGGAATAAGTACTTTTTTAGAAGGGTTAACTATTTTTGCGGTCTCAGCCATAAATTGAACACCACAAAATACAATAATATCTGACTGGATTTCTTTTGCTCTTCGCGCGAGTTCGAGCGAGTCACCCTTGTAGCCTGGGGCGCCGTAAAAAAGTATGGGTTCCATATAATTATGTTTCAGAATGGTGGCATTCTTTTTTTCCGCAAGGATGTTAATTTCAAATAGTAACTCCGCTTTCTGTTTCAATTCAAAATCCGGTACAACACTTTTTGGAACGACGTGTCGTATGGATTTTTGGAGATCCTCATAGATTTCCTTGGAAGAAGAAAGAGTTTTATTCATGTATTGATTTTTTTACTTCACAAATGAATCTGATTATATCGATTATATACCCCTCGTCAATTGATTTGCAATAATAGGACTTGATTTGTATTCTCCAATA
>CAYITZ010000040.1:0-10861 GCA_964366485.1 uncultured Gammaproteobacteria bacterium
TCATCTTGTGATTAAAACACAATCTTACTCTTAAAATCGGTCTCACTAAAACCCTCATAACTTTTTTACCAGTAGAATCCAATATCGGAATTGTCCTGAAGTTGAATTTTTCAACCATTTACGAAAGGTACAAAATAATATCCATTTGGCATTAAAAAGGTTATTTCGTAAGCTTTTTTCCCGTCTTTACTTAATTGATTTTCTACTTCAAGTATATCCTTACCGGACGCAAGTACTTTTGTCCTCTCCTTATTAAAGGCTACCCATTTATTCGAAAACTTCCGATATATATTTATACTTGGATTAAATTTTTTCATTGTCATAATAACCTAAATTAGAGATTGCTATCATTATAGCATATTCTATATTTTATGGGTCAGAAAGTCTGAGAAAGGAAAAAGAGGGGATAGTAGTGGGGATGATAATTAGCTACTTAAACCCTTATAGGCGGAATACATTGCCAGTGAACCACATATTATTCCAATCCAACCTGCTAAATTACCTATGAGTATCATTCCCGTAAAATTACTCAAAGTGATGGTCCCAAAAAGCATTACAACAGTAAGGAAAATAGTGTTGGTCAATCTATCCATTTTGAAAGTTTGAGCGAATAACATTACCGTAAAAACAGTCCACAGCAAATAAAACCACCCCATAGATAGAGGACTTGCCGCGTTAATAGGAGTAAAAAATGGCATCAATGTGAGTGTAACTGAAGTGAACCAGTACAGACCAAACATGGTATAAGAAACATATCCAAAAGTATTTCCTTTTTTATACTCCAATAATCCGGCAATAATTTGAGTAATTCCTCCTAGAAAAATCGCCATACTGAGCAACATAGTATTCATATTAAAAAAACTAGCCCCAGCCATACTGTACAGAATCGTAGTCATACCAAACCCAAGAAAGCCCAAAGGAGAAGCATTTGCAGTTTTTTTCATTTGATTGATAAGGTAACTGTTTGTACTCAACTAATTATACTCCATATTATCTCAAATTCATCTCCTTGAGGAAATATTGTGTAATGGTTTTTTTGTTATACTTTACAAGTGCTATGAGGTTTGGAATTAGGTGTTACAATATCAAGAATATGTCTTATATTTACGAGAGATCCGCAAGAATAAATATATTATCTGAGCAACTCCAAACGACAACAATGCTCCAACTTGCTAAAACTTTCAAAACAACTTTATGCAAACATAGCCCAAGAAATTTAGCTGGAATTCTTGTTGACAAAAGTTGGACTCATCACATCCCTACACCCACATCTGATGTTGACATATTATATTTATCAAAAGGAAATGTACCAACAGCTGAAGTAGTAGCCTTTACTGAATTATTAGCAGACGCAATGACTAAAATGAAAACAGAGCATAGTTTGTCTGGTGGATTACGGATGATAGACGCAGATATAAATACTATTCCCATTGATACAGACTCAGGAAAAAAACAACTTACAGTATTTTATGAATATAACAATAAAGTGCCGTTTTATTTATTTACTAATGATAGATTACTACCGACGGAAATAACTAATTTAGGAATACAAATTGTTCAGTATTAATTTGCTTATTTTCAAAACAATCTAAAATGAAATTGAAATAAGAGTAATCCCACCTCAGTAGTGAGGGCGATTTTACTTCATTTATTTTGTGCGGAATAATCATGGGGCATTATTTGATATAATTAGAGCATCACAACAGAGAGATTAAGACATTTAGATGTAGGCGGATTATATTATGGTGATGTGTCTGGCGTGGTTTTTTTAGGGTTAGCTCGGGCTCTTCCAAATGAGGATTTTCATATTGCAGACATTTCTGCGGGTAAAGCTAATCGGGATATAATACCTCCAAACTTAATGATAACCTCTCCTATTATGAGAAAATTTCCTCTTCCATTTCTGTCAAGCTATAAACTAGCTTATCCACCAAATTATTTTGACGATGCTCGAATGGATACAATCTTAGATGTTGTAAGACCTGATATAGCGTTTAAAATATTCAGAGAGGTTAAACGATGCTTAAAACCTAGGGGGTGTTTTACTATTGTGGACGATATATTTCATGAGCGGGGAACAATTCTTTCGACTCGCCTCTCGGGCTTGCGGCAAGTAGAACTTAAAAATACACAAGAAATAGTTCAATCAGGCTATCTATTAAGTGAGCAAACTTTGGCATTTAAACATTTCGGTCATGACCTATTTCTTCTTAAATTAAGAAAGAACTAAAATGATAGTAGTATAATAGGGTTATAGATAAGCATTATCAATTATCAGCATTCTATGAATAAAGGAGAAAATGGTTTTAAAAGAATTTTGTCGATCATTGGGATAGTTGCGATTATCATATTCTTTTTTTCCATAAATCCCTTTGTTCAAATCGGAGCGGGAGAGCGGGGAGTGGTAATGAATTGGGGGCAAGTGCAAGACAGAATTCTTTCTGAAGGGTTACACTTACGGATTCCTGTCATGCAAGCGGTACAAAAAGTATCGGTTCGGGTGCAAAAGTCAGACGTAAAGACGAGCGGCGCTTCAAAGGATTTGCAGGATGTAGGACTTGAGCTGGTCGTGAACTGGAAGATAAATACTTCAAAAGTGAATAAGGTATATCAGACCATTGGCGATGAACGGGCCGTTTTAGACAACATCGTCATCCCTGCAGTTTCGGAGATGGCCAAAGCCGCATCGGCAAAAAAAACGGCTGAGGAGATAATTACGAAGAGACAAGAATTAAAAAAAGATATTGATGAGTTGCTCGTTTCTCGTCTTGCAAACTATGGCATTATACTGAGCGACGTATCTATCATTGATATCAAATTTTCAGATGAGTTCAACAAAGCCATTGAGGCAAAACAAGTGGCCGAGCAGGAAGCAAAGCAGGCAATCTTTAAGGCAGAACAGGCGAAAAATGACGCGGTGGCAAGGGTAAATATGGCCGAGGGACAAGCCAAAGCACAACAACTTCAACAACAAGCCCTGTCACCTGAGTTATTACAAAAGATGGCAATAGATAAATGGGATGGCCGTTTCCCGACCTACATGGGAACAACCCTTCCCTTTTTACAGATAAAATAATGTATAAAAAGTGAACATCTTACTCAGTAGAAAAGATAAGATTTTAATATCTATCACAATAGTAGTTTATTTAGTAGCTCTCTTTTTTATTCAAAGCCCCTTCACTCACATTTTTCTTGTATTACTTTTTTTCCTATCAATAGCACTAGAATTTTATACAAATAAATGTCTTCCCTTTGTAAAAGTAATCCTCTTCAATATCTTATTGGTTTCCCTTATTTCTATTCGCATTTATCAACTGTACAAAATAATAAAAATAGTCCAGAAGGATGCGCAAACAAATACTGCCGTACAAAAAATAATACCTTCGATTTCGCTCAAAGAAGATTTTCTGAATATAAAAGTTGATCTTCCACCTGTTGGACTTTACTGCAAGGGTTGTGATGATGGAATATCCAAAGGATTGTTTACGAAATCTCCTAAAACAGGCGAGTTAATATTGGCACGCGCACGATCAATAACAGGAGGATATGATACCCCAGCAGGAGGAAAAAAATGGAGTTATACATATTATGCCTTTAAAAGTCCACTATCTGAGTTACCCTTAGATAATGAATTGGTTATTCCTGGGGATATATTTCTACTAGAGGCCATATATGCAGATGTAGGTACTATTAAAAAATTTACAAAATCAGACTCTAATAATAAAGGAATTTTAGTAAATTATACTTATAAAAAAATAAATAGAAAAATAACCAAAGAAGGTATAAAAATACACATATTCGAAGTGAGTCCAACATTTGAAAGTGACTCTATTAATAGAAGAGACGCTATTATTTTAAAAGATAACCAATTTGCCTACATCATGTTTGATTGGAAGACAAAGGATTTTGATGGAACCTTTGACAAGATAATTGACTCAATACGTTTTGAATGATGGATAGGGAGACACTCATAAATCCTGTGATTAATTTGCTACAGGGGAAAATACCCAGGGTTTAGATAGATTACCCGTTTCAACTGCTTTAATCACTCCATTTCCTTCTAATAAAAGCTCTTCTATGAGGTGATTATTCAATTTATTTAATCCAGAATTTGTAGAAGAAAAAACAACATAAGAATAACCAGTGTATTTTTTTAACATCTCTGGTTTTGTGACAAGAAAATTGGCGAGCTTATCAGACAGCTCTATGTTTAGCTTGATTTGTTGAGCTTTGCTCATATTTTTATATTATATAATATTTATTAATGGTAATGTAATAATCATTGTAATACTAATATTCATCTACCTCAACACCTTTTAGTAAAAGATGATTCCGATTTAGGAATTTTCGTTTATATATCATAAAATTACTCTGTATATCGCCAATAGCCCAATTAAGAAGTTTGGTAAAATTGCCTTTACGTTTAGTTCCATTGTAATCTACAATATCAGCCGTATTGCTATAGGCAATGAGAGTATGTCTATGTAAAACCCCATCGTGGTGATTATCATATCTCAAAATTGTTACCCAATCATTTTTAATTTTTATCTCGAGAGATACGCATACGATTTCCATACATAATCGTTTTACTGAGTAATCATATATGTAGGTAAGTCTATTATTTTCTGATAAGTTAAATTGAGTGAGTCTCCTTCTATCAATTGTCTTTCTTTCTTTGTTTTTCATTTATCTTAATAATATTTTAGAATATCAGTACTTTTTTTTCCAATAATAAATTCAACGTATAGTACAATTAATTCATGAAATTTGCTGAGCTTGCAACTTATTTTGAGAAGATTGAGGCGGTATCTTCGCGCCTTACCATCACCTCTCTCCTTGCTGAACTTTTTCAAAAACTAACTCCTCTTGAATTGGAAAAGACCGTCTATTTACTTCAAGGTCGTGTGGTTCCCGCGTTTCAGGCAATAGAGTTTGGCATGGCGGAAAAGACAGTAATTAAGGCGATTGTTTCCGCGCTCAATATGGAAAAGACTTACTTTGACCGCAAGGCAAGGGAGATGGGGGATTTGGGGAAAACAGTTGAGTTTTTCAAAAAGCAATTTTTATCTTTTGAAGCAAAAGATTTGACCATTCTCGAGACGTATGACGCCCTATACAAAGCGGCGACGGCACATGGAGACAAATCCCAGGAATTTAAAATAAATATTCTTTCTCTTTTGATACGTCAACTTGATCCGTTATCTGCACGGTATCTGGTACGCATTCCCCAAACTCTGATGCGATTGGGATTCTCGGATATGACCGTTCTGGACGCATATTCTTGGATGCTAACCGGAGACAAAAGTTTACGACCTGCAATTGAGGCGGCATATCATGTCCGTCCGGACTTAGGCTACATCGGTCGGATATTAAAAGAAAAAGGAATCGAAGAAATGAAAAATATCCAACCCCATATTTTTACCCCCATCATCATGATGCGTGCGGAACGGTTATCTTCGGGGGAGGAAATCATAAAACAAATCGGGACTTGTGCGGTCGAACCGAAGTATGATGGGTTTCGGTTGCAAATTCATTACGATAAAAAGTCGGGAGTGGTCAAACTATATTCTCGAAGTTTGGAAGAAGTTTCCCTCATGTATCCCGATGTCATTGAAGGAATAAAAAAACAGATTATGGCAGATGAAGTTATTTTGGAAGGAGAAGCGATTGGGTTTGATCCAAAAACAGGATCTTTTTTACCTTTCCAGGATACCGTACAGCGGAAACGGAAATATGACATTGCGGAGAAAGCTCTTGAAATTCCCCTCAAATTATTTTGCTTTGAATTGCTTTATGCTGACGGGGTCAACTTCATTCATTCCCCATTTATCACGAGGAGAAAACGTTTGGAAGAAATTATTCGAACCACGAAAGATATTTCAAAAGATACGGTCTTAATTGCTCCCCATGAAATGATATCGGAAGGTGTCAAAATTGAACTTAATTTTGAGGATGCAATCGCAGGCGGTTTGGAAGGAATTATTGCAAAAAAGCTTGACGGAATCTATCAACCCGGGGCGCGGGGATGGAACTGGATCAAATTTAAACGGAGCTACTCTTCTAAAATCGAAGATACCATTGATTGTGTGGTGATGGGATATGACGCGGGTAAGGGCAAGCGGACTGATTTTGGGATTGGGGCATTTCTTGTTGGCGTCTATGATAAAAATAAAGAAAAATATCTCACTATTGCAAAAATTGGGACCGGTTTGACTGATGTGGAATGGAAAGAAATTTATGAAAAAAGTCAAAAATTAAAAGTCAAAGATAAACCATCCGTTTACGATGTCGAAAAGGGGATGGAATGTGATATATGGCTTGAGCCCATGATAGTCGTTGAGATAAAAGCCGATGAGATAACCCGATCTCCCATCCATACTGCCCATCTCGCACTTCGTTTTCCCCGTCTGCAGAGATTTCGAGATGATAAAAAAGCTGAAGACGCAACCGCTCTTTCCGAGATGGAGTCAATGTTCAAGGTGCAAGGAAAGACGAAATAATATTTTTCTTGTGATGCATGAGTGTCTTCATAAACCTGACCGGATACTCTCCAAAAAATGACTGAGGATTTTTCTTAATCCGTCGTCCCGAGATATATACGATGAGTTCATGGTCGCGTACTATGATGCCATGTGCGGCTGTGATATGAATGGAAAGATCAATATCTTCATGCACTTTTGCATCATTCAGACAGACATCATTTTTTACTTTATCCCACATCGACCGGGTAAGTATCATGTTCGGCCCTGATAGAACTTCATTGTGAAAAATCGGCTTGATAAAATCAAAATAGAGATTGATTATGGGCATTGCCTTCACCTTGAGGTCATAGAACTCAACCGGTCCCGTGAGAGCGTCTATCTTTTTGGTCTCAAAATCTTCCTTTACCCGTTTAATCCAGTCAGGAGGAAGGTGGGTATCCGCGTCACAGCGGGCAATGAGGTCACCCGTTGCGGTGTTAAAACCTTTATTTCGTGCGGCTATCATCCCCTGGACCGGTTCCTTCACAATGGTGACCGGAAAAAGCTTTGCGATCTTCACTGTTTTATCGGTACAGTTATTATCTACCACAATTATCTCGTCAGGCCGTACTTGTTGGGCCATGATATGAACAAGACAGTCTTTCATATACTTTTCTTCGTTATATGCGGGTATGACTAGGGAAACCTTCATATCCTTAATTTTATACTAAAATAATCCAGATGATATAATAGTGAGAATATGAAGCCATTTTTCTCGATTATTATCCCCACTTTGAACGAAGAACACTTTCTCCCCCTCCTTCTTTCTGACTTGGAACGTCAAAAAGACAAGAATTTTGAGATTATCATCATCGATGGGGCATCTGTTGACAAAACAAGAGAAATAGCAAAAGAATTTTCAAAAAGATTGAGCCTTACTATACATGAAGTAAATAAGCACAATGTCTCCTTTCAAAGAAATATTGGGGCAAAAAAAGCTAAAGGTGCATATATTATTTTTTTAGATGCTGACTCCTGCATATCACCTTTTTTTACTAAAAAACTTCGTTTGTATATTTTTCGCACTAAAGGGTTGATATTTTTACCAGCAATTGCACCTGATGAGATAAACTCTCAAACAAAGGTAGTTTTTAACTTTATCAATTTTATTGTCGAGATGTCCCAAAGCATTGGGAAGCCATTTTCATCGGGAGGATCGATGATATTTGAGAGAAATTTTTTTGACTTAATAGGTGGCTTTCCCGAGGATGTGTATATGTCTGAGGACCATCAGCTTATCCAGAAAGCATTTAAGTATGGTGTGAAAGCCAGATTTATGCGCGGAGTAAAGGTTAAAGTGTCTATGCGACGTATGAAAAAAGAAGGAGAGCTTAAGGTCCTCTATAAATACCTTCTCACTGCCGCTCAATTTTTGATAAAAGGGAAAATAGACAAGAAGATCATTGAGTATCAGATGGGAGGTCATTTTTACCTTCAAAAAGAAAAAAATAAATCTGTCGAGGACAAGGCACAGGAGTATTTGAATGAGGCCAAGCGGTTCTTCAGAAAGATCTTCTATCAATAGGCTGGAGGTTATCCACAAAATATCTATATTATTATTATGGCTTTGGAGAGCTCTATTATATTATTAAAATAATATAGGATATCTTATAACAAACATCTATTATTCTATAGGCCTTGACAAAATAAAAACAATGCTTTATATTAGTTACATGAAAGTTCAAACGATCTTCATGCAGACAGATAAATCACAGGACAAGCATGTACAAAGCCAGAAGAATGAGTTTATACGGTTTGTGGGAGGTCAGTTTAAGCAACTTACCCGTCGTAATCTCGGGTTACCGATGAAGTTGTATCATCTCTAATATTCTGCCCAAAAAAAAGAAGAGCATCACTACCGCTCGTATAAGGGGACGACGAGTAGTAATGCCCTTCGCATACATTAGCAGATTGTTATTTTAATGTCAAGGTCTAGTTGTTTTTACTTGATACAGAGCCCCAAACCCACTTGATGAAGTGAATATTTTGTTGGCAATCTTCTCCCACTTCTCTTCATACAAATTCTTATACTTTTCCCGCTCCATACGCGAAACAACGATGTATTTTATGTCATATTTTTTTACCAACCCAATGGTTTTATCAATGTCTTTAGATTCATAGAGCGCAACAATATCAGGTATCCTATTTCCCACTACGTTTGCCGATCCGCGCCATAACCATTCGTGTACCCACCAACCGGCGACTGTGGGGAGCCCGGTATTTGCCGAAATGCGGGCAAAATCGGTGTAGGAATCCCCCTGTGCCTCAAGAATGGTAGGTTGACCGGTTACCTTATCATTTAAAAAATCGATGATTTCTTTATCCTCGGCAAATGTCGTCTCCAACCATTTTATCCCGTTTAATTCAGGTGTTTTTTTCAATGTTCCGTAGTATGAAGGAAATGAATAAAAGGGATAGATAAATATGAATGAAAAAAAGAAGAGAAATATGCATGATAGGACAAGACGGGGAAGGCGGGTAAGAAGAGTGATGCGGAAAAAGGTATAGGCAGATGCAATCCCCATAATCATGTATGCCTGATAGCCAAGCTTGAACATGGTATTTGCCCTGAAGTGGGCAGGATAGATATCTTTAATATAGAAAAATTCAGGGATGAAGATAAGTATCGTACCAAAAACAAAACAGATAAAGATAAAATCATCAATTGCGATGTGGAGCGGTGAAGGGTGATCTTTCCGTTTTTGCTGAATGTATTTAACAATAAAGAACAGGAGAAAACATATCCAGAAAAACCCCCATAAGACAAACAACATCCATAATGGATCGGGCTGACAGTTGCCTTTTTCAAAAAGGAAGGGTCCGAATTTGGCCAATTTAACTAAAAAATCAGGACTGCAATTTACGCCTATACCTGATACGAAGGGGGAAAAATGGGAAGAAAAGGGAAATGAAAATAATAAAAACGATATGATCATGACTCCTCCGGATATAAAAAGCTTTCGGCTGATTCCGAACATGGCAAGAAACAGGAGGCCCGCAAAAAGGATATATATAGGCCCGTCAAAGGCATTGGTCATATAATGGATGGCGGTGAGAAAACCAACAAGTATGGAATTTGAAATTAGAAATTTGAAATTTGAAATTGATTTGTGATTTGTTATTTGTGATTTGTTATTTTGAATATTTGCCTGAGATTGGTTGACAAACATTAAAAACAGCACTGCTATTGTTAGCAAGACAAAGGGGATGTCAAACACATGTCCATGTAAATCTGCAACAACATAAGAATAGGAGGGGAACTCATGGATGGTAAAAGGGATAAAACGAGTTGCATTCGGATACCAATATTTTGTGGGATTATATTTAGCAAGAATTTGCCAGAAGGGAAGGGGTTTATCAGGGCTATAGCCGGAGGTGAAGAGATAGATGGTGTGAAGATTACCCGCAAGATTGACGATGAGCGTCCCCAGCAGTCCTCCGAAAATGGCATGACGTAACGATTTGTAAAAAAAATAGATGATATTTCCAACCAAAGAAAAAACCATAGTAATACTTTGGGCAAATATGGTGGCAAGGATGAGATTGTAGCCCATGGCAGAGGGGATGTCTGTTAGCTTGATGAGAACAGCCCCTGTCAAATGTCCGAAATAATAATAGTTAATCGGATTGTTTCCCGAAAACCACATATCCAAAGGGGGAAAAAATCGCGACCGAAGGATAGACTTCATAAACCCGTAATCCATGAATTTTTCCAGACCACGGATAGAGGGCTCCTGACCCCTGATATAAACAAGAAAAAAAAGGGATACGATAAAAAGCAGTTCTTCAAAAAGAAAAATAAAAAAAACTTTATTGAGGGCAAATCGAGGAAGGCGCGTCCTTTTAATATATATATATCCAATCACAAAGACTGCAATTATCAAAATAAGACTGGTTTGGGTGAAAGGCAAGAGTTTATATATTCCTAAAATGAATACAATATAGCTCAGTGCAAGAATGGCAATGGTTTTGGCAAAAGGATACCCCCGGTCAAAAAATTGATGAAAGAATGTGCGGGTGAGGGGAAATACGATAATCCCGAGGGCAAAAAGAGGCACATACCAGTTTAACGTCGTAATAATCCAGTCCATAATCTCATTATTATACTTATTTGGTACATAATTGCGAATACGCTTTTTTATGCTGTTCACCCTGTAAATCACTTAATGGATTTACAGGGCAAGCCCTCAGGGTTAACCCAGGCGATTGCATAAAAAATCATATTCGCAATTTTAGTCTCGCGTCCGTCATCCCCGTGAAGACGGGGATCCAGTCTAGAATTACAATAAATTGCTTTTTGTCATATAAAATGAGAGAATTACCCTCATGGAAAGCAAGTT
>CAYITZ010000041.1:0-10584 GCA_964366485.1 uncultured Gammaproteobacteria bacterium
CCCCGAAAACAGAAATTTATTCTCATAAGTGTGGTCTCTCCTGCCTATACCAAACAAGAGGCTATAGAGGATCTTGATGAGCTGAAAAGTCTCGTGAGCACCTATGGAGGAGCCGATGTGGTTGATGTGATTCAACGCCGGATGCACCCAAGTGGCGGAACCTATATTGGCTCAGGAAAAGCGGAGGAAATTGCAGAGATGGTGGGAAAGAAAAAAATCGATATCATCGTCATCAATGCTATCGTAAACCCTACACAGCTCTACCATATCCAGCAACTGTGCTGGCCCTATAATCCCAACATCGAAGTCTGGGACCGCGTGGACTTAATTCTTCATATTTTTAATAATCATGCGACGTCTGCCGAGGCAAAGATGCAAATAAAACTCGCCCGCATGCGCCACATGGGGCCACGGATATACGGACTCGGTGAATCTTATTCCCAACAGGGTGGAGGTGTTGGGACAAAAGGGTTGGGTGAGACCAATGTGGAGCTCATGAGGCGCCATTGGAAAGAGGAGATGCGCCAGATCCAATCAAATTTGAAGGAAATGGAAAAAGGGCGGGCGCAACAAGTGGAACGCCGTCACAACTTGGGATTTCCTACCGTGTCAATTGTGGGATACACGAACGCAGGGAAAACATCACTTTTTAATCTTTTGACCGGGAAGAAAAAACTTGAAGCGGATATTTTATTTGCAACTCTCGACAGTGCAGTCGGCAAGATGTATGACCGCGATCATAACCGAGAAATTCTTATCTCTGACACCATCGGCTTTATAAAAAAACTTCCGCCCGACCTCGTGGACGCTTTCAAATCAACCCTTATGGAGAGTATTCATGCTGATGTCCTTTTACATGTGATTGATGCGGCTGACCCAAAGATGGATGAAAAGATTCTGGTCGTGGAGCAGATACTAAATGATTTGGGGCTTAAGGATAAGAAAAAAATATATGTATTTAATAAGGTCGACCAACTTGAAAAAGAAAAATTGAAAGAAATTGAGGAAAAATATACCCAATTCACTCCGCACTTTATTTCCGTCCACACCGGAATCGGAATCGTCCCCCTCTATCGTTCGATTACGGCCTTTCCTTTCCTCTAATATCCCCTTGATTTTCTTTACTTCAATGAATTAGAATGAATTGAATTGTGTTTTCTATGAAAAAAATATTTCTTTCCTCCATTTGTTTATTTGTCTATTTGTTTATTTGTTTATTTGTACTGTCCCCTTCCGCGTTTGCCATAGGGTCAAATGTGCAACCTAATAAATCGACTGGCTGTCTACATTTTGTGGGGTCGGGAGTAATTGGTCTTCCCGGTCATGACCCTGATCGGCCACCAACAGAAACTAAACAATTGACTGGCGTGTTCTCAAATACTGACGAAGTATACGCTATTGTGTGTGGGGCGGGTCAAGGAACAACATGCACCACCGGAAATAGGGATGACGATATTTTTTTGTTTGGCACTCAAGGCCAAATAAGCAATATCACATTTGACGGTCAAAAGAAAAAACCTGATGGAAAAGGTGTGGTTAATTTTACTACCACAATAAGTGGATTGGACGGGTTCAAAGTAGCACGGAATGAGTATGTTTTCCGTGGCGTGTTGGTTTCTTACCCAAAGGGGGATGGCGAACTTGGTCAAGATCGTTCTCAAAATCAGGGCACATTGAATATGGTGTTTAAAGATAAACCTGGCGATTGTGCAACGATCAGCTGGACTGGTTATGATCCTTATGGGGTTGTGTTTGATTCTCAAAGCCTCGAACCAGTTCCGGGGATAGTCACTACTATATTTGACTCAACTAGAAAGAAGATAGCGAATTCTATGTATTTTACGAACGATAATATTACGACGGAGAATGGAGTGTATAACTATAGTGTTGAGCCCGGATCATATTATATGGATGTGATGCCTCAAAAAGGATATGAATTTAAGATGAACCCTCCACTGAATAAAAATGCTCGTAAGGTATATGATTATTATGACGGCATTGACGCTCACTGTACGATCTATAGTGGTCCGAATGAGCGGATAGACGAAGTTATTGATGCTAATAACCCGGGCGAAGTTTTACGGCAAGCGCCTAATCCTGAGTGTCGAAACATCCCCCTCACTTCTTTGACAGGTAAGCCTTATGTAGCATCTAGAGTAACGGGCACCTATTCTATTGGTCAGCTTGGTAAAGACTCAACATTTGGAGGTAAAGTAACTCATCCTTTCACCTATATTAAACTTGTATTAAAAAATACCGATACCAAGTTGGAGCAGGAAATTGTAAATGCAAAGGATTCAAGTGGAATTAAATCAGATCAAATCGCAGACAATACAGGAACCTATAGCTTTAAAGTAGCTAATTCTTTTTTTAAACAAGGGTGGGAACTTAAGGCCGTATTTGTAAAGGCTGACTTGACGGGGAATCTTATTACGCAGAATTCTACTTCACTATTTCAATCTATAAGGAACTTTCTCAGCTCTGCATTTTCTAAGATATTTCATCAGGAAGTAGACGCCCAAGCAACTTCAACTGAAATGTCTATAGATTTAATTCCAAATTTCATCGAAGGGTATGCCTATGGTGATCAGAAACAAATAATCCGCAATGCACTCGTCGCACTTCGCATAAAAGGCGCAAAATCAGATTATTATCAAACCACAGCAGATGCGAATGGATATTTTTATATCCCTGCAGAAAACTTGCCACTTATGGAGTTTACCATTGAGGTAACCTCTCCCCTGACAAATAAACGAACCTCATTCCGTCTACATGAATTTGCCAAAGCCAATGAGTCCTATCTGACAAAGAACAACATAAATTTGATATCTGGAACTCGAGCGGGTAAGTCGGTGACTGACAAGAAAACTCTCTCCCCTTTTGATTTTGGAAGGGCTCAAAATGAAGCGGCAACGGCTGAAGGACAGACGGGGACTACTTCTCAAGGCTCATCAAGCTCTCGAAGCTTATCACAGGGGTCAACAGGCTCAACATCGAGTCAAATCCCGTCAAAGAACAAAGGAGAAGCACCAGCCGGCGTAAATCCCTTGGGGCCTGCGGTCGGTATGGTACTCATCCTCATATTCCTCATTATCGTAGCCGGTGGTATCGCCGCCTGGGCGATCATGCAAAAGAACCGCCAACAACTCCCGCCGATGTATTAAGAAGTAGTAATTTTGGCAACTGTATACTTATTTAACTTCGCCTCATCTATTTTGAATAGATTGTCAGTTTTAGCTACATCGATTATTCCATTTTTTTCCGGAATCTCCTTTTGAAGTATGTCGTCGGCAAAATACCATTTAGTCAGACAAATGTCATTTGCATATTTAAAATTAGAGAGAGTAGAAATATGACAATTGAATAGTTGACCCCAACCGGATTCAATCATACCGCCGCACCACACAGGAATATTATTCCGGGCAGCCAACTCTGATACAAGTTTTGCCTGCCAATATCCACCAACCCGTTGAGGTTTGATATTTATTATTTTACAAGCACCAATATTGATTGCCTGCTCGGCTGTATGATAGCTATTGATACTTTCGTCTAAGCAGATGGGCGTTTTCAGCTGTTTTTGCAAGATCGAATGGTCAACAATATCATTGTATGTAAGCGGTTGCTCAATCATCAAAAGGCCCATTTCATCAAGTTCCTTGAAAATAGATATATCTTTTAACGTGTAGGCGGAGTTTGCATCGACAAAAAGAGGTAAATCAGGATATCGATTTCTTATGGCGGTTATGAGCTTTACATCTATTCCCGGCTTTATCTTAACCTTAGCTCTTTCAGGAGCAAATGTATCAATATACCGTAATACTCTTTTTATAGTATCTTTTAGATCAACTCCGAGCCCTATACTGATAGCCGCAGGTATTTTGGTTTTAGTTCCTCCCCAAAGTTTTCTCAGTGGTTTACCTGTTTGTTGTGACTTCAAATGCCAAAAGGCTGATTCAATCACGGTTTTGGTAAAATTATTTCCCCTCATCAACTTATATACAGCTTCCAGTTCTTCAATGGTATCTATTTTTTTATTGAGGATTGCCGGAATAAGATAGGTCTTGAGGAGGTGTATGGTACCATCATTAAAATCCGGTTCATAGAATGGATAATCAAAGTTCGCAGATTCCCCTACTCCGATTAAACCATTTTTATCATACAGCTTGATCAAAACAATCTCTCGGTTTGTCATTGAAGTGACACTGATACGAAACGGCTCCTTGAGAGGAAGGTATATTTTGTAAATCTCGGCTTTTATAATATACATAAAATTCGCAAACTTACCACCTTACTATTATAAAGCTTCTACGAGACAATTGGGGTTCTCTTCATTAAAATCTTTTACCGTAACAATGAAATGGCGCTCTTTTCCAGAAGCATCAAGTAAAGACACATAATCAACTGCGGTGTGACCCTGCTTTTTAAATAACTCCGTAAAGACTTTTCTATGCTGTTTTGTCCAAAGTAAGGCGTCATCGCCCCATTGTTCCTTAGCCCTCTTTGGATTTGCCGAGGTTTCGACAAAGGCAAGTTTTGATGAGAGGTTTAAAGCGGTAAACTGTTTATCTTCTACGGGCTTTTCGGGATTAAAAAGGAAAACCGCATCTTCGAAATGAGATTCCAAATATGCTTCATAGTCCTGTTGTTTAGGAAAAACCGCCCCGTTAACCCATGCACTTTTAGGATGAGCTTCATAATAAAATCTGTCCGATGGCATATCCTTATGGTCTTTCCCTCCATCCTTTTCCATTCCGACAAAAAAATCCTCTAAATAGCGATTTGAATGCATTCTCCCTTTATGCAGATATAGCCAAACATTTCTCGAAACAAAAGGATCGGAGGTAAGTCTAAGTGTGTCAACAACTGGACTTAGATTATTTCTTATGAGTTCATAGTTGTCCTCTAATAATCTTTGTCCCACGCCTTGATTCTGATATTTTTCATCCACGGCAAGTTGATGAAGAAATAAGTATGGTTTACGATCGGCCGGGGAGATTTTGATAAGACCCATTGAGCCACCCATCAGCGTCTCACCATCAAAACGCCCAAAACATGTACCTATATTATCCTCTGTGAGCGCGGCATAATCCTACAATTTATTTATTTCATCAATTCCCCAAGCGCTATTAGCAACTCTAGTCCATTCATTACGGTCGAGTGCGGTAAATGGACGAGTGATGCTTCTTGCTAAAATCTCGGCAGCATCAGGTCTTCTTCGTCTTATCTGGGGTTCTATTCTGTTCATAAATATAGATTGTAAATAATAACCTATAATCCACCTGCTCCTTCTGAGCCCATTCTTTCTAATAAATTTTCTGTTTGTGGATCAAGATTTCCCTCATCAAGCCTTTTGAGTCCTTCACAAATGATCCTTGTTAATAATTCATGTGTTTCGCTGAACTCAGTAAGTGAACGTTGATCCCTCAATACTCCCGAGGCATTCCCAAGAAATATGCCAAAGTGCAGATATAGAAAGTTTTGAGCTCTCCCTACATTGTCAACAATCCACCCGCGATTCATACCTTTTCCCCGCAATCTATGAGTCATACCATATTCTTGAGCTATTTCCTCTATTCTCTGTCCGTCATGCTGTACTTTTGTTTGGAAAAGCGGATTCTGTACCATATGGGCAATAACCAAGGCTTGTAAATGAGGCCCATAATTAGTAGGCGTTGATAAATGACTCATGCCAGTTGTTGATGCATCAATATGAGCAGGAATCAATGCAAACGCATAAGGATCAACTGCCGCCGCTTTCGCATTCGTGATGATAAGATGCGGATATTCTGCGAGTGTCTGAGTGGGCCCTTCACCTAAATAACTTCCGCCCATACTGCCGGTTGTTTGCATACAATCTGCAATAATAGGCAATTCTTGAAGTTTAAGTAAGTCCCGAACTTCTGCCAGTAATGACTGATCTACGGGATACATTCCTCCATCCACATCGACATCAGGCTCTACGATAAGACCTGCACACTCGCCTTTTGTAATTGCTTCTGAAAGAATAGCAATAATTTTTCCCCTATTTTCAGCTGTAAATAAGGGGAGGACGCGTTTAACCCATGCCTCACCGCCTGTATGTAAATTACTGTGTCCATCAACACCAAAACTGGATCCTTCTACTGCCGCTCCATTATAACCTCCGGCCCATGTGCCATCAACCGCAAAAACCTTAGGAACAGTAATAAGGCCCCTCAATTCCAACTGCTTTATACCATTTGACCCGCTTAATCCATGTTCAGCCAGCAGTTGAGCAACTTTTGGATTTTCATACGTATTCTGTTTCTTGGTTGCGTGAGCGCAAACAATTTCAATTGCAGTCGTGTTGATTTCTGATCCTGAATGACGAGTAATTACCCTTACTTTCTTATCTTTGACCAGTTGTGTATTGGGATGTAGTTTCGCCAGTTGTTCCAGAGCATACCCTGTAACTTCGAAGGGGTGATAATGAAACATTGTGTGTCCACTTGTCTGCATCAAGTTGTCTATTGTTCTCATAATAAGAGGGTACGGATTGCCGAAGCCTAATCTCCCTGTTGCGGCCGATGTAGCCAAATCATGGATAACATCTCCACCTAACTTTCCATTGTCAGCCATAGCTACTTTTTTTAACCCACCACCTTGCGTACTGCCAAGAATATTACCCGCCATCCAAAGTGGCGATGTCTTATGTGCCAAGTTCCTTATCTCGGCCAATTGCTTTTTCATTTGTTTATTGTCTGCAGATACACGACTTGGATTAGGACGCCCACGATTTTTATATGTTTTTTTTGCCAGAATATTGGATAGTACAAGGTCGGTAAGAAATGCGCTTTCCGTTTGTTGAAGTTCCAGTCCAATAATTGCCTGTTTCTGGTCGGTGAGAGCCAGACGACCGCCAGAATATCTTTCAAGACCTTGCAGTACTGAGGACATGGCGCTATGACCGACACTTTGTAGCATATTCCATTCTGGCAATCGAGGATCAAGTTCACGAAGTGATCGAACACCTACAGGCACGGAATGAAGTTCAACTTTGTATGCCATATCACTATAAGTTCAATTAATGAGTCATAGTATAGCAATTTATTTTTATCCTGTCAAATAAGTCCAATCTATAAATTGTGTTGTTTATTTTAAGGAAATTGTGTAGTATATAATCACATTTTCTATGGATGTGTCCATTGCAACAAAACTTAAGGCATTCAAAGAGGAGATGGATAAAAAAACATCCTCAATGCTTGGGTATCCGATTAACACAAAGAATGATTTTTCCTCCCTGTACCAATTTCTCGATTACTCCCTCATCAATTTAGGTGATCCTTTCGTTCCATCCAGTTGGCGGGTGAATTCTGAAGATTTTGAAGTTGAAGTCCTCCAATTTTTTGCCAACCTGTATAAGATACCAAAGGATGATTTCTGGGGTTATCTGACATCTGGCGGAACAGAGAGCAACCTATATGGTATTTTTGTCGGACGTCAACTATATCCGAACGGCCTCTTGTATTTTTCCAAAGATACCCATTATTCAATTAGTAAAATCGCTCGCCTGTTAAGGATGAAGTCATTACTCGTGGAATCTTTACCAAACGGAGAGATTGATTATCTTGATCTTGAAAAGAAAATAATAAAAAATAAGCATCTGCCGGTGATTTTGAACCTCAATTTGGGCACGACCATGAAAGGCGCTACTGATAATGTTGATCATGTAGTGGACATCCTGAAAAGAAACAATATTACGCATCATTATATTCATGGTGATGCCGCTCTTTTTGGCATGATATTGCCATTTCTTAAAGGGGCTCCGCAGGCTGATTTTCGTCAACCGATAGATAGCTTAGCTATTTCAGGCCACAAATTTATCGGTACCCATATGCCAGTCGGTATTGCTTTAGCACGGAGACAATTAGTTAAAAAGATTGAAACTCCAATTGAGTATATTGGTACTCTCGACACAACTATCACCGGCTGTCGTAACGGTCATACACCGTTATTTTTATGGTACGCAATCAAGACGCGTGGAATTCAAGGATTCGCCAAAGAAGCACGTATGTGTGTCGAAAATGCCCAGTATTTGACCAAAAAATTAATAGAAATCCAATGGCCTGCAAATTTAAATATGTATTCTAATATTGTTTATTTTAAAAAACCTTCTTGTTCCATTGTTAAAAAATGGCAACTTGCCGTTTCAGAAAAGTTTGCCCACATTCTTGTCATGCAACCAGTTACCAAAAAACGCATTGATGCATTTATTGCAGATCTTCAGACTCAATAAGTATAGATTCTCAAACAAAAATCCTGATATGCTGTGTCTCTTTCACACTTGTTTACTGCTATAATAACCCTTATGAAACTCTCAATCGGTATCGTAGGTCTCCCCAACGTCGGTAAGTCAACTCTTTTCAACGCTCTTCTTAAAAAACAGGTTGCGGATGCGGCAAACTATCCTTTTTGCACGATTGAACCGAATATTGGCATCGTGGAAGTGCCGGATGAGCGCCTTCCTGTGCTGGCTAAAATAGTTAAAACGGATAAAATCGTGCCTGCGGCTGTTGAATTCTATGATATTGCGGGGATTGTAAAAGGTGCCTCAGTCGGCGAGGGTTTGGGGAATAAATTTCTTTCCCATATTCGTGAAGTTTCGGCCATCGTCCACGTCGTCCGCCTATTTATCGATGATAATGTCATTCACGTTGCAAATAAAGTCGACCCAAAAAGTGATATTGAGATAATTGAGTCCGAGCTCATCCTGGCAGATCTTGAGACATTGAATAAACAGAAAGAGCCAAAGATGAATGCAGAAAAGGATGAATTGAAACGTTGGGAAATAATTAAACGATTGAAGGAAGAATTAAATATGGGAATTCCTGCGCGCATTGTAGAGGCGAGGCATGCCTCGTCTCTACCCAACAATGAATATCATGATTTAATCAAGCCCCTGAATCTTCTTACCTTAAAACCGGTTATCTTCGTCTTTAACGCATCAGAGAAACAACTGGAAGACAAAGAAGAAACAGAAAAACAAATATTAGATGTCATTGCGAGCACTTCGATGTCATTGCGAGCGGAGTCAGAATTACTCAGTGTAAACTCCGCGAAGCAATCTATGGATAAGATTGCCGCGTCGTCCGGCTTCGCCGAGACTCCTCGCAATGACAATTATATCTATCTTAACGCCAAACTCGAAAATGACATCCTTGCCCTCTCCCCCGCCGAACAGAAAGAATATCTGGATCAGTATAAACTTTCCGATACCGGATTAAATCGCCTGATAAAAGAATCATATAAAGCACTTGGACTTATTTCTTTTTTAACGGCTGGCACGCTTGAAGCACGAGCTTGGACGATACAAAAAGGATGGCTCGCGCCTCAAGCGGCCGGGACGATTCATACCGATTTTGAAAAGAAATTCATCAAGGCTGATATTATGACTTATGATGATTTTGTGAAATGTGAAGGCTGGGTCAAGGCGCGTGAGGTAGGAAAAGTGGTGAGCGCAGGGAAAGATTATGCCATGCGCGACGGAGATGTGGTTGAGTTTAAAATCGGAGCTTAAGATAGCGTATGTATGCCCTCGGGAACCTCAGGGCGGAGAAGAAGGAAAATACTACCCCTTGCCATCCATCCAAAATTCCCTTATGACGAAAGGTTGTCATGAGGAACCAGGAAATCGGCTTTAAAAACATATAATCGAAAAATAATAAAATACGTGTAACGTGTAACGTGTAACGTCTTTGTATTGAACGATTCGCGCTACACGCTTCGCGTTTCGCGAGCTCCTCAGCTAAAAGATCAATATACCTACTATTCCGCTCCAAATAACGTGAAAATGTGGGTGAATCGATGTGTTTTAACGGATTCTGCAACCACCCCACTTTCCCCTCAACCTCCATAATCTCATGGACGTCTTTACAAGGGAGATGAGCTTTTCCTTTTTTGAAAAGACGTATTACCCCATCTGGATATACTCCACCATACCGCAAATATTTACCGAGGAAAAAGTTGAGACGGGGGATGAAAAAGGCATTGTTGGGTGGCAAAACGGGTGTCGAGTCATCGGGGACCCCAACAGCGTGGACCCTCCGATTCGGAGGGGAACCCTGATGGGGAAGATGACGAGACAGGCCGCCGTTTTGCGAAGAAATAACAATATTTTCATGCCTTTCAAACAATTCCTTTTCAAGCAAATTCTTTTCATATTCCTCTAATTCTCCTTCACTCATTTTTATCACCTTTTTTATCTCCCCCGCCAACTCCGGACTCACCCGCTCATCCGCATCCAATTGCAAAATCCACTCCCCTGTTGCCGCGTCAATGGCTTTTTGTTTGTTAATATGAAACATTGAAGGATTGGAGGTGATAAGAACGCGTGCACCCATTTTATGAGCAATTTCAGCCGTTTTATCGGTCGAGGAGCCGTCCACTACTACCACTTCGTCAACCAACCCCTTACATGAGGCAATACAAGCCTCAATATTGGCCTCTTCGTTATGGGTTGCGAGGGCGAGAGAAAGTTTCATAAAATTGATACTTTATTATATAATACTTCCATGCTCAAAATCGTCCAAGTCCCCCACAAAGTGTTGACGAGCCCCACTAAACAGG
>CAYITZ010000042.1:0-9743 GCA_964366485.1 uncultured Gammaproteobacteria bacterium
CCACCTCAATACCCAGGAACATTGGTTGTCATTGCGAGTCCCGACTTTAATCGTGGACAAAGCAATCCCACTAATAAATGAGATTGCCCCGTCTTTATCCTCGCAATGACATACGACTAAGTCTAGAGATGAGTTCTAAGCATTAATCATTTTTATTTTCTCCATCAAATATACAAATCCGACAAATCCTTTCAAAAAATACATTCCCAAAGTCAAAATCGGGTGGCACACTAATTTTTTCCACTTGCCATTTTCTATAAAAACTCCACAATACCTATAACAAACTCCGAGCTGTTTTTTTATATCAGCATCATCTTTCCCCCATTTTTTTATATAGACATCGAAACTCTTTATGTAATAACTTTTTTTATTGAGATAATTTCGTAAATTAAAATTTTGCTCATTATGGTAAATAGGAGTTTTTATGAGATCAGTTTTTCCCAAGAGGCGGATTTTCTTATCAAAATCCCAGTCCTCAGGACCGGACATATTTTCATCAAAACCCTTGACAGCGTCAAATGCCTTTTTAGATATAAACCGAACACAGTCAATCACCGTACCGTCGTAAAAAGATCTTTCAAAGCGTCTCACCCTACACCAAAACGAGTTGCCCATGACGATTTCTGAGATATATAACGCTATAACACCGGGATTATTTTGAATTTTTATTACACAATCTTTTATGACGTCTTTTGAGAGAATCATATCTGCGTCCAGATATAAAATATATTCTCCTTTAGCCCTACTTACACCAAAATTTCGTTGTGCGGAGCGTTCGGGACCATGGGTGAAAAAATGAATTAAAGGGATCCCTCCACTTCGGTCGGGATGACATAGAGATTTTGTTTTATCAGTTGAGTTATTATCTACAACAATAATTTCAATATTCCTATAGGATTGCTCTTGAATTGATTTCAGACAATTTGCAATATTTTTCTCTTCATTTTTGGTGGTGATGATAACAGACACCAATGGGTAGTTTTTAAAGTCCATAAAGTTATATGACTAATTCGTTGTTGACAATTTTTTCTAACAGTTATATAATGTATATGCGTGAAGTCGGTAAATGTGCGGATAGCCATGACCGACTTTTTGCGTGTTATAACACTATTTCAAATCTACTCGTCTTCTTATTCTTAAAAAGCTTTCTATTTATTAGTCTGAACTTTATTTTATCAACTTGACACATCTTTCCCTTATTTTTTAAAACTTCAATCTTATATTTCAGGCCAGCTACTGGTGCTAGGGCGTCTGCAATCTGGATGTCAACATCTAAATTCTCCTTATTGACAAGGCTAAGGGAGGTGACTGAGTGTCGATAGGCAAGAGGGGTAATCTTTTTAAGATTGTATCCTTGTGATTGAAGTTGATTATGGGCTTTAATCAAATAAAAATCCTGATTGCGTATTTGAGAATCGATTTTAGGTTTGAGATTTTCCGGCATGATGATGCCTGAAACAATAAATAAGGGAGAAGCATGATTGTAAGAAGCCTTTCCGGACTCATCTACCGATAGTATTTTGTAAAACTGCATATTTTATTATATAAAAATATAGGTGGTTTTGCCAAGCCTTTGACTTTCTTTTGCCATTATATTCCGAAATTCCGCTGTGCGGAGCGTTCGGGACCATGATTATATAAGAAAATGTGATTATAGACTGGATTCACCCTTACGGGTGTAAACCCGCCTTCGCGGGAATGACGATGGGAGCGGGAATGATGGAGAGACTGTGAATGACTAAACGAAGAGACTATCTGTTTTGTTTTGTCGGTTGAGTTATTGTCAACGACGATGATTTCAATTAAGGGTTTTGAGATTGCTTCCCTTCGGCTTCGCTCAGGGTAAACTCCCTCGCAATGACATGAAAGGTATGTTTGTTCAAATATTGATTTCAGGCCGCATCCGATAATAACTCAACTTCCCCGGTGCGGCACAAAGGGCCGTAATCGTTAATAACACTTTATGTTATTAACAAACGAGCCCTTAGGCAGTTGGCCGATATTTTTCTCTTCGTTTTTGGTTGTTACGATAACGGAAACGAGGGGAAGCATAGGGATATATTATACTTGTTTAATGGAGAAATAAGCAAATAGGGAAATAAGGAAATCAAATCCTAAACACTAAACTCTAAACAAATCCTAAACCTTAAACGAAAGGAATTATAGCGTTTAGTTTTTTGCCATTGACAAGAGGAAATTGTGGTATAATTAGGTTAACTTAGCCGCGGACATAGATCCGCGGTCTTTTTTAGGTCAAGACATATACTTCTTCTGGCGATGTTCTTTAGGGGGCCCTTATTTGTACAAATAATATAGGATGGGTATTGAAATAAGCCCTTGTACATTATTTTATTTTGCATACACAGAAGAGTTAATGAGGTTGATGGTTTATGTATTTTAAGAAAGTGGCAGGCCTGAAGAAAATCTGCGTCACCCGTCATGAGAAACGCATTGTTATACTTGTTCAACATGCCATATCCTACTAAGTCTACACTCAGTTTTACATCGACCTCCTTTTCCTTACCAGAAGTTTTTGATCGATATCCTTTAAAGAAAGTTGTTCTCTTTTCTTCTTTTACAGATTTATAGAAATAATATTCGTTATTTAGATAATTTTTTTGTTCCTTTGTTGGATTTGGGGGACGAGGTGAATATGAAGCTTTTTTTCTAAATTTGCTATCAGAGTTGGGAAATGTATAAATCTTTTTGGACCGACTAAGTCATACTGTGAAGCATATAGATTTGAGCCATCGATAAACAAGTAGGTCATACAACTATGTTGGTATATATTTTAGATTTTGTCCAGGGACTATATGCTACAAAAGGGATATTTTAGACCGATAGAAAAGGGTAAAAATGGGAATAGTACTTAGATCAATTAACGAATTAACAGATTAAATCCTAAACACTAAACTCTAAACAAATCCTAAACCTTAAACGAAAGGAATTATAGCGTTTAGTTTTTTGTCATTGACAAGAGGAAATTGTGGTATAATTAACCATCACGAGGGAGGGAAGGTTTAAGGTTTTGTCCTTAAAGCAACACTCCCGTTTTTTTTGCTAATTTCTGCCTTAAATCATTCATAAATCGAAGGTATTTTGAAAAATTTAAAAGTAATTGCGAGTACTTTTTACGGTTGGGAACAACGACAACTTCAAGCTTATTCTTCATACTTAGATAATTAATGAGGCAATGAAAGTCTCCGTCTCCCGAGACAATAATTGCCTTATCATACTTGTCAAATTCAATCATTGCCTGTAAAACAAGCTCTGCGTCGACATTACCCTTAATATGGTGAGAGTCACTTACGACTAAAATGGGTTTATAGATGAGAATGTACCCAACAGATGATAGATAATTATATAAGCGTATATTTTTTTGAATAAAACCAATAAAAAGAAAAGTTTTGCTCACGTGATATTTTTCTTTTAAATACACATAAAAACGTTTGAAATCTAATTCCCAACCCTGATCTTTGATACTCAGATTGAGATTTTGGCTATCAATAAATGCTTATATATTTGGATATGAATTCATGTTAACAATCTACGGGATGCTTTTGAATTTGTCTGTCGCTTATACACAACAAAAGTGACAATTTAGATTGATATGAAAGGAAAAAAAAGGGAATAGTACTTAGATCAATTAACGAATTAGCAGATTAAATCCTAAACACTAAACCCTAAATTCTATTCAAATTCAAAATTCTAAATGAGGAAATTAAAAAATTATTTGAGCCTTTTGTTTTAAATGTTTTTGGTAATGAGAATGGGTTACGAGTTTTTTCAGGTCGAAGTTGTTTTGCATACGATATATTAAAAAATATGACTGCGCTTTCATACTATTGGTATAAACATCAACGGAAAGATGAAGAAAAAAGCTTATAGAAAAGGCAAGAATGATCATTCGGATAAATAAACCCTCTTTCGCCTGTTTGCATAGAAGGGCTACGGCGGGCAAGGTAAGAAAAAGAATAATGACCAGTTCCCATGAGTGGAAAGGTACATAGATTTTATCGGATTTGAGGAATTGATAGCCTTTTAAAAAATAAATGAGATTGAATTTGGTTCCAAAGGCGAGAAAGTAGTCTATGAGGTGGTCGAAGTCGATGAAGACGCCACCAAGGAGGGCGGCAATGAAAACGCCGAAATGTTTATGGAGTTTTTTCCAGATAATAAAAGCAATAAAGAAACTTAAGACGAGGTGAGATAGTTCGTGGAGGTAAAGGGGCATAAATTATCTAAACCCTAAACTATAAACTCTAAATACTAAACAAACTATAAATTTCAAATTCTAAATAATAAACTTTTTCAAAATTTAGGATTTTATATTATTTGATTAGGACTTAGAGTTTAGCATTTAGAATTTTATTCTATAGATTTACGGCGCTGTCGGCAAGATCAACCCGATCTTTTTCAGCATCGATTTTAGTTTTGCCTTTGAAGAAATGTCCTCCTAATGATTTCACTGCATTCTTCCAAAAGGATAAGGACATGATGCTTACTTTAGTTTGGCTTGGATCGAAGTCTAATAGATGGGCGAGGAGTTTCCACGCCATATAGAAGAAATATTTAAAATCATGGAAGCTACGGATACTCAAGACTCTTCTTATAATATATTGGGGAGTCATGAATGAGGAATAAAGCTCCTGTTCAAGCGCATATATCTTTTCTTTGGGGAAAGGGGTCTTCATAACCGGTTCACGCATGTCATAATGTTCATAATCCTCAGTCAATAGCCAGCCCTTCTCACGACATTCCTTAAAAAGAGGAGTTCCGGGATAGGGAATGACGATAGTTGCTTGCATGGTGGTAAAATAGCCCTTTTTGAAGCAGTATTTTGCCACTTCTATTGTCCTCTTTGCATCAGCATAGCTTTCCCAAGGATACCCAAGCATGATGGTGGCATGAGGATCTAAACCAGCGCTGGATGCCATTCGGGAGCCATTTATCGTGTCTGCTTCTTTTGTTCCTTTATCCAACTTATCAAGTGTCTTCTGGTTGGCAGATTCCATACCGTACAAAATAAAGCGAAAGCCCGCCTTTGCCATCAAATTGTAGTATTCCTGAGTCAAGGCATTAAAGCGCATGTTGCATCCATATCTCACTTTTTTATTGTAACCTGACTCAATGAGGAGCTCACAAAATTTTTTGAGCTTGGGGCCAATGAACATGGTGCCGGCATCATCAAATATTTCTTTAATGCCGTATTTGTCCACCACATGTTTAACTTCATCAAACAATCTCTGAGGGGTAAAACTTCGATATGAACCAATGGGATTGATGGTATGATCCCACACACAGAATGTGCAGCGATTCCACCAGCAGTCTCGCCCACTATACATATAGGTACCGGGGGTATATTTATAGTTCCCATTCTCGTAAGCATAGAGTTTCCATTTTGTGAGGTCACGATCAACAAAGGGAAGAGAATTTAAGTCATGCTTCAAGGAAGCGGGGCCGGAATGATGAATTATTTGATTCCTTTTTAATTTAGTTGAGGCATAGGGTTTGGCTTTTATATCTTTGTTAGTGGCTCTCCAATAGACCCCCCCTTCAAGCGCTTCTCCTTTATGTACATGATTCAACAAATTAACAATAACAAAATCATAATCACCTCCGGTGATGGCATAATCGATTTTGCTATTTTCAAATATCTCAAGGGGAATATAGGAAATATGGTCCCCTACCCAGACGAGTTTCATTTTAGGTACTTGTTTTTTAAGATCGTCAATGATTTTCCAGTGTTTTTTGACAATAGGAGACTTTGTTTCTACCATGAGGTAATCGGGTTTGATTCTTTTTAGTTCTTTTACCCAATCCGCATATTCTTTTTTCTCGGCGATACCGTCCATCCAATATACTTTATACCCTTTGTCTTTGAGGTTTGAAGCGGCATAGGCGGGAACCATGGGATAGATGTAGGTTGACGCATTGAAATATTGGAATTGTCTGTTTTGGGAAAGGAGAGGTACTCCTTTATCCGACTTGATGGGCGGATAGCCGACAGCGATTGATATTTTTTTCATAGTTATATATTACTCATTTTGTATATGTTAATCAAGGATAGATTTGCTTTCCATCTTTAAAGATTTCGATTGCCAACACGGGGCAGGATTGGGCGGCGGCAATAATCTTTTCCAAGCGGTCCCACTCACCATCTTTGACTATAGCAATGCTATCTTTATCCAGGTCAAATGTGTTTGGGGCATATACGACACAAGTTGCCGCGCTTATGCATTTATTACGGATGATTCTGATTTCAATGCTGTCTTTTTTTATGATTTGAATGTTGTCCATAGATCAAACGACGTTCTCGCATACGTCTTTTCGCACATGCACCAAGCTAGTAGGCATGGTTTCAGACCATCATCTTGGCAGCCACGCATGTCATGTGCTCAAATCCATATGCTTCAAACGTCAATATATTCTTTTTTTCTTTAAAAGCCCCACAATGAATCCCTTGATAAACATTGTACCATAGATGACGTGAGTGAGAAAAAGGACGGGGATGGCGATGAGAGATTTGTACAAAAAAAGGAAGGCGAGGAGAAAATAAGTAAATAAGGGCAATACGGGAAGATAGAAAGTGGATGATAGAAGATAGGGGTAGAAAATAGAAGATAGAAGATAGAAAATCAGGAAGAAAAAATAAAGAACAAAAAAGGTTGGGATGAGATAGGAGAGACGGCGGGAGTTTTTGTCACCGTGGGCAAAGAAAGCCCCGCGATGATATCCATAGTTTGCATGCTGTTTAAGAAATCCTTTTAAATTGTTTCTCCTGTGATGGTATACGGTAACATCCGGATGATAAAATATTTTCCCCCGTATTTTATATACAAGATCCTCACAAAGCTTGCTGTCTTCTCCTGGCCAGTATTCATTATTAAACCCCCCCAATTCATTGAAGACATCTTTTTTTATGAGAAAATTCATAGACGGGTAATCATCTACATAACGAGACGTATCTTTCATAAACCTATATCGATATCCTCCACTTCCGAATGGACTGCATAAAATTACGTCAAAAATCTGTTCCCACCTATTTGTATTTTGTGGAAGTAATCCAGGGCCGCATATTGCATCAACCTTTTTTTGATCAAATATTTGAGTGGCATTTTTTAACCAGTTTTTTTCGGGGTAGGCATCATCGTCGATGAATGCGATAATATTTCCGCTCGCATTTTTGACGCCCATGTCTCTTTTTTGAGCCGGTCGAGTGATCTTACCTGTTGGAATTATCCTGAGCCAGGGATATTTTAAAAGTAATGTTTTATCTTCCCCACTCAATTTATTCGGCAACACGATTACTTCGAAATTTTTATAGGTTTGCTCACTCATAGCGGGCATATTTTCATGACGCAGATAATCCGTAATTTCTTTGACGGGGATGATTACGGAGATGAGGGAAGGCATGGGGATAAGTATACTATAAAATTAACGAATTAAGAAATCAGTTAGCTTGTAAAATGGGAAGTTGGAGATGGTCTTCGATACGGTCAACTCGACGCCTGGTATCAATGATATCACGATCAAAGGAAGTAATAGTAACATTTAGGTCTCTTCTCAATTTTTGTACATCTTTCTTTAGGGATAAAATGTTTTTCTGGATTGGTTTTAGGCCAACAGCAAGACCTTCTTTAATTTCTTTTTTAACTTCTGCTTTAATCTCTGCTTTAACCTCTGTTCTAACTATTTGTTGAATTGCCTGAAGGTCATCTTTAGTTAACATAAGAGTAATGTTAAACAAATAATAAATAAAAGTCTATAGCATCATTTTAGAAATGTCCAGGGACTATATGCTACAAAAGGGGAAGCTTGGATTGATAGGAAAGGAAGAAAAGGAGAATAGTACTTTGAAGATAAAAAATAAGGAAATCAAATCCTAAATCCTAAACACTAAACTCTAAACAAATCCTAAATCTTAAATAACAAACGTTTAAAATGTGGAGCTTTGTATTATTTGTTTATTGTTTATGATTTAGAGTTTAGGATTTTTGAGAGTGTGGGTGGCGGTGGTAGTAGCGGAGAAGGTTTTTGCGGTACCAGATGGCGAGGGTGTCGATCAGGATATTCCAAATCGCGTCAAAGGTGGCGGCGGTTGTGAGGGGGCCGAGGGAATAGTCGAGCTTGACAGGTGCCTCAAATATACGTCTAAATCCGAGGGTATCGGCAACGACCAGCATCTCCAGATCCCCGGCAAATTTTTTCTCAACCAACCGAGGTAAAATTTTTCCTAATACTTTTTTCTTAAATATTTTTATGCCAGCTTGGGTATCGCGGACCTTGATCCCGAACAGGATTTTAACAATCCAATAATACCCTTCACTCAAAAATTTCCGCATGGGTGAATAGATCACTTGAGAGTCGGGATGACGTTTAGAGCCGACGACGATGTCCGCATCATACCACTCCATGTGCTCAAGCAATATCGAGATACCATTGGGGTCAATCTCCATACCGGAGTCGATAAACATAACGTAGTCCCCTACCGCCTTCTTCATGCCCAGTTGGATGGCATGAGCTTTCCCTTGATTTTTCATGTAGCAGAGCGTTTTCAATTTGGGGATATTGGCTTGTTTGACTTTTGTGTATGAAGTATCGACCCGCCCGTCAAAAACCGCTATAATTTCATGATCATAGCGGATAGCACTGAGGGCTCTTTTAATGCTTTCAATATTTTGTATGATAGTCTTTTCCTGGCGGTAGACGGGGATGATGAGGCTAAGGAAGTGAGAAGAGTTATGGGGCAACATGAAATACATTATATCAAAACCCTAAATCCTAAACCCTAAATCATAAACAAACTCTAAATCCCAAACTCTAAACACTAAACAAAATCAAAATCCCAAATACTAAAATTTAAAAAAGAAATAATTAAGCAAGTTTGGCTTTTGAAGATTTGAGGATGCCCCCGAGAATAAGAGATAATTCGTGAGCTTCTTTCCACAATATTCGTAACGGGTCTTTCTTATCAGGAAACTGAACAGATAGTAAGCGGAGCCAATAGAGAGTTTCTTTACTTTCCTTTCGTGCAATAGTGACTTTATTAATAAAGTCCTTTCTGCTATTACATGCATTTGCCTCCATATAATTAGCCCCAATACTGGTACCACTTCTCAATAGCTGATCAATAAGAGGTTTTGAAGTAACCGTTATTATAAGAGCTTTACAAAAAGTTATTAGATTTCCACTGAAGACGGTAACTCGCTCTTCAAGGTCAAACTGTTTTGTTTGAAATTTAATATTTTGTTCCATTTGTTTAGGATTTATTATTTAGTGTTTAGAGTTTAAAATGATCTGTTATTGTTTGCAAGGGTGTATATGCTACAAAACATTCAATTCAGATTGATATGAAAGGATAAAAATGACAATAGTACTTCAATCCTAAACTCTAAATCCTAAACCCTAAATCATAAACAAACTCCAAATTTTAAACTATAAACTTTTTGAAATTTGAGTTTTTTGCGCTATTTGATTAGGATTTGGAGTTTAGGGTTTAGAGTTTATTCTCTATTCTATCGTTTCTTCTCCGTCGAAGGAGACGTCGGAGTCGGAGGAACCACCGGAGTCGGCAGTTTTTTCGGGAGCGGAAAATGCGAAAGAGGAAATAATTTTATTGTTTACTTCATTCCAAAAATTTACATTCCCCCCCGAGGAGACGGTAAGAGTAAATAAAACGCCTTTATCCTGACTTGCGCATTTCAGTGTCCTAAAAACAACTTCAAAATGTTCTTCGAGTC
>CAYITZ010000043.1:0-9297 GCA_964366485.1 uncultured Gammaproteobacteria bacterium
TTTTGTCATCTTTAGATTGCTTCGCTTCGCTCGCAATGACATATAAAATTTCATCAGCTAGCTCCTTAGTCATCCGTTCATCAGCATCCAAAATCATAACCCAATCAGTTTTAATTTGTCTTATTCCAAATTCCCGGGCGGGTTCAACGTATAAAGGGTGAGAGTCAAACGGAATGATGGTTGTCCCCATCTTCTTGGCAATCTCAACGGTGCGGTCGGTGCTTTTCATATCCACCACAACCACTGTTTGAGTCAATAATTGTGCCGACTTAATACATTCGGCAATGTTTCTTTCCTCGTTATATGTTTCAATAAGGACAGTAATAGTTTTCATATCAGTAACCTATGTAGCAATAATATCTCGGATCTGCATTTATAATTCTTTCAATGCTTTCTACTTCATTTTTAGGTAGTTTCTGAGTATCGACAGTCTTTTCCATTTCCTTTAATAGTCTTCTTTCTTGCACGAAATATTCACCAAAATATTTATTATTAATTAATTTTGACCTTTTATCCTCAAGGTATATTGTTGCGGTTCGTGCAAAATCTGGTATACCAACAGGTTCTACGATTATGTATCTATTCTCGACGTGTGAGATATCATTAGCTAAATAGTTATCGGTGATCCATTGTTTTTGACCTGCCCAAGTAGGAAGATATCCATATTTTCTTTCTCCGTAAGTTTTATATAAGAATGACCAAATAGTATTAGTAAAGAGAGGATTCATAACTCCGCAAATACTAAAAGGCTTACCTTGGGAAGACTGATAGGTATAATCGATGAGTTGTTTTTCATACTTTAACAGTTGTGGGTGAGATGCAAAGACGGTGTTATTAACAAAATTATTTTGTCTTATTAAAGAATAACTAGATATGAATATAAGTAAAAATATTATTATCAATAAAGGAAAATATTTTTTTCCAAGAAAATAAAAAGCCGATGCAACGGTGAGGGTAATCGAAAAAAACAGAGAAGAGTTTACTACTTGAACCGTGAGTACTCCGGAGTTGAATACAAACAAGGGTAACGTAGAGAGAAGGCACAGTATTAAAAATAATTGCTTTTTTCTTTCCATATTATTTAATCCCAAAATCACAAAGGGAATCATAATTGCACCCGCGATGTATTTATTAAGAGAGATAAATGAATAGTAAAACATTTCCGATACACGTTCATAATATTTCTTAAAAATACCAACGAATGAAAATCCCTCTTTATTTTGATTTATATGCTCCATAAAATAGTTCAAAAGCCCTTTTGCGGCAGGAAAATGCCATTTGAATTCGGCTACAATAAAAGGAAAAAGTATTGTAATCAGAAGTAATACTGATAATAGAATTGTTTTAATTTTAATTTTTGTCCTATAAATAAGAAAAAAAATGGGGTAGAAAATAACAAGATATACGAGGTAGAAATTAAAATGAATAGAGGCGCCAAGACCAATGATACTAATAATAAAACCCCAATCTTTTTTTTGAAATAAACAAACCGCAAGACCTAAGAAGAATATCGCAGTAGAAAGAGGCATGAGTGATGCATTCGAAATATACTTTGCAAATGTAATCTGCTCAAAAGAAATAGCCCACAAGAAACCAGCCAGATATCCGATATATTTATTCTTAAAGAGAAGAAGAGAAAAGTAATAAAGAACCGGGATGACGGCCAAATTAAGCATAATAAGGAGAAGAGAGGCAGCATTTGGATTAAAATCAGTTAATGCATAAACCGGAAGTAGGACTACATAAAATAAAACCCCATTGAATACCCCAGGAATATCGGTCTCAGGGCCCACAAGCTTTATTTTATGGTTATAAACCATGTCCATAATCCGCTGGGCATCCCTTGCCTGATCATAGGCAAAGATCACATTGTCCCTCAGATTAAAAGTACGTAAAAATAAACCGAAAAGCACAATGACTCCAACCACCATCCATGGTTTGTATTCAAACACAAATTTGATTTTATTGAATAACTTCATAGTGGTTAACCATTACATCTTGGATTTTCACAGAAGTAACTTTTGCTTTTTTTTCCGGTTCATTAATTTTTTTCCAATTTATGAGACGTTCTTCAAACGGGTCCGGCTCCATAATAAACCAACAGGCACCGTTTATCCACTCGGTACCTGGAAGTGAAACACCTCTTTTTAATTTTTCATATGCAAATACATAGTTATAGGTATGTGGAAAAACGGGGGGGGTGTATATTCTTACACAGTAATTGTTGAGGTTCTCTTCATGGGCGATAATATAAGAAACGATTGCCCGATGCACAGCAAGACCCTCATATTTAGGTGTTGATTTCCAGGAAGAAATAACATGCCATGTTCCATTTAACAGCATCAGTAAAATAAGAAGCTTTAAACTAAGCCGCCCCCAATGATGACTAGTAATCGTAACAGAGAAAATAATAGCAATTACGAAAATCATCACATACTGTATTCCATCAAAGTAGTAACCCCAAAAAAAATCTTTGTACAAAGTTGATAAAAAGAACAACATTCCCAAAACATATACAAAGAACAAAAGCACAGGAGAATATATTTTTGTTTTTTTTCTTATATACGATATAAGGAATATCGTAATTAAAACACCAAAAAAGATAGTGAAAAAGGTGTGTGGGAAAAGTCCTTCATAATACCCTTTGAATAACGCAACTCTGTCATTGAAGATCTCAACATATGGTTTTGGGTTCAGAAATTTTGGTTTAAAAAGAAAAGAAAGAATCGTTTTAGTTTGAAGAAATTTATTTTTAATTTCAAAAAGAAGTCGTGGCGTAAAAATAATGCCAAGACCAAGTAAGAAAAAACCAATATTAGATAGTTTAAAATAAAAAGTACGAAGTTTTTTAAAAATGAAAAGAGCAAGAAAATAAGTTGGAATTAAAAATAGACCGAAAGAAAGCTCAAATTCGCCAATCAATCCCAAAGTAAGCCCAGCAAATAAAGACATCGTAAGAGGTCTATCAATTTTCCTATCCTCAAATAATTTAAAATTAATGATAAGAAAGCCTACCATCACAGGAAGAACCATAATATTATTTCCCACGAATAAGGAGGTAAAAATGAAATAGGGAGATAGAGTGATGATAAGGGCTAATAATATCGCTATAAGATTGCCAAAATATTTTTTGGTAAAAAAATACAGCGCAACGAGAGAACCAACCTGAACAAGAAGATTAAAATGATAAAAACCGATTGGAGATCCTTTTAAAAGCAAAAAGGGTATGGTAAGCAGATAATACCACCATGCCCCATGATAAAGGCCATTGATACCGGTTGTAGGACCTATAAAGGTAAGTTTTTTGGTCGCAAACATTTCTGCAACTTTTAAAAAATCACGGCCTTGATCATAGGTATAGCCAACAGTCTGGAACTGAAGAGGCTTGATGCGTATCAAGATATAAAGAATCAAGATTCCAACCAAGACAAGAATTGGTAGTTTCTTTTTAAACATAACTATTATTATATCATTTTGAGCCTATTTCAATCTCATAACTACTTCATTTCCGGATTTAAACACCTCATCCCAAGAATACTTGCTACCGAATTTTTTAATCAGATTGTTTGTTTCATTCACAGGGCCACTTAAAATCGTACAAGTTCTATTGTCAAGGCATTTAACAAGTTTAGGAGTACCGATAAACGTTGCATGGACGCTGTTATATTCGGGTTTATATGATAAAACCTTTCGATCAGAATAATAAATTATAGTTGGATATGCTTCATCAACACGAATGACGATATCCGAATACCTGGTAATCGAAGAGATTTTTATTCCTAATTTTTTTTGGTCAATTGGGCCAGTTGTGTTTATGATTGGTTGAATGTTTACGGAAAAAGTTCTAAACGAAATATAAAGAGATACTATGATCAATGCTCCCATAACCACCTCAAACATTATTTTTTTCTCTTGCAGGAAATTCATTGTTTTTTTTATACCATAAGCTATGACAAGAGACCAGAAAGGCATGGAGGGAAGTAAATACCAATTATTATTGCGTTCCGTTAAAGTTAATAGGCCTAATAAAAACGATGAATAACATAAAAGAAGAAATGATTCTTTTTTACGGATTGTAGTAATTATGAAAAATAATCCAATAAGGAATAAATACGTAAATCTTCGTTGAAGCGCATAGTAAAGATACATGACATAATCGATCCTTAAGTATTTCAAAGCCATTTGTGAAACTCCTTGATCGGACTGAAAAAGGTAATAATCCAGGAAAGACTCATCAGTTTTTAAATATCCCAGCAGTAACCATAGACCGGGTACTAATATGGCAATGAGTAAAGTAATACCGTATTGTTTAATATTTTTTTTGAAATGTTTTTGCTCAAAAAATATTTCGTTTAGGATAAATATCAATATCGGGAAAAAGACAAGCGATGCTTTGGTTAGATAAATAAATGCAAACAAGACACCTAAAGCAATATATTTGAATCTATATTTACTGGTAATAAACAAATAAGTGAGAAGTATCAGAAATGTTACCAGTGCATCAATATTTCCCGACCGAACTCTCCAGATAAAAGTATTATTTAAAGCCAGAGTGATGAATGCAAATAAAGCTGATACAACCCCCCATTTTCGGTAAGAATACTTCACCACAAGTAAAATTGTTAGAAACCCAGCTATTGCCGAAACTATCCGTATGGAAAATTCATTGAGACCGAAAAGCCACACAAAGGGCAAACTAAGCCACATTTGAAAGGGGGGTTTATCCAGAAGGATTGCTTTATTCCAATATGTTAGGACGAATTCATGAGATCTTATCATGTTGCGAACCATGTCTGCATACCAGGCTTCATCCCAATTTTCCAAAGGAGATTTTCCTAGTTGATAAAAACAAATATACCCAGCGATAATGGTAACAATTATGAAGAATAACAGTATAAAAAATGATTTACGTGTTTGCATAGCTCCCATATATATTTTACAATATAAGTTACCATGATGCTTATCATCGCATATTCCATTCTTACTCTTGCCCTAGGAATCTATTCTTATGCTCTAATTGATCCTAATATCACTTTTTTTCAACATCCTTTATGGGTTGCGTTTCGCGATCCTTTAGTCCAATTTGGTTATTATAACCGCGAAGGTTCCTGGTGGGCTTATCTTATTTTAGTGATATTATTATTTATTCTTTCCTTTTTCGCAGTTAAGTATTACAAAAAAATAAATATAATCACTCTTTCTTTGGTGATTGGAGGAATTTTGCTTTTTTCATATCCGTTCTTGTCCCACGATTTTTTTAATTACATGTTTGATGCCAAGATTTTCACTTTTTACCATCAGAATCCCTATCTACAAAAAGCTCTTGACTATCCGGGGGATCAATGGGTTCGTTTTATGCATTGGACACATAGATCATATCCATATGGACCTGTGTTTTTGATACTGAGTTTTATCCCTGCTTTTTTAGGGTTTGGGAAATTTGCCCTGTCTTTTGTACTATTCAAACTCTTTTTTATTTCCTGTTATTTTATTTCCGTTTATCTTTTGAGTAAGCTGGATAAAAAGTGGGCAATTATGTTTGCTACAAGTCCGCTTATCATCATCGAAGGACTGATATCGTCTCATAACGATATAGTAGCTGTGGCATTGGGAATAATTGGAGTATATTTTATTTTGAAAAAGAAAAAAATGGGAGGAATATTCTTCTTACTTCTTTCAGCGGGGATAAAATATATAACTGCTCCTCTTATAGTACTGTTTAATAATAAATTCTATAAAATTGCACTTTTGTTTCAATTACTTATTCTTACATACTTATCTATAAAAATGGAAATTCAGCCATGGTATTTTTTATCCTTATTTATTTTTCTTCCTATTTTTCCAAAACTCATCGAAAAGTTGCAAATTTTCTTTTTTGGACTACTTATTTCTTATTATCCTTATATCCGTTTAGGAGGATGGGATACGGCAGAAAAAGTGAATTTAAAACACCAAATAATCACAACCTTCCTTATCGTAAATTTACTCTATTTTGCATTTTTATTATTCCGTCATTGGTCGCACTTACATATTGAGTTCAAAAAGTCAGATACATAGTTTTTTAACAGGTGAAGCTTCGTCCTGAGAGGGGCATATTTCAGACCGAACATAAGTTGATTCCTTTTTTGAAACTCCTGATGGACCGCAGAGCCTGATCCTCCGGTTGAGGCGGCATTTTTATGCCATATTACAACCGCCGGATCATAATAAAGGGGAATGTCAGCCCTCTTTGCGCGCTCACAAAAATCGGCATCTTCATAATACAAAAAATAGGACTCATCCCACTTTCCCACTTTCTCAAATACCTGTTTGTCATAACACATAAGGCACCCCGTTATAAAATCTGTTTTTCCGAATGAATCATACTGACCATGGTCAACTTCATCCACACCTCGGTGGACGGTTGCGCAATTCTTCCAGTCATTTATCCCTCCCGCATACCACAAAACTTTTCCCCGGTCCGTCTCGGGATAGCGCTCCTTATGGAACTCATATCCTGGCGCATAATAAATTTTCCCTCCCAATAGGGATCCCGGATGGTGCTGAAGGTTTTGTTTAACCTTGGCCACAAAATCACCTTTTACGAAAACGTCAGAATTCATCACACAAAACGTATCATAACCTTCCTCTATCGCTTGTTGGATCGCGTTGTTTACACCATGAGCATAGCCTTTATTTCTCTCGGGTATATAGGTCACATAATTGGGATATTCATATCCTTGTTTTTCCTCCGTAAGATCGGCCACATATACTCTAAAGTCAATATCCGTCTGCTTATCTAATGAGGCAAAAAAGTCATCAAGGATGGTATAATTCTTATAGAGTACGGTTATGATTGCTAATCTATGAAGCATATATTTAATTATATCAAGTCTTTTCTCCGTAAACCGAATTGGACGGTTTTACTTTTCGTCGGAATTTTTTTAGTCTTCTTAACCAACACCATGTATGTGATGTATCCCGATGAGTTTGTAAATATATTGGGTGGAAAATTCATCAATATGGGCAAAGTTCCTTACCGGGATTTTTTTGATCATCATCTTCCGGGTGCTTGGTATTTGTCTGCAGTTCTCCAATGGTTTTCAGCTGGATCCTATGTATTGTTCCGTATTTGGTGGGGGATATTTACGTTTGCCTGTTTGCTGGGAGTTGGCGTATACATAAAAAAGAGAAAGAGTGATGCGTATCCCTACTACATGACGTATTTTTCCATCTACCCTTTTATCACGGTATACTATTGGACACACCTCTTTATCGCAGACAGTCTCGCGTTTCTTTTCTTCTCCATCATCTTTTGGCTTCTTGTAGTTGAAACATTTCAAAAAGAAACAAGAGAGAAGTTTATTTATATCCTCTCCTTCATCAATTTCCTTTTTGTTTTTTCATCTCTTACTTTTATATACGTGGCAGGGCCATTTTATCTATGGATGCTTTATCTATTATTGAGAAATAAATTTGAATGGAAAAAATTATTCAAGCTTGTGGGTTTATCCATACTGCCTTATGTTTTATACGGAGTATATCTTCTCGTCAGCAATTCATGGAAGGAGTTTTATATTTCCAATTTTCTTTATAACACAAAGCTGTATATTAGTATTCCTAATTATGTCAAGGGACCACATTTCAATCCATTGAAATTTGCCTTAACCATCATCTTTAATTTCTATGAAACCTATATTCCATTACTTGTCCGCATAAAAGAGTTTAATTTATTTTTCCCAGTGGATTTAACGATAGCACTTGGAAGCTTTGTACTTCTTTTATTTTTTTTCTTTGAAAATAAACTTTTATTCCTCCTCTTTTTTATCATTCTTTCTTTTTCCGCTCCCCGTAGCAACCTTATGAAGATAGGGGAGACCGATTATCAATCGGGTATGTTTATAGCACTCGGCATGATCTCAACACTCATGGTATTTTGGAGACATAAGCATATTGAGTTCAAGGAAGAGTATTTCTCGCTCGTGAAAAAAGTGCTCGTGGTATTCCTCGTATTTTTCTTTGGTTTTGCGATGTTATTTCTGATAAAAAATACGTACGATAAATTCTATCTCCGTTATACACAAAAGATGCCGGGAATTTATGACGTTTCTTATTCGGCTTCATTTATTGATGACATCCTTGAAAAAGGAGAGTACTTCTGGATCGGTCCCTATGAGCCGAATGAAGAGTTTTTTGTGAGGAAGGCATCACTTCCGGGGAAGTTCCCCACACTCTTACCCCAGTTCCGCGAGGATGATTATTTTAAAAATGGTTTCCTTGAGCAGTTTGAAAAGCATCCACCGCAAATCATTATCTATAAGCATGAAGCTTCCATTTTTATGACTCCCGCCATGGAGTTTGGAGCATTCTTTGTGGATTGGATGAAAGGGAAATATACGTCAATAGAAAATATGAAAGGAATTGAGTTGGTGAAAAGTCCCTCATCATTCAATTTCAGAACGGATCTCTATATCCTTAATAGTCAGAAAGAAGATATCTTAAAAAGATTGAAAAACAAAGGATATATATTATATAAATAAATATATCCTTTGTTGATCTTGTGGCTATAATCTGTCTCCGATTGTCGTTTTTTTGACCAGAATTTATTATACTGAATACAACTTACTATGTTCAGACCACAATGGAAACAGACACCAAAGATAATATCTGTGCTTTTTCAGGTCGTTTTGATATTATTCTTTTTTATATTCGTAATTGCGGCAATAAGCAATAAGGATTATATTCAATCACTAATAATTTGTTTTCTCATCGCTCTTATTGCTCCTCGTTCATCCGCACTTCTTTGGAGCGTATTACCTTTTGAACTTGGGTTAATAACCAAATCATTCATCGTTGGAGTGATGCTTTTTGTAACTTTACTTCTTTCAACAAGCTATCCATCGGCTCTCAGTGAATCACAAAAACTGAAATGGAAAAGCGATACTGACATTGATCTGACCCCTCGAACATTAAAGACTAAAGAAGAGGCAGAACAACGGGCTAAGGAATATATTTCTACTATCCCAGAATGGGATGTTGTATCAGCTCAAGATAGCCCACCCAATTCAGAAGGAAATAAATGGTATATTATTGACTACGTACGTTATATAGCAGATGAAAAACGATATTATTTTGGAGGTCGCATAGTGTTAAACTCAAAAAATGGTACACGCGTATCCGATCCACAAACGCTTAAACAATTCTATGCGCGGAGTGGATATGAAGAAGAACCTGTTGAAATTGATAAAGAAACAAAAGCATATGAATTGTCCGCACCTGCAAAAGCTGAAGCAACTACCAAGCAGTCAATTGTATTAG
>CAYITZ010000044.1:0-9148 GCA_964366485.1 uncultured Gammaproteobacteria bacterium
GGTCTTGAGATACATGTTGAACTGAAAACTGAATCGGGCATGTTTTGCCAGTGCAAGATAAATCAGTTTGACGCAGAACCCAATAGTCATGTTTGCCCGGTTTGTCTCGGCCTTCCGGGTGCTCTTCCGGTGCCAAATAAAAAGGCAATTGAGTGGACTATAAAAATAGGTCAAGCTTTAAACTGTGCCATAAATAAACATATTAAATTTGACCGCAAACATTATTCATACCCCGACCTCCCAAAAGGATATCAGATATCACAATATGATGAACCCATTGCAGTCAAAGGTCACTTAGATTTTGAAGCAAATTATGGTACGTATAAAAATGAGAAAAGATCATTTCGCATTCATCGTGTTCACCTTGAAGAGGACACAGGGAAATTAATTCATAAAGGCAACGATACACTCATAGATTTTAATCGGTCCGGAACTCCTCTCGTAGAAATCGTGACCGAGGCAGACTTCACTTCGAGTGATGATGTTAAAATGTTCCTCGAAGAACTTCACACCATCATCCGCTATCTGGACGTTTCAGATGCTGATATGGAAAAAGGTACGATGAGAATGGAGCCGAATATATCAGTGAGAGAAATTAGAAATTTGAAATTTGAAGTTAGAAATGAATCTCAAATTTATAATTTTGAATTACCAAAGTATAAAGTTGAAGTGAAGAATATTAACTCGTTTAACTTTGTCAAAAGAGCGATTGATTACGAAGTGAAAAGACATATTGGCCTTTTGGAAAAAGGTGAAACTCCTATTCAAGAAACGAGGGGATGGGATAGTAATCATAACAAAACATATTCACAGAGAACGAAGGAGGACGCACATGACTATCGTTATTTTCCCGAGCCGGATATTCCCCCATTCGAGTTTAGTGATGAATATCTAGTGTCGATAAGAAAGACACTTGTTGAGCTACCACATCAAAAAATGGAACGGTACATCGAAGTATTTAAATTAAAGCCGATGGATGCGTATACACTGACTCGTGATAAAGGATTAAGCGATTACTTCGAGTCAGTAAACTCAAAACTCAAAACTCAAAACTCAAAAATACAAACCAAAAGTCAAAGCTTAAACCAAGATATTGCAAATCTAATCATCAATAAAAAAATTTCTACGGAATTGTCCGTTGAGGAATTTGTCAAAGAATCATCAGAATTATTAAAGCCAAAGAAAACAGACACTAAGCTCCTTGATGAAGTTACGCTTAAGCTTATTAATGCAAATCCAAAGGTTGTTTCGGATTACAAAGGTGGCAAGCAGGGTGCGATCATGTTCCTCGTCGGACAAGTGATGAAGGAAATGAAAGGAAAAGCAGATGCCCAGACCGTTATTTCAACACTTAAACAAATGTTGAAATGACGAAATTTAAAATTAGAAGTTTTTAATTTTTAATCACATGTAACTATCGTTACAGTGTAAACAAATTCAAACATCATAATACTAATGTTTTAAACATTTGTTATTGACAATTGATTTAAAATTTCAAATTAAAAATTTAAAATTTATTATGTCTTTCGTTCATCTTCATGTTCATACCGAGTACTCGCTTCTTGACGGTATGTGCCGTATTGACGATATTCTTCAAAAAACAAAAGATGAAGGGATGACGTCACTTGCCATAACTGATCATGGGGCGATGTATGGGGCATTTAAATTCTTTGTAAAAGCAAAGGAAACGGGCATCAAACCCATCATCGGTGTTGAAATGTATAAGGCAAAAAATTCACGCCTTGATAAACAACCAAATGTTGATAGGGACAGATTTCATTTGGTACTTCTTGCAAAAGATTTAGAAGGTTATAAGAATCTTATCAAATTAGTAAGCATCGCCCATCTTGAGGGGTTGTATTACAAACCTCGAACTGACTTTGAATCATTAAAGAAATATAGTAAGGGACTCATTGCTACCTCAGCCTGTTTGGGTGGAGAAATCCCTCAGGCTCTTCTCAACAACCAGACAAAAGAGGCGGAACACTTGCTTGAAAAATATTTAGATATTTTCAAGGAAAACTTTTATATCGAAATCCAACGTCATCCCAATGTAGAGGGCTTGGAACAAGTTAATAAGGATCTCATTTCGCTTGCTCGAAGATATGCCGTCCCACTGGTTGCAACTAATGATATTCATTATCTGAATGCAGAAGACGCATATGCACAAGAAGTCCTTTTATGTATCCAAACGCAAAGAACCATAATTGAAAAAGACCGGACGATGACCATGTATGACGTCCCGGACTATTATTTTAAATCGGAAGGGGAGATAAGGAATACTTTTTCAGACTTGCCTGAGGCAATTGAAAACACCAATAAAATTGCGGATATGTGTAACGTAGAAATCCCGAATGGGAAATGGATTTTGCCCTACTATAAAACCCCCCATGAAGAAACACCGGAACAACATTTGCGAGATTTAGTTATTGAACGAAAAACAAGGGTATCAAATTATGATCAAAAAATTACGGAAAAAAGACTCGAATACGAACTTGATATTATCACAAAAAAGGGCTATGCAACTTATTTCCTTATGGTTCAGGATTTTGTGAACTGGGCGAAAGAGAGGGGTATTGCGGTAGGTCCGGGCCGGGGATCGGTAGCCGGATCCCTTGTTGCCTATGTTTTACGCATAACCGATATTAATCCTCTGGAGCACAATCTTCCCTTTGAACGATTCTTAAATCCGGAGAGACCAACCCCTCCAGATATCGATATTGATTTTGCAGATGTGCGACGAGATGAAGTACTTAAATATGTGACTGATAAATACGGGAAAGAAAAAGTAGCCCAAATCATAACCTTTGGCACAATGGAAGCACGTTTGGCAGTTCGTGATGTTGCGCGTGCGCTTGGACAATCATATTCACAAGGGGATCGCATTGCAAAGATGATTCCTCAAGGGAAACAGGGTTTTCAATTAAAGCTGGCACAAGCACTCATCGAAGCCCCTCCTTTAAAATTTGCCTACCAAACAGAGCCTGATGTTAAAAAAGTGATAGATATTGCAGAACGTTTAGAAGGTTTACCTCGACACTCATCAGTTCATGCGGCAGGGGTCATCATCTCCAAAGATGACTTGACCGAGTATGTACCAATTCAAACCGAATCTAAAGAAAACAGAATTATTACACAATATGATATGTATAGTCTGGATCTCAATAGTGCACCAAACGGTAAGGCAGTAGGTCTTCTTAAAATTGACTTTTTAGGACTAAGAAATCTTACTATTCTTGAGCAGGCACTTGGCTATGTAAAAAAAAACTCAGGAGTAAAAATCGATATTCACGATGTGCCTCTTGATGATAAAAAAACATACGAACTTATTTCGCGTGGTGAGACGGTTGGAGTATTTCAACTTGAATCAGGAGGTATGCGGCGACTTGCCAAGGATTTGGCTCCCTCAAAGATGAGTGACATAACCGCTATGGTTGCCCTATATCGACCGGGGCCCATGGATCTTATTCCCATGTTTCTTGAAGGTAAAAAGAATCCTAAAAATATTAAGTATCTTCATAAAGATCTGGTGCCAATTCTTTCCGAAACCTATGGCATTCTTGTCTATCAGGAGCAGGTCATGGAGATCGCAAACAAGATGGCGGGATACAAGATGAGCGAAGCCGATAATTTTCGAATGGCCATGGGAAAGAAGAAAAAATCGCTCATGGATAAAGAAAAGGTAAAATTCATCGGTGGTTGTATAGCGCGTGGATATTCAAATCGATTGGCTGAAAGTATTTTTAACTTCATGGAGAAATTCGCGGCATACGGGTTTAACAAGCCACACTCAGCCTCCTATGCGCTCATTGCCTACTGGACCGCATACATGAAGGCAAACTTTCCTATTGAGTACATGACCGCGCTATTGACTGCAGAACTTCAGGGAGTGGCAGGTCCAATGCGGGAGATAAAAATGGCTCAGGCGATTGAAGAGTGCAGGCGCATGGAAATAAGAGTACTTGCACCGGATATTAACGCTTCAATTCATGATTTTTCCATTGAAGAAGGAAACATCCGTTTTGGACTTTCTGCAATCAAAAATGTGGGAAGCGCGGCTATTGAATCGATTATGGAGGCGCGAAAAAAAGGTCCGTTTGCGGGATTTAAGGATTTTTTGTATCAAGTTGATTTACGCAAGGTAAATAAGCGGACGGTCGAAAGCTTGATAAAAGCGGGAGCCTTCACAGCTTTTGGGACGGCGGCTACACTTCTGTATTACTATCCCCAAATTGCCAAGGATATCATTGATTCAAAACAAGAAAGTTCAAAAGGTCAATTCAGTCTTTTTCTCCAATCAAACGTAGCACAGACGCAAAAAGATGATTTTGAACCCATGGCCGAATATCCGGAGGATGAACTTATCACAATGGAAAAAGAGGTAATTGGCTTTCTCATCAGCAAAAACCCACTCACCAAATTTAAAAAAATCATAGAAGAAAAGACAACAAAAAAAATAGGTGAAGTTACAAAAGAAGATACTAATAAGACGCATATGCTGGTGGGAGTCATAAGCAGTAAAAAAATTATCCGGACAAAAAAAGACAATAGCGAGATGGCTTTCATCACAGTATATGATGAGACAGGGTCTGTTGAGGCAATAGTGTTTCCAAAATTATATGCAAAGATTGGGCTATCCCTTATATTGAATCAGGCTATTATTTTGAAAGGAAAAGTTACGGAAAAAGAAGACCAACTGAGTATTATTGTGGACAATGCGATGAAATTGAGTTGACCAACTATTGAGATAATGCTACAATACAATAATAAAAATATTCCTGCGATGAATGAAGATTTTGAGATTGGATTGTCGAAAAAATCTAAAAGGACAGTTCAAAAAACTCAAGACCTGGGGTATCTGAAGTATTTGAATATAGGTTTTTATTTGGTGACCCCCTTATTAGTCGGAGTATTGGCGGGGGCATATGCGGATGGAAGATTTCATTCAAAGCCAATCGGAGTGACTATAGGAATTGCCATAGGTGCGGTGGGCACCTTTTACAACTTGTTTAAACTTGTTAAGTAAATATATGTCTCAACTTGAGTCGAACAGTATTGAAAATAAGACGAGTGCTATCGCCACAAAGAACATTGAACAAAAAGAAGAAAAATCGGGAGTTCCCGAGATAAGTATAAAGGCTGAACCTGTTTTTCATCTAAATTCATTTAAAGTCACTAACTCACTTGTACTTTCAGCAATCGTTTTGGTATTTTCCCTTATTATTGCTCTTCGCTACTCAAAAGAGGTAGTATCTGTCCGGAAGTCCGGGTTTTTTTATGTTTTTAATACCATGCTTAAGGGTTTGTATGGTCTGTTTGAGTCTATTATGGGACACAACATAACTTTCTTTTTTCCGATTTTAAGCGCATTTTTTGTTTACATTTTATTTCAAAACTGGTTTGGGCTACTTCCAGGCGTAGGGAGTATCCTTATTGCAGTGACTGAGGGTGCTCACACGTTGAGGGTGCCTTTATTCAGAGGAAATAATGCGGATATCAATGCTACTCTCGCACTTGCTCTCATTTCAGTTGTGCTGATGCAGGTATACGGAATAAAATTTTTAGGGTTTAAAGATCATATTCAAAAATATATAAACTTATCCAACCCCATAAATTTTTTTCTCGGGTTTCTTGAGATTTTATCTGAAATATCACGCGTCCTTTCTTTTGCCTTCCGTCTTTTTGGAAATATTTTCGCAGGTGAGGTACTTATGACAATTGTAGCATTTTTGGTACCGGTGCTTGCTTCGTTCCCCTTTTTAATTCTTGAAATCTTTGTGGGCCTGGTGCAGGCACTTGTTTTTTCTTTATTAACATCTGTCTTTATGAGTTTGGCTGTTGCGAAGCATCATTAAAAATTTCAAATTTGAAAGGGGTGATTTAATTTATGACACCTGAGGCAGTTAAATTTATTGCAATTGCACTAACTATCGCATTGGGAGCACTCGGTCCGGCATTAGCAATTGGACAAATTGCGTCAAAAGCAGTTGAAGCTCTTGGAAGAAACCCAGAAGCGGAATCGTCAATTAGAACCGCGATGATTCTCGGTTTGGCTTTTGCGGAGGCTGTTGCTATTTACGCACTCGTAGTAGCTCTTATTTTGAAATTTACATAATGTTTTACGAAGTATGGAAAACCTCGGCGTAGATCCTAAACTATTGATCGCACAATTAATTAATTTTGGACTCTTTTTCTTTATTTTTAGCAAGTTTATTGCAAAACCTTTTTTGGCCTATATCAAAGATGAGAAAAAAAAGGATGCAGAGCGAAGTCGCTTAAACGAATTAGCTCTTAAGCAAGACGCGGACCTCATAAAAAAAGAAGAAGAGATGAAGACTCGATTAAGAAAAGAATACGATAAGGCACTATTAGAGGCAAAACATGAAGCCACGGCGGTGAAAACCTCCCTCATGAATGACGCAAAGAAGGAAGCCGAAGAGTATGTAACGAAAGCTCAAAAGCAAATGCAGAGTGATAAACTCGCAATGGAGCGAGAAATAAAAGATAGAATTGCGTCTCTGAGTGTGCTTTTGATTGAACATGGATTAAAAGATTACTTAACGGTAGATATGCAAAAGGGGGTAACAAAGCAGTTACTTACTCATTTGGAGTCAAAGAATTTGAATTAATGAGGTTATGAAAATAAATCCACAACTCAAAGAAGAATTTAAAGCTCGTCTCTCCAGCCAGGTAGCAAAGGAGAAGGAGAAAGTATTGGTATTTTCTACCTACTTATTGTCACCTGAAGAGATGGGTAGATTATTGAAGTCATTACCTGACCTGAAAGATCGGCCTCATGAAAATGTAATAGATTCATCTATTTTAGGAGGTATCATCGTACAGTATGGTTCCAAAATCATAGATTTATCCTTACGCCATTTATTACAAACATTCCAGAAAACTATCCATGAAACTCATTGACGAATATTTACAAGATATTGAACGCGATCTCAAGAAATCAGCAATTACCATAAACACGGAAGAGATTGGATTAGTTGATGAAGTGCGTGATGGAGTTGCGCTCGTCACGGGTCTGGATAATGTGACGTTTGGCGAAGTGGTGCAGTTTGCATCTGGTGTAAAAGGATACGTCATTGATTTGTTAGAGGACAAGGTCGGAGTGGTGGTGTTGGGTGATTATCTCCATATCAAGTCTAGCGAGCAAGTAAAAGCACTTGGGTACACTCTTTCCGTTCCCGTGTCAGAAGAAATACTGGGTCGTGTTGTGGATCCTTTATGCAACCCTCAGGATAATCTTCCCGCAATTAAGGCAGACAAGATGTATCCTGTTGAGAAAATCGCTCCAACCGTCGTTTACCGCAAATCAGTCAGCGTTCCTCTCCAAACAGGGATAAAGGCAATTGACGCGCTTACTCCTATTGGGCGTGGACAGCGTGAGTTGATTATTGGGGATCGCGGTACCGGCAAAACAACGATAGCTCTTGACACTATCATTAATCAAAAGGGGCAGAATGTTATATGTATTTACTGTGGTATCGGACAAAAAAATTCAAAGATGGCGCTCGTAGTTGATCTGCTCAGGAAGAACAATGCTTTAGATTATACGGTGGTGGTGAATGCCCCAGCCGCAGACTCAGTGGCTCTCCAATATATTGCGCCCTACAGCGCAAGTGCGATTGCCGAATATTTTATGGATAAAGGAAAAGATGTTCTGGTCATTTATGACGATCTTTCAAAACATGCATGGGCATATCGTCAGATCTCCCTCATTTTACGCAGACCGGCAGGTCGAGAGGCATACCCGGGTGATATTTTTTATCTCCATTCCCGTTTGCTTGAACGGTCATGCCGCATCGATGAAAAGTACGGAGGGGGTTCCATAACCGCCCTTCCCATCGTCGAGACACTTGAAGGTGATGTGTCAGCCTATATTCCTACAAACATTATCTCTATTACTGATGGGCAGATATTTCTAGAAACGGATTTGTTTAATGCAGGCGTGCGCCCGGCTATAAATATTGGCATTTCCGTTTCCCGTGTGGGAGGAAATGCTCAGACAAAGGCAATGAAACAAGTGGCGGGAAAACTCAAGCTTGATTTAGCACAATACCGTGAAATGGCCGCATTCTCACAGTTTGAATCTGACTTAGATGAGGAAACGAGAAAATTACTTAATCGTGGGGCTAAAGTCACTCAGATTCTTAAACAAGATAAAAACAAACCCTATTCTTTGGGAGAAGAAATTGTCGTATTATGGGCGGCTCACAAGGGATATTTGGACACGGTCGCAGTGAATGATGTTGAAAAATTTGAAAAAAAGATGATAGAAATTGTCCGTATGAAAGGGCATGATATAACCAGGACAATTCAAGCTGAAAAAATTATCAGTCCCGAAACGGAAGCAAAACTTGAAAAGTTAGTAAAAGAAGTAGTATGAATATCCGCCAAGTAAGAAAAAAGACAAAATCAGTGAGTAATGTAAAAAAAATTACCCGATCGATGCAACTTGTATCCGCCATCAAAATGAAAAAAGCACAGGTTGCCGCAATCGAGTCACGCCCCTATCAGGATAATTTGGAGAGTATTATATTTAAAATCGTTGGCAACATAGACCCAGCTTTATCACTTTTATTAACTCCCCATAAAGAGGCAACAGACCGACACCTCATCATATTTATCACCGCAAACAAAGGTTTATGCGGGGCATTTAATTTTGATCTTTTCCGCTATTTGGCAAAGATAATAGATATAAAAAAAACAGATTTTGTAGCGGTGGGGAAAAAAGGCGCTTCCTTTGTTTCTAAAACGGGAGCAAATATCATGGCGGATTTTTCATCTCCTACTCCCATACTGAAAACATCCGCATTATTTTCTTTTGTGCTTGATGCATTTTTAAAAGGCCAATACAATAAAGTGAGCATTTTATACAATAAATTTGTGTCTACCCTCCACACTGAACCCACACTTCAAACAATTCTTCCTCTCCAACTTGAAGTGAAAGAGAAAATCGATAAAACCCAAATTTCTGAGTATTTAGTCGAACCTTCACCGCAACTTATCATCGATACACTTCTGCGCAATTATGTTGAGGAAAAAATTAGGAATGTTTTTATCCAATCCGAAGCAGGAGAGCACTCTGCCCGTATGGTTGCGATGAAAAACGCGACTGATAATGCAACTGACGTCA
>CAYITZ010000045.1:0-8908 GCA_964366485.1 uncultured Gammaproteobacteria bacterium
TGGATTTTTTTAGTGAAAAACCGTTTGATATGTCAGAACTTCTAAGCATTATAAAAGAGTGGTCAATCAAACACTCATTTGAAGTGGTCCTTGATAAATATCAGAGTATGAATATATTTAATTTTACTTTTTCAAATAAGACGAAGTTGAAAGTGGACTTTGTCCATCATCCTCATAAACGGGTTGAGGAAGGAGTTACCTGGAAATCTATCGCTATTGACAGTCTGTTGGATATTGCTATCAATAAATTACTCACAATCAATCAACGCACAACGGTTAAAGATTTTGTGGATTTGTATTTTCTTCTTCAGTCACATTCTCTGTACGATCTTATGGAGGGAGTCAAGGTAAAATATGGAGTAAAACTTGAAACACTTCTTATTTCATCTGATTTCCTGAAAGTTGACGACTTTACTTTTCTTCCCCGCATGATCAAACCACTTAAACTTAACGATCTTGTGTCCTTCTTCCGCGATCAGGCAATGCGACTGAGTAAGGAGTCGGTGGAGTAAGGTTCACTTGACAAACACTCTCTAACTATTTATATTGAATATAAGAATGAGAAGTAACAAAATCTGCATAAATAAAAAAACCTTTTTGGTTGCTTTGTTTGTAGCTATTGGTTTGGCCCTGTCAGTGTATATTAATTCTTATATTAACAAGCAAAAAGTTTCAGTAAATAGTAAAGCCGCCGCTCCAGAATCACAATTATTTCGTGAGTGTGGAACAAAAGGTAAATCATGTTGTGCTGATAATGGCTGTAACGATGGTTTAAGGTGTGGAAGTGGACAGCGATGTGTAACAGCTAGTTGTGGAGGCGAATTTGAACCTTGTTGTGGTACAGTTTTTACCAAAGACAGGTGTGATAATGCAAACGTATATAGCTGTAGGTTTTCGAATATCGACGACCAAATATGTGGTTCTGATCCAAGTAGGGATGAAAAATATATAGCAACACCTCCTATTCAAACGGTTTGCGGTAATGTGGAAGCTTGGGGGGATAAGCCATACTGTGCCAAAGAATCTGGCATGACGGCTATCAACACGGTTTCTGTTGTGCCCGCATATGAGTCAGGGAAAAAAGAGCCATATGCACACATAATGAATTTTGAAGCGGTGATGATTCCAGTTTCTGAAATATATTGGCTATATATTGACTGTGACAATGATAATAATTACGAAAAAACTCTTTTTGTAGAGGCTAAAAATGAGCGGGGAACGTCTTATGTAGAAGATTTTAGTAAGACAAGTATTTCACGAGAAATAAATGCTCCATTGCACATTCCCTTCTCGTGTAGCTATCCCTTGAATAATTACATACAACCACCGGTGAGTCGCACAACACTTCTAAGTGGAATGGATTTTGATTTAACATTACCAAGAAGTATTAAAGTAAATATGTTCACAAAGACAAACCTTGTTCGTTCAAATTCTTCAGATCCAATCAACTACTTCACTTCACATGAATTGAATGAGCAACAAATAAGGTATTGGAGAAATCCAACTAAATATCCGATCAATCCGTAAGTATAAACTTCAAAGTGGTTTTATCAATTCTTACAAGATCCCCTTGCAATGTAATCTTGTATTTGTTATACATTAATCATGTTCTTAAATCCTTCATCTAAGATTTGTTTTTCAAAGAGATTGGTAATAGTATTATTTCTTCTTTTCGTCGTTGGAATTTCTTTCATCATATTCTCCACTCTCTCCTCCTCAGTCAATAAAACTACTTCAAGCAAGGCCGAGGCGCCAGCAAGTGGTGTCTTAAAGGAAATTGGAGGGAAGAATCAAGAATGTGCCATTGGTGAGGGTGGTCCATACTGTAAGGTTGATACAAGCCTTGTTTGTAACGCCAAACTTGATTTTTTTATAAAGGGAGCCTTAAATAGTGACGTCTCCAATGAAACTAAATGTATAGACTATTCAGATATTATCATGGGTAAAGAGGGAACCCTGTGCAGAAAAGCAGAATCAGGTCAAAAGCAGTGTGATTCGGAACTTACTTGTGCTGATGTATTTAGAGCATATGATAATGAAGATAAAAAAATCTTTTCAGAAGTATTTACAGATTATTTGATATCAGTTTACAAAAACAGAGGGTTCAAAGCAGGTAATAATTACGGACTTTGGTTTGATAATGATGGTAAACTAGGTATAAATACTTGGCTACCCAACAACATTAAAGACTTTATCTATTTTAACGATAAAAAAAACAATCTTCTTCCTGAACCCCGAGGTATTTGCATCCCTAATAGTCTAACAAAAGTGATGAGTTGTGGAGAATTAGGACAAGTTACTTGTCCTAATTTAAAAGTGCCAGGGGGAGTTTGTTTTGGAAATACTAGGAGGATCTATGATGTAAATGATGATAAATATAAATGCGTTCCAAAAATTACCATAAAAAGTAAAACCATCCTCAGATGTGATGACCTATCAACATCATGCGATAATTTTTGTTCCAAACAAAGCTTAAAATGTGTTGAAACTTGTGAAGTATCTACCACATTCAACAATGGTGATCAAGAGTGGCCAACTACAGTAAGAGGAGGTTTGATAGTTCGTGCACCTTATGATGGATCAAAATTTGACTTTACGTGGAGAAGCGGAAGTTGCGATCAAGAAACTTTCCCTGATATGAATATTAAACTTAATCATTATGGTTGTAACATGGGTTTCGAGACTAATTGTTGTTGCGATAAAAAATAATATGACACAAAACACCTCATCAAAAATTTGCATTTCAAAAAGACTTGCAATAACGTTACTACTTCTTATCATGGTAGGATTTTCCGTCATTGTCTTCTCTACCCTTTCCTCTTCAATAAACAAAACTACATCAAGTAAGGCATCAGGGACGGAAAGTATTACTTTGAGAGATTTCGGTGGAAAGAATATGCCATGCGCATATAGTCTTGAAAAAAAAGATTATTACTGTAATTCAGACGCTCCCAATCTTTTATGCTATGGATCTTTAGATTTCTGGCTCAGCAATGACACTACAAAGTTTAATCTATGGAAAGAAAATAAAGGCCAGGGACCCAAATGTGTTGATCCGGTAGATATACCTATGGGTAATTTGGGACAGATTTGTAAGCCGGCTGGACTAGGGGTAAAGCAGTGTGACAAGGGAGTATGTGCATCAATGATTAATCTTTCAGTATTACGTAATACTAAAGCATATTATGATTATATTGAATTTACATATAAGGGAAGTAAAAGGTCAGATTTAGTCTTCACTTTTAACGCCGATCAAACAATCAACAAAGAAGATTCAAATGGCCTCAATGGGTTATATAATGCAATGAGGCACTTCACTTTTTTAGATGATTCAAATAAAGCCCGCTCATCATATATTGTAGATCTACCCAGTATCTGTATCCCCGAAAGCCTGAGTAAAGTTGAAAGTTGTGGAGACAAAGGTGAAATGCCTTGTATAAACGAATCAGGGCAACAGATTTGTTTTGGGGAGGATACAATAGTTTCGCAAGAGTCATGGGACTCACCCATATGCAAGAAGAAAAACATCATCACGGGCAAAACTTTATTGCGGTGTGATAACAGATCGGAAAGCTGCGATAAATATTGTAAAACCCAGAATGCAAAGTGTGTAGACACGTGTGAAGCTAAAGTAGTTATTGATGAGGGTGGTGAAGTTGGCCTCAAGGAAAGAGTAGTTAAAGCAGGGCTGATTTATAAGACTGCGATCAAAGAAGGGACAAGTTCGACAGGGACATGCTTACAGGAAAGAATCTCAGGCAGGCCTATAGGTGATTCTTGCGTGAGTTTTGCAGGTATCGATTGTTGTTGTGATAAATTATAGTAATATATGACGTTTACCACCTCATCAAAAATTTGCATTTCAAAACGACTTACAATAACATCGCTACTTCTTATCATGGTAGGATTTTCCGTCGTAGTCTTCTCTACCCTCTCCTCCTCAGTTAATAAAACAACATCGAGTAAGGCCTCGGGATCGGAAAGTGTTGCATTGAGAGATTTTGGAGGTAAAAATCAACCATGTATACCAGATGATCCACAACGAATCGAAAATAGAGAACTAATATGTAATGAAAATGCGGGATTAGTATGTAGTGCGCCGCTTGATTTTTGGCTAAGACATAAAGATAGTAGAGACTTTACTACAGAAACGAAATGTCTCGAATACGTTGATATACCCATGGGTAAAGAGGGGCAATTGTGCCGGAAAGCAGAGCAAGGGAAACGGCAATGCGAATCGGGACTTACATGTGCCAATGTATTTAAAGATGAGCCGCCAGCCGGCCTTACTAAAACATTTGATGATTATCTCGTATCTAAATATAAGGGAGACAAAAGACTAGGAAAGGAATTGAGTTTTGAGATAAGTAAAGATTTGAGAATAAATTTTAGTAATTATAACAACGATTACTATAGATATGGGGCAACTGGAATCCCGAACTTTGTCTATATGACCGACACGAGTAAAAATTTTGTAGAACCCCGAGGAATTTGTATTCCCGATAACTTCACAAAAGTTGAAAGTTGTGGAGATGCGGGACAAAGGGCTTGTATAAATGAAAAAAGTGAATATTATTGTTTTGGAGATAACAGAGTAATCAGGGATGGGAAAACAGATAATTCTATATGTGTTCCAAAAATTAAAGTAACAAGCAAGGATCTTTTTAGTTGTGATGATCAATCTTCATCATGTAATGAATTTTGTTCCGGACAGAATGCAAGATGCGTGGAAACCTGCGATGATAAAGTCTTAGTTGATCAAGGAGGAGAGGTCGGATTGAAGGAAATGACGGTCAAGGCAGGATTGTTTGATCAAGGGAATTGGAATGGAGGTCCTTTAGAACCTAAAAAAAGCGGAACATGTTCTCAAACTTATTCTCCATCCTTAGGTCAAACCGTACCATTATACGAAATGTGCAGACGCAATAGAAATACTTATTGTTGTTGCGATAAAATAAAATAATATGACACAAAACACATCGTCCAAAATTTGCATTTCAAAACGACTCGCAGCAACATCACTGCTTCTTATCATGGTAGGATTTTCCGTTGTGGCCTTCTCTACCCTTTCCTCTTCAATAAACAAAACTACATCAAGTAAGGCATCAGGGACGGAGAGTACTGCCATGCAAGATTTCGGAGGAAAAAATAATCCTTGCGCAATTGACCCTGATACAAAAGAATATTACTGTAATGCAGATACCAATCTAGTTTGTTCTGGATCTTTAGACTTTTGGTTGAGCACTCAGACCACAAGAGATAAAATAATGTCTGATAAAAAGACAATGTTGGAAAAAGGGCCAAAGTGTGTTGATCCGGCTGAAATACCTATGGGTAAAGAGGGTCAGATATGTAGACCACCTGGATCAGTGACGGGGCAGTGTGATTCGCAGTCGGTTTGTGTAAATTTGGTTGGAGATAAATGGCCCACCCTTTCCAACCCATATCGTAGTTATTTTGAAGCAAAATATAAAGGGTATGATCTTACTTATTTCGAATGGGCTCTTCGTAATTATTTTCATGTTGAAATTAATCCAACAGATGGTAGTCTCGTCGGAACTTACAGAGCTTGTATTCCCGAAAATCTGAGTAAAGTTGAAAGCTGTGGGGATGAAGGTCAAAAAGCCTGTAAAAATGAATTAGGGAACTATTATTGTTTTGGGGAGAATAGAATGATTGACGATGAATTCTATGGTAGTTACCCTTTCAAATGTGTAAAGAAGTCGAAGTCGGCTATTACAAGTAAGCAATGGGTTAGATGTGATAACGCATCATCGACGTGTGAGGCTTTCTGTGAATCAATTGGAGCTAAATGTTTTAACACTTGTGAAAGCAAGGCAACACTGAGTCGAGATGGACAACAAGAAGAAGTAACTGTAAGGTCGGGTATGTACGAGGCTGAGAGATATCCGTTTATCAATAATAAGCCCTCAGTTGAGAAGATAGAGGGATCATGTCAACAAAACAGAAATACATTTCCAGACATATGGGCATCTCAACTCAATAAAGTATGTAATATAGCGCACAATCTTTATTGTTGTTGCAATAAAAAATAATATATGGCACTAAATACCTCATCCAAAATTTGCATTTCAAAACGACTAACGATTACAGCGTTACTTCTTGCATTTGTAGGGTTTTCTGTCGTGGTCTTCTCTACCCTTTCCTCTTCAATAAACAAAACTACATCAAGTAAGGCATCAGGGACGGAGAGTACTGCCATGCAAGATTTCGGAGGAAAAAATAATCCTTGCGCAATTGACCCTGATACAAAAGAATATTACTGTAATGCAGATACCAATCTAGTTTGTTCTGGATCTTTAGACTTTTGGTTGAGCACTCAGACCACAAGAGATAAAATAATGTCTGATAAAAAGACAATGTTGGAAAAAGGGCCAAAGTGTGTTGATCCGGCTGAAATACCTATGGGTAAAGAGGGTCAGCCTTGCCGAAAGGTGGCTTCAGGATCAAAACAGTGTGATCAGGAGGGACTTGTTTGTGTAAATGTGTATGGTGATAGGCGACCTGGTCTTTCCGCAGCGTATAGTGATTATTTTTTTAATAAATATAAAGATAACAAAGATAGCTCATTAGCTATGTGGGCTATTGGTAAATATTTTCGTATTAAAACTAACCCAGCTGATAATAGTCTCATTGGAACTTTTGAAACTTATGGCGTTTGTATCCCTAATGCATTTACCAAAGTTGGTAGTTGTGGGGATAAAGGCGAAGTGCCATGTACGAATGAACTCGGACAGAAATATTGTTTTGGGGATAATAGAATTGTTTTATTTGCTCCACAAGCACAAGATTCGGCACGATGTGTACCGAAAATTACCGTAAAAACTAAAGGCTTAGTGAGGTGTGACGACGGTGCGTCGCAAACATGTAATGAGTTTTGTGCAAAGCAAGGTGGGAAATGCGTGGACACCTGCGAAGATAAAATCTTGGTTGATCAAGGAAATGAAGTAGGGGCGAAAGAAATGATGGTCAAAGCAGGTATGTTTGAAGTGCAAGTATACGATTTAAAGATACACCCGAAAGTTAGTGGGTCGTGCAATCAAGATTATTCTCCATCGTTTGGTCCGGGGACTAAACTTCCGGAAGTATGTAGATATAATGCTGAATTTGTTCCTCGTTGCTGTTGTGATGTAAAATAAAATATGACCCAAAATTTAGCATCAAAAATTTGCTTTTCAAAAAGGTTCACGTATGTATTACTATTTTTATTTCTGATTGGAATTTCTTTTGTTTCATTTTCTTCTCTTTCATCTTCCGTAAATAAAACTACGTCAAGCAGGGCGGCAGATGTAGCCTCTTCTGAAATATCAGCGATTACTAAACCAACCGGTTGTGAAAAAGTGCGTGAATGTGAGTATAACGAAGATAGGTATGGAGGAATGCGAGCAGAATACTATAGTGCAGCTTCATTTTTTTCATCAGATTGCACACTATTTTGTGATCAGCTAATGTATAAAAGTATAAAGACATATGATGGCTCAACCTTTAATAGCTGTTTTGATACTAAAGAAAACGCATTTGTATGCTATCGTGATACAAATTCAAATGCAGATCCACAAAGACCAAAACCACTTATTAAAGATGTAGAATCAGGATGGCTTAAAACACCTGGGAAGACTGTTAAAGAACTTCCCTTTTGCTCATGGTATAAAGGGAGTCCCGATCCGTTCCAGTTCATTAAACCTGAGGGGGACGCGGGAGGCGGAGTATTTTGGGATTACCCATACTACGTTAGTCGATGGGGTAGTATTGTTTGTAATAGTAACGCAATTTTTTCCTGTATAGATCATGAATACGATTTGACTAAACCAGTTGCCATAGATAGATATGTTCGGCGATGTTACTCAAAAGACGCCATCGTCATTTCTCGTAACTCCATACAAAACCGTTTATCAGAAGGAAACATGTTGGGCATGCCAGCAGAGCACTGTAATAATGTGAGCCTTAAACTTGGAATAGATATTACAAAGAACAATTGTCGTGTACTTAATCCGCCTAGCAATAGTCCCGTGACAGAAACTTTTAGTTATGACAAGGCACAAAATACATGTGAACCCGGTTCATTTCTACAGGAAAGATCAACAAAAATAGCCTGCAGAACAAAAACAGATGATGAGGCTATGTCGAAAAGGAGCGAAAATTTTAATTTGCTTCAACCTTGGAAAGATAGCCTGTGTTGCGATCTACCAGTACAAATACGAAAATAATTATAAAAATTTAATGATTCAAATGGCCGGTTCTCTAAATATTAGTGTGACCCAAGAGTACTCCTACTAAGACCGATAGCATTACCTTGTGGATAAAAACTTCTTTGTTTTTAAACCCAAAAGATATGCGTTTGATCAGTTTCATTTTGTTATGCATTCCTTCCATGAATCCATTGGTTGATTTGTGATTCCAGTAATTAAGAATGTAGGGTTTCCAGCGCGCAAGTGTTCTTCCCCAGGATATGAGTTCTCCATCATCCGTTGAGGAAAGAGTTGCAATAATAAGACGGAGGTGTTCGGCCGCATCATCCTTCGTAGTACTTTTGTACATCCTTCGTAGTCTCTCCTTTGTCTCCCAGAACATCTTGAGTTCAGGATATCGTTTAATGATTTCTCCCATATAGTGTATTTGAGAGGAGGTAAGATCTTCTTTGTTTTTGGTGAATATATACCGAGGAATTGATTTCTTGTATATATCCTGCAGGAGTAACCGTTCACTGTCAATTCTCCGGTTTGCATCTTGAATAATATGGAAGTGATCAATAACTATCTGAGCATGTGGGATCACTTCTTGTACGGCTTTCAGGTACAGAGGACACATATCAATAACTACCTCTGAGATGAGTATAGTGAACTCAAAACGAAATAGTCAAATTTGGTAGTTGAATTTTCTACTCATA
>CAYITZ010000046.1:0-8769 GCA_964366485.1 uncultured Gammaproteobacteria bacterium
ACCCATGTTTTTGACCGATTGCGACAAATCGCACCTTTTTTTCCGACATGGCGAACTTCAGATATGGGGAGCTGAGGACTGCCGGATGGCCGTCGACCGGAGCCGATCGTTTGGGCCGGGTGACGTCCAAGCTGAGGCTTTGGCCAACCGCCAACCAACCACTTGCCTCCGTCCACGACTTCGTCGGGACTTCGCTCGGATTTCTTTTCCAATCTCTTCTCTGGTGTGCTCGCCCCGCTCCCGCCTTCGTCAAGACTTCGGCGGGCAGGTCGCGGGGCTCGCATTCCTTTTCCTGTTTGGTGGGGGGGCGGGGGCGGCATTGAATTATTGATTCAGATCATTTCTTGAACTACTTTTACTACTTTTTTAGCAAATTCATCATAACTACGAATGTCTTTTTGTACAACTTTTGTAACTCCTCTTTTTTGAGCATCTTCATTATATTGAGGAACTGCAGAAATACTAATAACCTTATGAGCCCCAAACCGTTCTAAATTAAGATTATGGAATGAGTCGTTTAACTTACAATCCCTATCAAGAATAATAATATCAAAGTTGGCCCTAGGATTATTATTTATATAGTCTTCAACCTGGGTATAATCAGTCAGAATAACCAAGGATAGTGCATATGGTTGCTCTTGTTCGAGTAGCTCTAGATTTGCTAATAACTTTGATAGAACAAGTAAATTGTCTTCGAGAATGAGGATTCTTTTAATAAGGATCATGTAATGATGATAACAATTTGTAAGGATGAAAAAGTGATAAAATGTATTTATGCTACTTTTTAGATTGCAAAATAAGTTGGTTGAAGTAATAAAAGAATCTTCGTTTGATTTGAAAGAAGAGTTTCAAAATTTATATAAATAAAGTATGGTATTAACAAAAAAATATAATAACTACTCAAGAGAAGAATTAATAAATGAGTTAGAAAGTTTGAAAAAGAAAAAATATGGTCTTGTTTGGGATAAAAAAAACTCGCAAGAAAACCTTGACGTCTTTATGAATTGGGAAAATATGCCTGAAAAATTTGTCCCAAAACAATTTCCTGTTTTGAAAGAAATTAAAGAAAATGAAATTAAAACAGAACCAGACAAACCAACCAATATCTTGATAGAGGGGGATAATTATCACTCACTCGCTGTTTTGAATTTTACCCACCAAAAGAAAATTGATGTTATCTATATTGATCCACCTTATAATACTGGAAACCAAGATTTTATTTATAACGATAAATTTATTGATAAGGAAGATCCGTTTAGACACTCAAAGTGGCTTTCTTTTATGGAAAAACGGTTGAGATTGTCTTTTAAACTTTTAAAAAATACTGGGGTTATTTTTGTTTCAATTGATGATAATGAATTAGCTCAGTTAAAAATGCTATGTGATGAGATTTTTGATGAATCTAATCTTGTTGGGATTGTAACCGTAGCAAAAGGAACAACAACTGGTCAAGATGCAAAAAAGTTTGGTAGCAGTATTGATTATTTATTGGTATACGGAATGGAAAATTTCCAAATAGGAAAATTAGAATTGACCGAAAAAGACAAAAAACGATTTAGCAGGAAGGACAATAATGGATTGTACTCTATATTGCAATGGCGTAAAACAGGGACAGGTGATCGCAGACAAGATAGACCAAACCTCTTCTATCCAGTATCAGATCCCGATGGGAAACAAGTCTATCCAATAGGACCGACAGGGTATGAGAGTCGATGGCGTGGAGATTTAAAGAATTTCAAAAATCTTGAGAAAAAAGGAATGGTAGAGTGGGTTAAACAAGATAGTTCATGGCGACCATACGTTAAATTTTACCTTGAAGGCAGAGGAAAAGCGGCCTCCAATTTATGGACAGATTTAGAGGGTAACAAAAAAGCAACGATTGAATTAAAAGATATTTTCAATAGTGAAAAAGTTTTTACCAATCCTAAACCGACAGATTTAATAAAACGTTGTATAAACTTAGCCAATGTCCCAGATCCTGTTGTTTTAGATTTCTTTGCTGGTTCTGGTACGACTGGCCACGCGATCTTGAATCTTAATGAAGAAGACGGTGGTAATCGTAAATTTATTCTTTGCACAAATAACGAAAACAAAATTTGCACTGATGTTTGTTATCCTCGCATTGAAAAAGTTATCAATGGTTATAAAAATTCAAAAACTGAAAAAGTTGCTGGCCTAGGAGGGAGTTTAAAATATTTCAAAACAGATTTTGTTGGTTCTGATTCAACCGATAAAAATAAACGAAGTTTGGTGAATAAGTCGGCTGAAATGATTTGTATTAAAGAAGATATTTTTGGTTTGGTGGTTGATAATGGGCAAGATTTCAAAATTTTTCAAAAGGGTAAAAAGTTTTTGGGCGTAATTTATAACCTTGACGCTATAGCAGATTTCAAAAAAGAAGCAGAAAAACACAAAGGTAATTTTGTGATTTATTGCTTCTCCTACACAGAAACAACTCCGGAAAGAGAATTTAAGGACCTCAAAAATAAATATGTATTGAAGCCAATTCCAGCGGTTATTTTACGCATTTATTTGGAAATTTTCAAAAAATAGCTATGTTGATGAATTTACAATTAAAACAATACCAAGACGAAAAAGTTGAGGAGTTGAAGAACAAAGTCAATGAACTTTTAGAATTGGATGGGAGTAAGCTTTGTATTTTTGAAGCACCGACTGGCTCTGGAAAAACAATAATGGTTGGGGAATTTTTAAAACGTCTCGTTAACCCTCTCGATCGTGAGGACGAAAAACAATTTTCTGTTATTTGGATTTCTGTCCGAGATTTGCATAACCAAAGTAAAAAATCTTTGGAAAAGAATTTTGAAAATATTTTTCTCTATTCACAATTTGAGGATTTACAGAATAATATTATTGGCAAAAATGAAATTTTATTTTTAAACTGGGAAAAGATTTATAATCAGGACCGAATTTATATCCGTGATAACGAAAAAGGCAAAAATCTTTCTAACATTATTGAAAACACCAAACAAACAGGGCGAGAAATTATATTAGTCGTTGATGAAAGCCATCATACAAATTTAGGACCAAATGCTACAAAAGTACGTGAAGATATTTCTGCTAAGATCACTCTAGAGGTTTCAGCAACACCCATATTTCATGACCCTGACGGCCATATAAAAGTACATTTTGAGAAAGTTGTTGCAGAGGGAATGATTAAAAAAGAAGTTGCTATTAATCCTGAATTTGAAAAATTTAAAGTAGACGGTAAAAGTAGTCGTGAAATAGTAATTGAAGCCGCAATTGAAAAGCAAAAAAAACTTCTAAAGTACTACAAGGACGAAGGAGGCGATATAAACCCACTTGTACTAATTCAATTACCCAATTTACAGAAAGGCATTAATGATTTAGACAAAGATGTTTTAACTGATGTTCAAAAAATACTCAAAAGAAAATATGATATTACTGAAGATAATGAACGCCTCGCAATCTGGCTCGCTGACAATAAAACACCCAACTTAATAAATATTGAAAAATCTACAAATGATGTTGAAGTCCTCATTTTTAAACAAGCAATTGCACTTGGCTGGGATTGTCCACGTGCTCAAATTTTGGTAATTTTTAGAGAAACCGAAAGTAAAGTATTTTTACTACAAACAGTTGGGCGAATTATGAGAATGCCCGAATATCATCATTATCAAAACCACCCCGAATTGAATAGGGCCTATGTTTTTACAAATATCGGAGCAAGTGAAATAAAACTTGGTGATGAAATTGCTAAAGAATACTTTACTATTCAAGAAGCAAAAAGAAATGACAAGGTTTATAAAGATTTAAATTTGCCGTCAATTCATTTTATACGTCAACGCGAAAAAACAAGACTGTCAGGTGAATTTTCAAAAATCTTTATGGATATCGCGGAGAAATTAAATTTAAAAAATGAACTAAATATAAAGAAAAATGAAATTTCAAAGGAAATAATTATTAACGGTAAAATAATTAACATTGATAAAGCACGAACAATTGAATATTCAATAATGAATTATCACTCGCCTGATGTAGAGATACAGATGTATTATGATTTATTTTGCAAAGCTAGCACGGGGGAATTTGCTCCATTTGATTCAATGGATCGCATAAAAAGCGCACTTAATAAATTCTTTACGAAAATAATGGGATTTGAAAATGATGACCCCGCTTTTTATAAAGTTATCTTAAATCCAGACAATATTGAGAAGGTCAACGAAGCTTTGACAACTGCGAGGGAAGAATATAAAAGAACTGTTGTGGCGCAAGATGAAGAAAGGGAAATGGAAAATCTGGTTTGGAATGCTCCGAATGTTATCAGCTACAACAGTAATTATAAAGCGAGAAATTGTAAAAAATCGTTAATGTTTCCCTATTATTCAAGATATACGGACAATAGTCAAACTGCTTTATTTGGTGTTTATGAGGAGGACAGCAAAGTTGAAATTGATTTTATAAATTACCTTGATAGTGCTAAGAAGGTCGAATGGTGGTTCAAGAATGGAAAGGGTGAGGTTAATTATTTTGCCGTTCCGTATGTTGATAAATACGGAAAGAAATCTGCTTTTTATGTTGATTTTGTGTTGCAATTGAAGAATGATGAAGTTTGGCTTTTGGATACTAAGAAAGGCCAAACAGCCGAGAGTGCTAAAGAACGAGCGGAAGGACTGGCAAAATATATCAAAGATCAAAAAAAGAAAGGCAAAAAACTTTTTGGTGGAATCGTGATACCTGTTGACGGCCAGTGGAGATATAGTAATAGTGAGAAATATGTATACAACCCGAACGATTTAAAAGATTGGAAATTTTTGGACTTGAACTGATATGTATATTAAACGTATTACAATACAAAATTTTAAATGCTTTAACGGAAGGCACGTAATAGAATTTTCCTTACCTGATAGTTCAAAAATAGGTAGCGGTTTAAATATTTTTGTAGGCGAAAATAATTCTGGTAAATCTACAGTTTTTGAGGCAATAGACTTTTTAAGAGATGGAACAAAAAAAGACCTTCAATTGATAAAAAACAAAAAGTCCAATGAAAATGATGAGATGATTATTGAACTGCTTTTTAAAGGAAAAATAAATGACGTTATAGATAATTTTGCACAAAATAACAAGAAGGAAGTATTTAAAAAATATATGTATGAAAAGGAAGGAGTTCAATATTTAGGGTTGTCAAGATCTTCATTGAATTCTAAAGTTATTTCTTTATGGGATGAAAAAGAAAAAAAATATAAAAATGAAGCAGGAATAGACGCTCCTCTAAAAAAGTTGTTTGAGGCAAATTTTGTTTGGGCCGACACTAATCCAAACGAGGAAATGTCTTTTGGATCAACGACAATATGTGGTAATCTTTTAAAGGAAATTGTTAAAAAATTTGAAGAGACTGATGAATTTAAAACTTTTTCAACATTATTTAATAAAACTTTTAATGATGAAAATAGTCGATTAAAAAGAGATCTCAAAAGAATTGAAGAAAAAACACAAAACATATTTTTAGAGCAATTCGGAAAAGCTAAAATTTCATTCCACTTTGATGAATTAAAAACAGAGGCATTTTTTAAAAATACAAAAATTGAAATAGATGATGGAACTCTAACGAATATGGAAGAAAAAGGAAGTGGAATGCAAAGATCAGTTGCGCTCGCCTTATTGCAAGTATATGCAGAAGAACTTATAAAACACCCCGACAACTCTGATATTAATAAACCTTTTTTCTTATTTATTGATGAACCAGAAATTTGTTTGCACCCACAAGCTCAAAAAAAATTGTTTGATGCTCTGCATGAAATATCAAAATTAAGACAGGTATTTTTTACGACTCATTCGCCCTATTTTATAAAGACTGAAGTACTTGCCAATGTTTATCACTTTGAAAATAAAGAAAAAATTACGATTCTACCAACCGATGAAAACAAAACAGCTCTTATAGATGTTAAAAAGGATTTTTTAAATACTGATGTATGTGAAATATTTTTCGCTAAAAAAGTATTATGTGTTGAAGGTAAAACCGATTTTAAACGTTTCTCAATTTTCTTTTCTGGAATAATTCATGACTTTTCTGATTGGTCAATTATAAAAATGAATAATAAGGAAGAGGCAAAGAAGTTTTGGCGATTACTAAAATGTTTTTGTTCTGACTTTAAAATTATTCTTGATCTGGATGCGATCACCGGAAAGCGAATAAATAAACTTGGCGTAGAAAGCGAAACAAATACATTCAGAAACTTTTTTTCAAATGATGATATTCAAAATAAAATAATTTCTCTTGGTAAAAAGAATAGGAAAGAGCTATTAAATATCAATCTAACGGAAGAAGAGATAAAAACAAAAAATGCAATACTGAAATTATTAAAGAATGAAGGAGTTTTTGTTTTACAACAAGGCGAAATTGAGGACTACCTTGATCAAAATGGAAATTTAATTGACAAAGGCAAAAAGACTGAACTTGAAGAAATATTTAAATAAACTTAACAAATATTTATGATTACAGCAATTTTGCTAATAATAAATACTCTCGGAATCGCTTTTTTGGTGTTTTTACTTTTCAGAAATAAGAAGTCTGATAATACTGACCAGATAACAAAAGCGGTTGAGGTTTTGTTTGATAGAACGAATAAAAACTTAAAAGAAGAAATGTCTTTGAGTAGAAAGGAGACTGCAGATTCAGAAAAAAGATTGCGTGAAGAACTTTCTAATCTATTTAAGGGATTTGGAGATTCTCTTGATAAAAGAATGTCTGAATTTGCAAGTACTCAAAATAAAAACTTTGAAAGATTTTCGATAAAACTTACAGAATTGATTGACAAAAATGATGCAAAAATGGAAAAGGTTAGAGAAGTGGTGGAGAAAAAACTTGAATCACTTCAAAAAGATAATAGTGAAAAGCTTGAAGCTATGCGTGTGACTGTTGATGAAAAATTGCACGCTACTCTCGAAAAAAGATTTGGTGAATCTTTCAAGGTTGTTAGCGATCGCCTTGAGGCAGTACACAAGGGACTTGGTGAAATGCAGACACTCGCTTTGGGCGTAGGCGATTTAAAAAAGGTACTTAGCAATGTGAAGTCTAGAGGTACTTGGGGCGAAGCCCAACTTAGCAATTTAATAGAGGAAATTCTTACCCCCGAGCAATATGAGAAGAATGTTAAAACTAAGAAATCTAGCAAAGATAATGTTGAATATGCGGTCAAGTTGCCAGGGAATGATGAAGATGTAAAGCAAGTTTGGTTACCAATCGACGCAAAATTTCCGCTAGAGGATTACCAACGTTTGGTTGAGGCTCAAGATCAGGGCAATCTACTTTTGATCGAAGAGTTAAGTAAATCTCTTGAAATGCGAATTAAATCTGAAGCTAAAGATATACGAGATAAATACCTTGACCCACCATACACAACTGATTTTGGAATTCTATTTGTACCAATAGAAAGTTTATACGCAGAGGTTTTGAGAAGGCCAGGGCTATTTGAACAAATTCGGCGGGAATATAAGGTTATTATTGCCGGGCCAACAACTACACAAGTAATTCTAAACAGTCTCCAAATGGGCTTCAGAACACTAACCATCCAAAAACGATCTAGTGAGGTTTGGACACTACTCGGTGCTGTAAAAACTGACTTTGGGAAATTTGGTGATTTGTTGGAAAAAACACATAAGAAAATACAGGAAGCGAGTAATACTATTGAAAGTGCGGTTACTAAGACAAGAGTCATTGAGAGACAATTAAACAAAGTACAAAATCTTCCAGTCGCAGAGACTGAAAAACTAGCATTAGAACAAACGGATGAAGTAAACTCTTTTTCCTGATTTCATATTACAAAAATAAGAAGTTTTATTTCTTCCAAACCCCCACCCTTTTTTCCCTCGCCGTATTCTCCGCCTGAAGTAATTCATCCTGATATTTTATCTTAGGCCGCATCCATTAATAACTTAATTTCCTATTTCATAGGAGGTGCGGCACAAAGGGCCGTAATCATAAATTGTAAATCAGTTAATTTATGAACGGGCCCTTAGCCCTCTTCTCATACAGAACAACTCGGGCCAAACCTGCTTTCACTAACTCAAGATTGAGATTCTTCCCGTCAACAAAGATATACCCGAGCGTCCTCCCAAACTTATCCTCCTTGTAATTTTCTTCCTGCTCAAAGGTAACTTCTTTATTCAAGACCATATTTTGAGTAAATGCTTTTGCTTCCTCAAATAACGGTTCCTTAACTTCAGGAGTATTGACTCCATACAGCCTGAAGGTTTGACCTGTGCTTAACTTTAAGGTATCCCCATCGGTGACTTCGGTAACTGTTAGTTTTTGGGAGATTGAAATTGTTGGAGAGATTGGAACGGTTTTGTTTTTTTGTCTTTCAAGATAGCCACCTGAGAAGAAGGAAGCAAACATCATAAGCAGAACAAGGATAGGATAAACAGCTTTGTTTTTCATGGGTCTTTGGCGTCACGAATAATAATCCTCTTGCCCTTTTCGTCTAACTCCAACTCAAGATTCTGGTTTTGTCTCCAGGATAAAGCTCTCAAGAACTCACGGGGAAGAACAATGACTTTTGAATAGGTTCCTGATGAAGTGATTTTACGGATAAGCTTCATGATAGTTTTATTCTACACCCACCTAATCCTGGAAATCAAATAGATGTTTCCCCCTCGCCGCCTCATGAAAGGAGGAGAGGGGGCAAGGGGGTGAGGAGGTTAAAATCTTGTGTCGTGGAGAAATGCCGCCCCCCCCGCCCCCCGTGTCCTTGTGCCAAAAATGAGGGAGTCCGTCTATAAGGGAATGAT
>CAYITZ010000047.1:0-8730 GCA_964366485.1 uncultured Gammaproteobacteria bacterium
CTTAAAAGCTTTTTAACTTTGATAAAACCTCGATCTATTTCTTCGACCTGGTTACCTTTTATATGTTTGTAATTCATAGTATTTTTAAAATTTTAAGCTGCTCGCATTTTCAGTTGTACGATTTTTTCGTACACCTCACTACCTTCTTCTTTTAGCTTAGTTTTTAAATCACTCCAATATCTTCGAGGGATTGTGCTATCGGTCAATACAGCCACAACATCAACAACAGAGAAATACCATAATTCCTTTTTACTATCCCAGTGTCGGCGAATTTTCTTCCCCTCAAAAATGGCAATTTTTGGTTGCGGCATATTACTATTATTTTATCAAATTTTAAGCTTATCATTCCAATAAAAAATTGGGAATAATAAAAGCATATTGCTCTCCCTTCTTTCATTTGGGGGAGGTATTGAGGAAATTTTGAGCGGGATACCATAATTGGCTCGGATATATTTAGCCAGGACAAATATATCAAACAATATCTTCAAGATCCAAATTTACCATTTATTACGGCGATAAAAATTGGCCTTCGCTATTACGTTACAGCTGATCTTATTTTAGAACTACAGAGATTGAAAGAATACTTAGGTATTCAAAGTTTTGAGAAATATAATCTTTTTAGAGCAAAAAACTATTGTCCTAAATCTCCCCGAGTACGAATCGCGTCCCCATTCATTATGGATAGAAAGTCAGTATGTTTAAACGGCTCTCTGGGATAGGACTGCCAACCCAAGTCATACACAGTCAACATATTCCAAATGTGATGCTTCTGTAGGCTTTCAAGGTCATATAAATATATAGCTCCGGGACTTTTTTCGCTCTCAATGATTCTGTAAGTCTTTTTGTATTTTTCATGTGGATACTTGCTTTTATAGAACTCTATAGCTCTTTTGCGAGAAATCTCTTCTCTCACATATGTGCTTCCAAAATAAACTGTAAGAAGTGCTGCCAATCCAATACTCACCTTATTGAAGTTATCTGCCATAGCACTTAATCGTTCTAGGGGTAAAAATAAATGGAGTGTAACAAATACAGCTAAAGTAATCAGTATAACCGTCATTAGATTATCCGGAATTTTATTGAATCCCTTTAACCACTTATAGATATTTTTCATTTTGTTCAACATTGCTCATAGTATATAAAATTGTGCTCTATATTGATATACTTTCCTTGCAGAATGATCCCTGTAGTTAACATAGCTTTTTTAGAGAGCTGGCCATACAGAATACTAGTTAGTGATTCGTCCTAGCTACAGAGATTTCCTTTCTAGGTTATATGTGGAAAATAACTAATAGGTTAAAGAGCTTTGTTCAAAGTGGCAAGATAATTGTTGTTATTTTTTGTTTTAACATATTAATTTTATTTCTTCACATATTTAAAGCCACCTTTGTATTAATTGACAGCACAACTATTCTCTTAATGGTGTTAGTCCTTTTAACTCCGTTTGCCTCACATATTAAGAAGATAAAGTGGGGTGACTTTGAAGCAGAGTTAGAAAAAGATATTAAAAAACTCGAGGAAAAAGTAGAAGAAGTAAAACCAGATCAAAAAATATCAAAAAGAACAGATAATCTGGCTAGTGAGTTGCATGAGTTGGCAGAAAAAAACGGTGTCTTGGCCTTTGCGAAGTTAAGAATAGAAATAGAAGTTAGGCTCAAGAGACTTTTTACTTTTTCAGAAAGGGAAACTATATATGGAATAAGAACCATGGTACAAACATTGGCCGCAACAGGAGTGATTGACAACCGTGTCCGAAATATGATTTTAGAAATCACCTCGATACTTAATAGGGTTGTGCATGGAGAGGTGCCAACCGAGACAAAGATAGATATTGTTTTGGATATTGGAGTCAAAATAATTAACAAGCTGGATAACATTTTCTATGAAAAAGTAATTAAACCCAGTTCAGAAAAGGTACTCTCTAAAAAAGAATTAGAGGGATATTTGGAAGCTGTTTACAAAGTTACATCCATTGTCCCTTTACTAAAGAAACCTTACCTAAATAAACGAATACTAAATCAGGAACAGTTAGACTTATTTATTGAGGGTTACGATGAATATGCTGAATTTTTAGTCGAGATTAAAAAAGTGATATAAATGAAAAAACATAGTGGGACTTTAACTGAAATTATAGAAAGTGAACACGACAAAACATTAAACGCCCTCAATAAATATGGAAAGAATTTTGCTCACAATTTGAACGTTTTTCAGTTGCTGGAAAGCTTCTTTGCTGAATTCAATGCTCAACAAGACATATTTCCAAGGCTCTACTATTCTACTCGCAATTTTTATCTACTTACATTGTTTTCAACAATACGCCTTCACCATGTACAATCATCACTCAACTTAAGACAGTTAATTGAATCTGGGACAGATTCCGCTTATGCTATTGCGTTCCCTGAAGTGAAGAAGTTTGCAAAAACAGATGAGTTCGGAATTATGGACTCCACAAAGAAACTCAAGAGTAAAAGGTATAAATGGCTAAGTAAAAATTACCCTGCTACATCCAATGCAATACTGAAAATAAAGGAGCCCGTGCAGTTTTCCAGTCATTCAAACTTAATTGACACTAATAGAGGGTATAAATTCCTATCTTCTAAAGGAGGTGTTCAGATTCAGGTATCGTACTTCGATTTTGAAGATGATTACATGGAAAAATCAGCTCTTTGGCAATTAGCTAACACAACTCTTGCAATCATGGGGTTATGGTATGAAGTAAGCCTAAACTACAAAAGTATCGAAGCTATGTCCAACTTTGTAGAAAAACATTCAGAGCTAATGCAAGAAAACCAAAAAATAAAAAATGAAATTATAAAAACAGAAAGATTCCAAAAAGCAGATACTCTTGTTCGAACTAGAGAAGAAAAAACAACTAGGAATACAAGTTAGGTCGATTCCGGGATACAATATCTAAAATCTTCAGGTTAACGCAAATCATTAAAATTTGTGGCTTGAACTCGGGGAAACCTAGTCCAGGTATTTTATAGCCGACTGGCCATACCTTGGATTATTGATTGCAAACATGGTGAGATTTTCCACACCGCATCTTTTTTGGTGTTAATAACCTTTAGTTGAAATCCTTTTTGTCAAAGGATGAAAAACGAATCAAAATATGAGTTTTTTTAGTATACTAGTTGAATTGCGGGATTAGTTTAATGGCAGAACGAAAGATTTCCAATCTTTCGGCAGGGGTCCGATTCCCCTATCCCGCTCAAAAATATAGAGCTTTAGGCCCTCCCCACGCTCAACTTGTTATATAATAGAATATCAATTTTATGAAAAAAGCGTTTATCGTTGCCATCGTTTTTTTTGCCGTTATTTTCGCCTACTTTGTAAAATCGGGAGTTGATTTTTATAAAGGTATATATAAGAAATTTCCTTCAAAGGGTGGCTTTGTTATTCCAAAGGAAAAGACTGAGTATAATATTCTCCTCCTGGGATTTGGAGGTCCTGGGCACGAAGGACCTTATCTCACTGACAGCATGATGGTAGCTCATATTGACATTAAGAAAAATAAAGTTGCCCTCATCTCACTTCCCAGAGATCTCTGGTATAAGCTTCCCACTAAATCTAAAGAAGATTATCACGCAAAAATAAATTCCATATATCAGCTAGGTCTTTTTCCCACAGAATATCCCGATGTTGATACCAAAACATATCCCGATGTGAGTCTCATCAAAAAAGCTATCTCCGATATTACCGGCCTAACGATAGATAATTTTGTTACGGTTGACTTTACCGGTTTCACGAGAGGCATTGATATTTTAGGAGGGGTTGTGGTAGATGTGCAAAAAACTTTCGATGATTTTGAATACCCAATCGAAGGAAAGGAAAAAGAACTGTGCGGACGGGATGCAGAGTTTGTTCAAATAGAAAAGTTCCTCAAGCCCGGATTTGACCCGGGTGAAAAACAACAACTTTTTAAGGACAAACCGGAACTTGAAGTCTTTTTCAAGAATATTACTGATGAACCAAAAGATGCATTTCCCTGCCGTTACGAACGTCTGCATTTTGATGCCGGCCGCGTATTCATGAATGGCGAGACTGCTCTCAAATATGTCCGCTCCCGGCACTCGTCTCAAGACGGGACTGATTTTGGACGCAGCGAGCGCCAGCAACAGTTTTTCAAAGCGGTCAAGGACAAAGCAATATCGCTGGGGATTATAACTAAAATCATTCCTCTCCTGGATGAATTGAAAAAACATATTCAGACGGATATATCGATTGATGATATGAAAAAAATGATGGGAGAGGTCAAAGACGCGGGAACATATAAAATTATCAGTGTGCACATGAGTGATAAAGACTATCTGAAAAATTCATACTCCGATGATGGTCAGTACATCCTCATTTCCCGTGAAGGAGAAGATAAATGGGGGCTAATCCATAGCGCAGTACAAAACGGAATAAATGAAATTATTCAAATAACTCCGACTGGAATCATGAAAAAGTAATATAATGAGGTTATGAGAAAGAAATTCCTGATTCTTTTTGGGGCGGCATTTCTCATCCGTCTCATATCACTCAACCAGTCACTTTGGTTGGATGAGGCAATCACTGCAAAAGTAGTCCGTCAATTCTCCCTCTTTCAGATATCTTCCTTGTTTTCCCCTGCAGATTTTCATCCCCCTCTTTATTACATTGTCATGAAGATGTGGAACAGTATCTTTGGGTATAGTGAAATTGCGCTCCGCATGCCCTCCGTCATTTTTTCCTTATTGACGGGACACGCCGTATTTCTCATCGGTACCCGCATGAAGAATCAAAAATTCGGCCTTTGGGCGGCGGCTTTGTATCTTTTTAACCCGCTCGCCATCTATTATTCGCAAGAGGCGCGCATGTACTCCATGGTGACATTTCTCCTCACTTTTGCTCTGTATTTCTGGTTGGAAATCATGCACCGTCCGGAAGAAAAAAAACGGCCGCTTCTATTAGAGCGTTTTACATCTTTTTTGAGATTGCTTCCCTTCGGCTTTGCTCAGGGTAAACTCCCTCGCAATGACAATCCAGAAACGCTGTTTAAAATAAAGGACAAGACTACTCTTGCTGTCCTTTTCAATCTTCTTCTCGTTCTTGCACTATGGACTTTTTATGGAAGCATTTTTTTTATTGCGGGTTTACTTTTTCTTTTTCTTCTCAGGAAACAATACAGACAATTCATCTTTTCTGCATGTGTTCTCTCTATTTCTCTTATCATCCAATATCCCCTTCTATCGACCCAGATGACGCATGCGGGTGTTTCATTGATTCAAGTCCCGTATTGGAATTTAGTACTGGGCGTTCCGTCCTTCAAAAATCTCCTACTCATACCGGTCAAGTTCTCAGTTGGCAGATTAAGTTTTTATCCAAAGATTGCCTATTATGCAGTCGCCGGCCTGAGTACCCTATTTATTTTCTCTTTTGTCATACTGGGCGCAATAAAAAAGCGCTATTTATTTTTTATTTTTCTCTTTCCCCTCCTCTTGGCGTTGCTGTTCTCCTTTTTCTCGCCACTCATGCAATACTTTAGATTTTTATATTTATTACCCGTTATGAGTCTTCTCATCGTTGCGGGAGTTGATCAGTATATTTCGGTGAAGGAAAGGAGAGGTTTTTTCAGTCTTTTTTGGAAAAAACATGAAGAAAAACTTCTTGATAAATTACGCAGTAATGCTGTTTATGAGATTGTACTTGGTTTCTTTGCGATCTTTTCATTACTCTATCTTCTTTTGCCCTCATTGCACAGGGAAGATTGGAAGAGCCTAGTCATGAGACTTCCCGCAAACGCCCCTCTCTACGTAATACTTCCTTCCTCAGACCCCATTTCATATTACCGTCCGGATATAATCCTCAAAGAACTTCGCACCATAGGAGAAAATGAATTTTTGGATAAAGACACCTATGTCGTCCCCTACACCTCTCCCATCTATGGATTTGATTATGAAAATGCCCTACGCAATAAGGGCTGTCACTTTAAGGAAAGATACACGTTCCGGGAAGTATATTTTGAAAAATGGAACTGCGGATTTATTTCATCCTCCTAAATTCATACAGCGCAAAGATGGTGAGAAGGCCTCCGGAGAGAAAGAAAGCTGTGGCGATTGAATAGACTGCCGCAGTTGTACCATACAATGGAATAAAGAAATAACAACCTAAGGATATGGTCAAAAAAAGTACCACATTGGTCACTAAGATATATACTGGTTTCTTTACTGTATAGAGAAGAAAGAGATGTCCTAAACTCATGAGGGGGTACAGGATGAAAGGAATGGCAAGGGCTCGAGTGATGTCTGCGGTTTTCACAAATTTCTCGGTAAATACCAGAAAAAATATCCAGTTGGGGGTGACCGCAAGAACGAGGAATAATACAGTGGGAAGGAGCATATAGAGTGCTGCCGATTTGACATGGGCAAAGAAATCTTTTTTAAATTCAACTTTTGAGAAAGCAGGCGAAATAACTTGCGTGATGCTGATGACGGTCGCAATGATGGTGAGAATTATTTTTTGAGCCAGTCCGTAAAATCCAACCTCATCTTTTGGCCGGAAATAGGACAAAAGAAAAAGATCCATCCTGAGACCGAGATTAAAAAACTGAGAGGCAACAAAATAGGTCAAGGTATAGTTGAAACGAAAATCCTCTCGGGCAATAGGTGCATTCATGACCAATCTGATATGATTTTTTTTATTCATATATACCAGTATGAAGAAAACCACTGGTCCCACAATGCCAAAAGTAAATATAATGGAACCCACGGTTACGGTATGGGTAAGGGCAAGCGCAATTATGACAATTGTTTTTGCGATGTTTGCCACATTGTTGTAGATATTATTTTGTAAGACTCTCTTTGCGGCATAGAGACAGTTGCCTAAAAAATTTTGCCAGATAAAGAAAAGCACGGAGATGGCGGTAATATAAAGTTCTATGAGAGGAGCCCCTGTCTTAAAAAAATAGGTATCCAGATAAGGAAAGGTTACAAAAAGAGCCGCGATCACAATGGTAGAAAAAAGTGTCTGATAAAAAAAAGTACTTTTTATGAAACGATAAACGGTTGGTTGTTTGGCGTCTATAAGGGGCGGTAAGTATGAATAAATGGTGGCGGTAGTCCCAAAGTCCAGAATGTTTGCCAGGACGTAGGCAATACCAAACAGAACACTCAACACGCCATACTGATTCGGATCAAGGATGCGGACAAGGAGGTATACAAAAAAAGCTGAAAAGAAGACGTTGAGATAATTTCCCAGAGTATTTATGATGATATCACGGCTCGTGGGTCTCGAAAAAAACGATTTAATCCGATAAATCATGGTATTATTGTAGCAAAATAACTGTTATAATCATGGTAACTTTTATAACATTTATATGCTTATATGGTAAAAACGGCACTTATTACAGGTATCTTAGGTCAGGACGGTCCCTATCTAGCAAAATTACTTCTCGAAAAAGGGTATAAAGTATATGGTCTTATGAGGCGCTATTCCTCACCCCATTATGAGAATCTCCAGTTTTTAGGGATTATGGACCAAGTAAATTTTATCGATGGGGATTTGACCGATGATGCCTCCCTTCTCAACGTCATAAAGACAGTGCGACCGGATGAAGTATACAATCTTGCCGCACAATCGTTTGTGGCCGCCTCATGGGAACAAGCAAAGATTACAACTGAGATAAATGCGTTGGGTGTCCTTTCTCTCTTGAATGCAATAAAATATTTCTCCCCTACCACCCGATTCTATCAAGCCTCAACCAGTGAAATGTTCGGTTTGGGTAATGATAACGGATACCAGGATGAGAATACTAACTTTCACCCTCGTTCTCCCTACGGCATCTCAAAAGTGTATGCGTATTGGATGACAGTGAATTTCCGTGAATCCTATGGTATTTACACTTCAAACGGCATTCTTTTCAATCATGAGTCCCCTCTTCGTGGCATACAGTTTGTCACGCGGAAAATAACCGACGGAGTAGCAAAGATAAAACTTGGACTTGCTAAAAATATTTCTTTAGGGAATCTTGCGGCCAAACGAGATTGGGGATTTGCGGGTGATTATGTTGAGGCAATGTATCTCATGCTTCAGCAAAAAGATCCGGATGATTATGTGGTTGGCACCGGCGAGTTTCATAGTGTCCAAGATTTTGTAGCTCTTGCCTTTAAGCAAATTGGAGTGACGGACTGGAAGCAATATGTCATCATCGATCCCCGTTACAATCGGCCAGCTGAGGTTCCCCATCTTCGTGCGCGCACGACAAAAGTAAATACCAAGCTTGGATGGAAACCAAAAGTCACCTTTGAAGAATTAATTACGATGATGGTAAAGGCGGATATTAAAAGGCAAGAGATGGTTCTCAGGAATTCATAATTTTTTTCATTCATGACAGACAAGAAGACCTATATAGTCATTCCGGCATATAATGAATCGGAAGTTATAGGATTAGTGTTAGATGAACTTCATAAACAAAATTACCGAAATATTATCGTGGTTGACGACGGATCAACCGATTCAACTGACCTTAAAGCTAAAGAAAAAGACGTAGTCGTACTTCGGCACATGCTAAACCGCGGAAAAGGAGCCGCAGTCAAGACAGGTATTGAAGCCGCAAAGATACTTCAGGCAGATCAGATTGTCACCTTTGATGCAGATGGACAACATGAGCCTCAAGATATAAAAGAAGCCCTCAAATTGTTGGAAAAATTTGACGTGGTACTCGGTAAGCGTAATTTCCAGGAAAAGCACATTCCTTTTTTTAAAAAA
>CAYITZ010000048.1:0-8604 GCA_964366485.1 uncultured Gammaproteobacteria bacterium
CTTTCAAAACTGGGGAAAATTAAGTTCATCGCCATCTCCACAAAATATTCAAAGAGAATTCCCATAAAAGAGGGGGAAATATATCTCTTATTTGTTGGAGTTGTAGTAGTACCGGAATTGACTTCAATTGTAAATGAGGTGGAAAAAGAGTTTGAACGCGAGATAAACTATACCACGATGACCGAGGAAGAATTTGCCTTTCGCAAAAAAAATAACGATCCTTTCATCTGGAATTATTTAAAACAGCCAAAAGTTATGTTAGTTGGGCTTGAGGAGGATCTTCTTAAATGAGTATGAAGCATATTGTTTACGTTGTTCTTTTGGTGGTTCTAGTATGGATATGTTTACCTGAAAATATTCCCGTTCATTTTCGCGTACAAAAATCCAAGATAGATTTCACGATAAATCCTCTCAGCATTAATACAAGTCTTTTTGGAGTACCCATAAAAAAAGAGTTCAAAACAAAATTGGGGCTTGATCTGAAAGGGGGGAGTCATTTAGTGTTTGAAACGGATACCTCAAAAGTAAAACCTGCTGATCTCCAGGATTCATTATTATCCGCGCGGGATATAATTGAAAAGAGGGTCAATTTTTTTGGAGTTTCGGAGCCCGTGGTGCAGATACTTAAGTCTGGAAATATTTACCGGATAAGTGTGGATCTTCCCGGGCTTGAAGATGTGTCACAGGCAGTTGGGCTCATTGGTACCACCGCACAGTTGAGATTTATGGAGGAAGGGCAAGTTGACCCAAAAATTGCAACGACTACCCCCATTATCAATCGACTTACAAAATACACCGGCTTGGGTGGAAAAGATATTAAAAAAGCAAGCGTCACCTTTGATTCACAAAACGGTCAACCTCAAGTTGCGCTCCAATTTACCCCCGAGGGAGGAAAATTATTTGGAGAGGTAACTGGACGGAATGTGGGTAAACCGGTCGGTATTTTCTTGGATTATTTTCCCATATCCGCTCCCACCGTACAGCAAAAAATTACGGAGGGGAATGCAGTAATAACAGGCAACTTTACCGTGGAGCAAGCAAAAAGTCTTTCTATCTCCATAAATTCAGGAGCATTACCTTTACCTATCAAATTAGTTGAACAAAGGAATATCGGTCCCTCACTTGGCGCGCTTGAAGTGAAAAAAAGTCTCATCGCAGGGGTATTTGGTCTTGCCATGGTTCTTCTTTTTATGGTGGTATATTACGGCAAACTGGGAGTAATAGCATCAATGGCACTTCTCATTTATGGTCTTATTACTTTTGCGATTTTCCGGGCAATTCCGGTAGTTCTTACTCTTCCCGGAGTTGCGGGATTCATCCTTTCAATCGGCATGGCGGTTGACTCTAACATTCTTATATTTGAAAGGATAAAGGAAGAGATGAGGAAGGGTAAACATTTCACCGTGGCGGTACGTCTCGGGTTTGGACGGGCAATAGATGCTATAAAAGATGCAAACATCACTACCTTAACCGTAGCATTTATATTATTCAACCCTATGAACTGGGAATTTTTACCCCAGTTTGGTATGGTGCGAGGATTTGCGTTGACACTTGCAATCGGGGTGGGGACAAGCTTGTTTACGGGAGTAGTAATAACCAGGAGATTAATTGACACATTTTATAAAGAAAAGAAAATTACCAAATAATATGATCAAATTTTTAAAATTTACCTGGCTTTACGTTCTCATATCAACGATAGTTATCGGTAGTGGTTTGTACTCTATCGTGCGTTATGGATTTACTTATTCAATTGATTTTGTGGGGGGGAGTGATATCGAGTATCAACTGGATAAAAAAACGGATCTAAAAAAAATTGCAGAAATTATAAAGAGTAATAAAATTGATACTTCACAAATAAAACTCAAAAAAAACAACCTATTTTTTAAGACAAAGCCCCTAGATGAGAAGCAGGAAGCAAAACTCAGAACCGCCTTGGAAACAAATCTCAAATTAAAAATAAAATCCTTACGGTTTGAGACGGTCGGACCGGTCATAGGGCGCGAAACCATGCAGAAAACGCTCATCGCTTCATTCCTTGCAACTCTCGGGATCCTTATCTATATGAGCTTTGCGTTTAAAGGGCTTAATTTTGCCCTGGCGGCCATCCTGGCGATGATTCATGACTTCTTGGTGGTCATCGGCACTTATTCCCTATTCTCCCACTTTTTTGGTGCTGAAATTGATACCATGTTTGTGACGGCGGTACTTACTACTATGTCTTTTTCAGTTCACGATACTATCATCATCTTTGACAAAATCAGGGAGTATCTCAAAAATGAAGGAAGAGGGGATATCGCCCATTATGCCAACCGTGCTTTGACTGAGACCATGGTGCGTTCTCTAAACAATTCAATGACCATTATGTTCATGTTATTGTCCCTCACACTTCTTGGGGGCACGAGTATCCGTTTTTTTATTGCAACCCTGTTAGTTGGAACCATCACCGGTACGTACTCGTCTCCTTTTATCGCAACCCCCATCCTTGTGTGGCTTGAAAAGGGTAGTAAAAAATCTTAATCATGAATATAAAGAGATATCCACTTGGACAGCTTCAGGCAAACTGCTATCTTCTTACACAGGATAAAGACTGTATTTTGATTGATCCTGCAGATGATGCGAGTTTTCTACTTGAGGAAATTTCCCGGCAGAACTTAAACCTGGTTGCGATGTTGGCAACGCATGGACATTTTGATCACGTGATGGCAGTGGGGGAGATACAGCTTAGTTTGAAGGTTCCCTTCTATATTCACGAAAAAGACTTATTTCTTATCAAAAGATTAAAAGAAACGGCAAAACATTTTTTGGGTTATGAACCCGTTGTGATTCCACCAAAGAATATTAAATATGTTAATTCTGGAATGTTACACGTTCAACGTTACACGTTCAACGTTATAGAAACTCCCGGTCATACTCCTGGAGGTTGCTGTTTTTATTTCCCCGAAGAACAGGCAATATTTACTGGTGACACTATTTTTAAAGAAGCAAGGGGAAGGACTGATTTATCCTATTCAAGCAAAAAAGATTTGAGTGACTCAATTAATCAATTAATTGAGTCACTTCCGCGTGAGACTATTATATACCCGGGGCATGGGTCTGAGACGACAGTTGGGCAAGAAGCACCTCTCTATCATTCTTAAGTTTTCCCTCAACTACTTCTTCAAACAGCTTGTCCAAAATATCTCCGATTTGCCTACTTGGTTTAATATTAAATATTTTCATAACATCATGTCCGTCGACTTTTAGATCTGAGACTTTAAATGGCTCTTTCTGAACTTCGATTACTCGTTTTTTAAATAGTTCATAGCGCCAAGAAGTTGGGGTAGCTCCTGACCCGATTCGGTCGGCAGTCCGAAGATCGAGCATGTCCTGAATATATTCTTTTCCAACATCACGAATAAATCGGCGCACTGCTTTGTCGGTTATTTCTTCGGAGACGGTGAACTGGTGATACTTTACTAGGCGAATTAATTTTTCACTTTGTGATTTGGAAAGCTTCAAGCGTTTGGCAATTTCAGTGACTTGTATAGTTCCTACTACTTCATGATTATGAAACGTAATAAGTTCGGTCTCTTTATCTTTCCAAAACGTCTTAGTTTTTCCAATATCATGAAGGAGTGTTGCAAGCCGTGTTATGGGTTCGGGGGAGGGGCAATGTTTGAGGGCCATAACAGAATGAGTACCCACATCGTAAATATGATGTCTTTTTGGACTTTTTTGTGGTACGGAAAAACAAACTTCAAGTTCAGGGAGTATAAAATGTAAAAGCCCTGTGTTGTGAAGAAATAAGATACCATCGTCCGGGTGTTCACTTTCTATTATTTTTAAAAGTTCGTCCCGTATCCGCTCCCATGAGATATTCTTGATAAGAGGAGTATTTCCTTGAATAGAAGCGCGCGTTTTTTCCTCGATGAGGAAACCCAATTGAGCCGCAAGCCGAATGCCGCGCATAAGGCGTAACGCATCTTCTTTAAAGCGTTTATCCGGATCACCCACCGCCACAATCATTTTTTCCAATAAATGTTTTTGTCCCCCATAGGGATCAATTAATGTTTTTCCATCATAGGCAATTGCATTTATGGAGAAATCGCGTCGTGCCAGATCTTCTTCAACCGTTTTAGCCCATTCAATAGTCTTTGGATGACGATTATCGTCATAGTCGGATTCCTTTCGAAAGGGGGTGATTTCAAAAATGGATGAATTTGTGGAAATGGATACCGTTCCATATATATTATTATAAAATGCATCTGGAAACAATTTAAGCATTTCCTCCGGAGTTGCATTGGTGGTAAAATCCCAGTTTGTTATCGCTTTTTTGAGCAATAAATTACGCACAGCACCACCAACCAGGTATATTTGAAACCTTTTCTTTTCAAAAACGGTCATAAATTTTTTAATATCTTGAGGAAGTGCGATCATGGAACTATTATACAGGAGAAGATAAGTACAGTTTTTTTATTTTCTTCAACATATTTTTTTCATTGTCACGTTTTACCATTTGGATTGCTTTTTCAATAGGAAACCAACCTGCATCATGGAACTCCTTCTTTTCATACATAAAGGGCGTTTGTTCTTTACATAATACGGTGTACCAAAAATCGTAATGAACCTCACATGTTTTTGGATGTTCGATATAAACAGGACTTATATTAAATAAAGACATAATCTCATCGGTCAATTTAAAACTTAATTCTTCTTGAAATTCTCTCGTTACCGTAGATTCAGGAGTCTCATCTGGATCTATATGGCCACCCGGTGGTATCCACCCATCTGCTTTTATATGGTGTACCAGATATGTTGAGTTGGTGGGAATATGGAGGGGAACAAAGAAACAACAAAAATGACGGGAGATATTGTCCCGTTTAATCACTCCCTCGCCACTTTGGATTAAACGAGTACATTCTTTAAGAAAAGATTTATCAGTATATGATTTTAATGATAGTTGTTTAATTCTATCGAGAAGAATTGATCTTATATTCATACTAAGTTTTTTAGAATATCCAAATTTTTCTTATCTGGACCGTTTCCGTCAAATCCCGGCGTCTCAATGATGAAAGGAAGATGTTTCAATTTCGGATGATTGATGATAAGCCTAAACTCATCTAGTCCAATCGTACCCATTCCAATATTCTCATGACGGTCTCGACCGGAGTCGAAAGGATCCCGACTATCGTTTAAATGCCAGACTTCAAGTCGGTTTAGGCCGATTTTTTGATCAAATTCCTGTAAAAAGGCATTTAGTTTATCTTCAGTTCGAAGGTCATATCCGGCACTGAAAAGGTGACATGAATCAAGACAGACCCGCAATCGTCTTTCGGTAGAGACGTCCCGACGGGACGTCTCTACATCTGTAATTATTTGTGCTATCTCATCTAAAGATTGTCCAATCTTATTATTTCCTGCATTTTCAATTATGAAAAAGGTATCTTCAGGTGTTTGCCCTATTATTTCCTTAATATTTTTTATCAATGTCTGATATTTTTCTGGCGTTTTATTTTTTTTGAAAGAACCTAAGTGGATAATACTTCCTCTAACTCCCAGAGCTGACGCCGTTTTCAGTTCGGCGATGAGAGATAGTTTTGACATGTACCCCGTTTTTTCTCCATCTGCAAGATTGATGAGGTATGAGGCATGAAAATAAACACGATTAACATGAAACTTTGTTTTCGCTTCTTTAAAATGAGATGACTGAATTGTGTCAGTCTTTGCAAAGTTCCACCCCCGAGGAGATGTGGAAAAAATTTGCATTGCATTCCCTCCGATGTTTGACAGATGAACCAAAGCCTTTTCAAATCCTCCTGCAGTTGAGACATGAGCTCCTAATTTCATCATGTAAGAATTATAACAAAGTCCCCTTCCTGCCGCATCTTACTTCAAGTTTAGGATTCTTACTTGACCCCACAGAACTCTTACCTTCTCCCGAGGGCTACGACCTCGCGTCGAAGGGGCGAGTCTACGGGGTCTGCGGGGATTTTCATATAAAAAAGTTAAAATCCCCTTGACAAAATTAGCAGAGATGTATTATCATTGCTAAGGGTTCGTCCATCGATAATCTTATTATTTGTCGATGGTTACGACCCTTTGTGCCGCATCTTCAATTGAAGATGAGTATCATATTATTAGATGTGGCCTAAAGGACAAATTAACCAAATATTATGGAAGACATAACTCAAAGACAGACGGAGATCTTGAAGGTAATCATTAAAGAATACACAGAAACGGGTGAGCCGGTAGGTTCGGAGATCCTTGAAAAAAAATATAAACTTGGTGTGTCACCGGCTACCATACGGAACGAGATGGTTTTGCTTGCAAAGAATGGATATATCAAAAAAGCTCACTTTTCATCGGGAAGAGTCCCTTCAGCCAAAGGCTTTCGCTTTTATATAAATAAGATCATGAAAGAAAAAGAAATGTCTACGGCCGATGAGGTGGCATATAAAAATAGTGTGTGGGACGAACGGGGAGAACGGCATAAGTTGTTGGCTCAAGCGACCAAAGTACTCGCACACCGGACAGGGTTAGTATCTGTTGCGGCCACAAACAGCGGAGACATGTATTATTCCGGAGTTTCAAACTTGTTAAGTATTCATGAATTTATCGACCGCGAAATAGAAAAATATTTGTTCGATAGACTGGACGAAGTATCGTATTGGGAGCGGATACTTGAACGCATGGAAAAACTGGAAGGGGAAATATATTATCTTCTCGGCGATGATGATCTACGGGATCCCATGTATGAATCATGCGCAAGCGTGTTTTGTGAATTTGAAGCAGATAAAGTAAAAGGAATCATCGGAGTAGTCGGTCCCAAACGCATGAATTACGACACTGTGTCACCTCAGTTGAAATTCTTTTCCTCGCTCTTGCAGGATATTATCAAAACGGGAAATTTATAAAAAAATATGACAGATAAGGATCAAAATAAACAAGCAAAACCAATACTAGACGATCAACTAAAGAAAGTCGAAGATGAGCTAGTTAAAGTTAAGGCAGAGCTTGAAGAGGAAAAGAAGAAGTCGGAAGAAAATAAAACAAAATACCTGAGGGCATTGGCAGATTATCAAAATTTTGAAAATAGGGTGGCGTCACAAAGAGAAGAGTTAATAAATAACGCGAACAAACATCTGGTAATTAAATTACTCAGCTTTTTAGACAATTTGGATCAGGCAGAGATCTTTGTCAAAGATGATCATTTAAAATTAATTAAAGATTCTTTCCACAAACTGTTGAGAGAAGAGGGTCTCAAGGAGCTTGAGGTGAAGGGTAAAGAATATGATCCTTATACCGCAGAAGTCATCGATATGGTAAAAGGAGATAAGGAAAATCAAGTCATAGAGGTGTTAAGAAAAGGATATGAGATGAACGGAAAAGTAATACGGGTGGCACAAGTAAAAGTAAGTAAAAAATTATAAATTTAAAATTATTAAACGATGTCAAAAGTAATAGGTATTGACCTTGGAACAACTAATTCGTGTGTTGCGGTTATGGAGGGGGGAAAACCAAAAGTAATCCACTCTCAGGAGGGTCGGAATGTTATTCCATCAGTTATAGATCCAGTCAAACGGGTAGTTGGTGATGTGGCAAAACGCCAAATGGCCATAAATCCTCAAAATACTATTTTCTCCATAAAGCGGTTGATGGGGCGAAGACTTACCGATCCTTCGGTTCAGCAGGATAAGAAGTGGTTGCCCTATAAAATAGTTGAAGGAAAAGATGGGGCCGCGGCTGTCGAAGTATCAGGAAAAATGTATACTCCTCAGGAGATTTCAGCGATGATTTTACAAAAGATTAAGACCGATGCGGAAGCATATTTGGGTGAAAAAGTTGATAAAGCAGTGATCACGGTGCCTGCCTATTTTGATGATTCCGAGCGTCAGGCAACCAAGCAGGCAGGAGAAATTGCGGGACTTGAAGTAGTACGTATTATCAATGAACCAACGGCGGCCGCACTTGCGTACGGGTTGGATAAAAAGCACGCACAAACCATTGTAGTATATGATCTTGGAGGAGGAACTTTTGATGTCACCGTCCTTGAGTTGGGAGAAGGAGTGTTCCAAGTGAAGGCAACCAATGGTGATACTCATTTGGGAGGAGATGATTTTGACCGCATCATTTTAGACTATCTTGCGGGTGAATTTAAAAAGGATAATGGTATTGATTTAAAGAAAGATCCCCAAGCATTACAGCGTTTACGAGATGCCGCGGAAAAGGCAAAAATTGAGCTCTCATCTTCAGTTGAAGCGGAGATAAACCTTCCTTTTATCACCGTAAAGGATGGCCAGCCAATGCACATGGTGTTGAAATTGACTCGAGCAAAACTTGAATCTTTAGTCGGACACCTCATACTAAACACATTTGAACCGGTCAAGGCTTGTTTGAAAGACGCGGGGATGGATGTTTCCAAAATTAACGAAGTGGTATTGGTCGGAGGTATGACACGGATGCCCATGGTGTTTGATAGGGTGAAAGAGTTCTTTAAAAAAGAGCCAAACCGTTCGGTGAATCCCGATGAAGTAGTCGCAGTAGGCGCGGCAATCCAAGCGGGTGTGTTGACGGGTGAAACAAAAGATGTAGTGTTGCTTGATGTAACTCCTTTAACTTTGGGAG
>CAYITZ010000049.1:0-8541 GCA_964366485.1 uncultured Gammaproteobacteria bacterium
TATAATTGTATATGAAAAATAGGCATAAACAAGAATCAAAAGTTTCTTGCATTATCCCTTTCTGGAATGAAGATCAACGCTTATTGGCTGTCCTTGATGAAGTGGTTAAGATAAAAAAATTATCAGAAATAATATGTGTAGATGATGCATCTGACCGAGACCAATCAGATGAAATTAATAAAGCTTATTCTGGCATAAAAGTTATACGTTTAAATAAAAATGTTGGCAAGTCAGGCGCAATCCTTGAAGGATTAAAACACGCTAAAGGTAACCTTATTTTATTACTTGATGCGGACCTTCGTAATCTTAACTATATCGAAATCAATAATGCAATCAAAGCAATCGAAGAAACCCCTGATATTGACATGCTTATTTTGCGAAGAATTAAAGCTCCGCTTTTTGTAAAAATAACACGTGGTGATGTGTTATCAACTGGAGAGCGAATAGTAAAAAAGGAGTATCTACAAAAACTGTTGGAAGGATTTAGTAAAGGATGGCAACTTGAATCAAAAATTAATTTGTACATGTACAATCATAAAAAGAAAGTTCTTTGGGTTCCTCACTCCGGCGTCAACACACACTGGGAATGGGGATGGAGTACAGATTTAAAATATCACAAAAAAAAGATGTCAGATATCTATTCAATTGGATTGATCAATCTAATAAGGCTTTATCTTTTTTTTGGGAAAAAGAAATATTTAAAATAAAAATAAAAATATACACTATAGAAGTATGAATATAAAATTGTTTATTCAGCAATGTTTTTATCCAATTTATGTTAGGTTTTGGGCGGAAAGGTTTTATAAGATTAAAGAGGGGCAGATTATTATTGATGCTGGAGCTTATTTGGGAAGCTTTACTCTTTATGCAGCCAAGAGAGTTGGGAAGACTGGAAAAGTTATTGCGTTTGAACCCGATCCAAACAACTTTAAAATACTTGAATCTATTATTGAAAAGTCAGGTTTACAAAACGTCATTTTAATAGAGAAAGCTCTTGGAGATGTTGCCAAAGAAGTTGAATTAGAAAGTGCCAATCATTTTTCTTCGGTAGTTATTAAAACTTCTAAAAACCCAATTTTCAAAGTCCAACAAACAACTCTTGATGAAGAAATGAGAAAACTTAAAATAATGAAAGTGCATTTTATAAAAATGAATATAGAAGGAGCTGAAATAAATGCTATCAAAGGCGCAAAACAAACGCTTGTTAATGTTGAACATGTAGCTATTTCTTGTCATGCCGTCAACGGTCAAAATACAGAGAATGAGATAAACCCTTTATTAAAGAAGCTTGGATTTAAAACCAAGGTTTTAAAAAGAAGAGCAATAATTTTTGATTTAGGACATATTGATGTCTACGGATATAGATAAAATAATTTATACCCTTATTAAATTCGATTAGAAAAGAGAAAATTGTTAAAAAAAGCTAAAAAATAAAAAACTCGTTCATTAAAGGAAAAATAGTATAATTTCATTATGAATTCACGCAACATTGAAACCACAAAAATCGCTTTGTTTAAAGGCAAAAAAATCAGAAAAACCATTCATAACAACGAATGGTGGTTCTCTACCATTGATGTTGTTGAAGCTTTAACAGATACGGACAGACCAAGAAAGTATTGGAGCGATCTTAAAACAAAGCTTTTTAAAGAGGGTTATGTTGAAGTGTCCGAAAAAATCGGACAGTTGAAATTGCAAGCTCCTGATGGAAAGTTGCGTGAAACAGACTGTGCTAATACAGAAACTATGTTTCGCATTATTCAATCTATTCCTTCTCCCAAAGCGGAATCTTTTAAAAGATGGCTGGCAAAGGTTGGCTATGAGCGTGTACAGGAAATTGAGAATCCTGAATTGGCGACCAAAAGAACGAGAATGCTTTATAAGCTCAAGGGTTATTCTGGTAGTTGGATTGAAAAAAGGATGCGAGGAATTGCCATTCGCGAGGAACTGACGGACGAATGGCAAAAAAGAGGAGTAAGACAGCAAAAAGAATATGAGATTTTGACAGCTGAAATTTCTAAAGCCGCTTTTGGCGTAACTCCAAGCGAGTACAAGAAGTTGAAAGGCCTGAAAAGAGAAAATCTGCGTGACCACATGGATGATTTTGAGCTAATTTTCACAATGCTAGGCGAGAGAGTGACAACTGAAATTTCCCAGCAAGAAAAACCAGACACATTTCCCAAAAATAAAACAGTGGCCAAAAGGGGTGGAAGTGTTGCAGGTAAAGCCAGAACAGAAACGGAAAAAGAAATTGGTAGGAGCGTGGTTTCCAAAGAAAATTATCTAAAAAAGCCAGAAAGTCAAAAACGGCTTAAAGCGAATAAATAAAACACATTTGTAAACACATTTACACTGTGTTACTATTCATAATAGTTATTGTCTAACATCGCCTTGGGTGATAAGGAGCAAGAAAGAGAGATTGGTCTGAACTAATAGCTCTTTTAAGCTGTGAATTATCATCAATTACAACCGGCCAAGACATAAGTTGTTTTGGTTGTAATGATAAAAAATACAAGGTTTTTTTCAGGAATAGGAATCGCGATCGTCTTCGTCCTTTTTTCTTCATTTTCTGCAATCGTTGCCTTTATTACCGACTGGTGGTGGTTTGCTGAAATAGGTCAGATAGAAGTATTCATCAAGCCTTTTATCACAAAAATTTCCATCGGTTTAGCGACTACGGCCATTGCCGCCGTTTTTTTCCTTACGAACTTTCTTATTACCATTCGATCAAAAACTTCATGGACAGCCCTTATACCCGCGGCGCTCCTTGGTCAACCGGTCAGTCTTGATAGTCGAATACTAAAAAAAATAGGCATATTTATGTGTGTTATTATTTCTCTATTTATTGGATTGATTACCGCATCAAACTGGCAGGAAATACTCAAGTTCTTTTCAAGTACCTCTTTTGGAGAGTATGACCCTATTTTCAAAAAAGATATTGCTTTTTACATCTTTTCTCTTCCTATTTTTAATATAGGGCTGGGAATCCTAAAAATGTTTGTTCTTATTTCCCTTATTAGTAGTGGAGTTATATATATTCTCAAAGGTAGCCTTAACCTAACAGGTTTTCTGAGTAAATTTGAAATTCCCGGTTTAAAACTATCTCAAAAAGGTCAGACGGAACCCCAAGTACAAATCCATCTTGGCATCCTGCTTTTTCTTTTTTTGATAACAACCGCTTTTAGTACTCATCTTTCCTTATTCAAACTCCTTTCCACCCAAAGCGGTCCAATCTTTGGAGCCGCCTATACTGATGTGGCTGTTATGGTGCCTATTCTTAAAATTTCTATTGGCCTGAACGTTTTAGTTGCCATTTTAACCCTGTTTTGGGGTATAAGCGGGAAGCTTACACCGCTTATTACGGCAATTTCCCTTTATACTATCATTGGTATTGTCTCCGCTATAGTTCCGTCTCTTTTCCAAAAACTCATTGTTGCTCCAAATGAACTGGTTAAAGAAACACCGTTTATCAAAAATAATATTGCCGCTACTCGTAAAGCTTACGGCTTAGATAAAATTGAAGAAAGAAATATATCGGCAGATAAACCGTTAACTTCGGCTGATATTGCATCAAATAGTCTAACCGTTAAAAACGTACGGCTTTGGGATCGGGAACAGCTCCTTTCAACATTCTCACAAATTCAAGAGATAAGAACATATTACGAATTCGTTTCTGTTGATAATGATCGGTATATGATTAACGATGAAATTCGTCAAATCATGCTTTCGCCGAGAGAATTGGCTTCAGAAAGTCTCCCAAATAAAAGTTGGATTAATGAAAAATTATCATTCACTCATGGATATGGAGTGGCGGCAGGGCCAGTTAATCTAGTAACCGCAGAGGGTTTACCCGTTTTATTTGTCAAAGATTTGCCACCAAAATCAGAATTTGAACAACTAAATATAACTCGCCCTGAAATATATTATGGCGAAAAAACTAACGATTATATCATAGTCAATACTAAATCAAAAGAGTTCGATTACCCTAAAGGAGAAGAGAATGTTTACACAACATATCAAGGTAAAGGAGGAGTAAAGATAGACTCGTTCCTTAAACGATTATTTTTTGCTTTCAAGTTCAACTCTCTTAATCTATTTTTATCAAATGATGTAACAACTAACAGTCGAATTCTCTATCACCGCAATATTAAAGAACGAGTTAAAAAAATTGTTCCATTTCTAACCATAGACAAGGATCCTTATGCTGTAGTAGCTGATAACAGAATTTATTGGATTATTGATGCGTATACAAAAACAAATAACTACCCTTACTCTCAACCACAAGTACTTAACGAAGAAAACATAAATTACATTAGAAATTCTGTAAAAATAATTATTGATGCGTATGATGGATCAATTAATTTTTATCAGGTTGATATGAAAGATCCCGTTATTAGAACATATGCCAAAATATTCCCCAATCTTTTTCAGCCTTTAAACAAAATGCCAATAAGCCTTATTTCTCATCTTCGCTATCCTGAAGATATTTTTAGTCTGCAAACAGCTGTTTATACTACGTATCACATGAATAATCCTCAAATTTTCTACAATAAAGAGGATCAATGGGAAATCCCAACAATCAATGAGGAAAAGAAACAAGAAACCACAGATACAGTACAACAAATGGGTCCCCGTCATATGATTATGAAACTGCCAGGTGAAAAAAAGGAAGAGTACATCTTAATGCTTCCGTTTACTCCTCGAAATAAAGATAATCTTTCTGCCTGGATGGTGGCCAGAAACGATGGAAATAACTATGGAAAACTTATCGTTTACCGTTTTCCTAAACAAAAGCTTATCTATGGTCCAAAACAAGTAATAGGTCGTATTAATCAGGATGCTGAAGTGAGTCGACAAATTTCTTTATGGGATCAGAAAGGATCGCAAGTTATCCAAGGCCCTCTTCTTGTTATTCCGATTGAAGAATCGCTTATTTACGTAAGACCGCTCTATCTTAAAGCGGAGACGGGGAAAATTCCCGAGCTTAAGCGGATCATTGTTGCCTATGAAAATAAGATTGCGATGGAGGAGAATTTAGAGACGGCTCTTTCAAGAATATTTGGAGTTACAGAGAAAACCGATAAATCAACCACCGCTCCCGATCAGCCAACAAAAGACCTGTTTAAACAAGCGCAGGAGTTATATGATGAAGCCATCCGTTCTCAAAAAGAAGGTGATTGGGCACGCTATGGCGAGACAATCAAGCGATTAGGTGAGATTTTAAAAAAGAGATAACATACATATCAAAAAAATCATAATCATCATCATTGTTTTATTATTGTTAATTAGCTTTATACTGCCTGTTTTCATGGGATACTAAAGTACACTAAAGAAAATGTTGATATTTAATCTTATTAGAAAAATCCTTTTGTCTTTACTACCAATCCTTGTTCTCTATTTTTTTAGATCACGGAACGAAAAAAGAGAACATAAAACCCCCTTTATTGTTGATAAAGACAATGTTGAAGAAGGAGAAATTATCGAAGATGATAAATAATCATATGGAACAAACATTGTTATTCAAAAAAGGACTATCGTCTCAAAAGGTTCAGACTTTACTCAAGCAATATGGATATAACGAAATTTCTGAAGTCAAGCAATTTACCTTAATAAAGTCAATTATAAATCAATTCGATAATGTTTTAATTCTTCTTCTTATTGCGGCCGGCGGTATCTCGTTTTTTATTGGTGAACGGCTAGACAGTCTATTTATTTTTCTTATCGTTATTCTCAATGCTTTTTTTGGTCTGTATCAGGAATTTAAAGCGGAAAAAGCTCTTTCTTATCTAAAAAAACTCACTGTCACCACCATTCGCGTCATACGGGATGGAAAAGAACAGCAAATTGACAGTCGGTTTCTTGTGCCGGGAGACCTTATCTATATTGAAGAAGGATCAAAAATACCAGCAGACGGGCAGATAATCGAATCACGCAATCTTGAGGTTAATGAAGCTTCCCTCACCGGTGAATCATTACCCGTTGTAAAAAACATTCATGACTCAAACAGTAATCAACTGTTTATGGGAACGGTCGTGGCCAAAGGAAGAGGATATGCACAGGTGTTGAAAACCGGAAATTATACAAAGTTCGGAACTATTGCAAAAACTCTATCAACAATCAAAGAAACAAAAACACCTCTGCAGAAAAAACTTGATGTTTTTACCAAGCAAATAGGTGTCATCGGCATTGTAGCCTCCTCAGTTGTTTTTATCCTTTCTTTTATTCAAGATAAAAGTCTTATTGAGAGCTTTATCTTTGCCGTAAGCTTGGCGGTAGCGGCTGTTCCCGAAGGATTACCGGCAGTTATAACCATTACCTTGGCTATGGGAGTTGAGCGAATGGCCAAGAAAAAAGCCATTGTTCGCAAACTCAATGCTATAGAAGCTTTAGGATCGATTACTGTCATTGCAACCGATAAAACTGGCACCCTGACTGCAAATCAAATGAAGGTTAAGAAAATTTTTGTGGAAAACAGCGTCTACGAGATAACACATCCTCCTCTTTTAACCAATCATCCGTTTTCCAAGATGGTGCTTAACGGTATTTTGTGTTCTACGGCTTCGCTTGTGACAAAGGTTGATCATGGAAGAGACTTTGATATTATAGGCGATGCGACCGAAGGCGCCCTTCTTCTTATGGCTCACGACGTGGGCATGATTCCCGAAACAGTCAGGGAAAAATGGAAGATTATTGATGAACTGCCTTTTAATCCAGTGACCAAACAGATGACGATGGTGGCGCTAAGCGGAAAGGAAAAAATAATTTTAACAAAAGGAGCTCCAGAATCTATTCTTTCAATCTCCTCGCAGATTTTAATGGGGAGTCAACCTACACCTCTCACCTCTCATCACATCGATCGGATTAGGAGTGAATTTGAACGTTTTGCGCGGCAAGGCTTACGAATGATTGCTTTTTCTTATAAAGAAAATATTGGTGATAATGTGGAGAAAGATCAGATATTTTTAGGATTTGTAGGCATCGCCGATCCGGTCCGAGAAGAGGTAAAAGAGGCAGTAAAAAAAACTCAAGCCGCAGGAATAAAAGTAATAATGGTCACAGGGGACAATCCACTGACTGCCGAGGCGATCGGGATTGAGGCTGGTATCATAAAAGAAGGAGAAGATATCATCACCGGAAAACAGCTTGATGATTATTCTGATGAAGAGTTAATGCCGATTCTAGCAAAAGTTAAAATCTTTGCCCGTACCTCGCCTGTTCACAAATACCGTCTGGTAAAGCTTATGCAAAAACAGGGTGAGGTAGTGGTGGTAACGGGTGACGGAGTTAATGACGCGTTAGCTCTTAAACAGGCAGATATAGGAGTGGCGATGGGAATTACCGGTACTGATGTGGCTAAAGAAACCGCTCACATGATTATCACCGATGATAACTTTGCCACTCTGGTTGGAGCGGTTGAAGAAGGGAGAAATATTTTCAATAATATTAAAAATGCTATTAAATACCTCTTGGCCGGCAATACCGGCAGTATAATCTATATTATTGCGGCCGTTATCTTTCAACTTCCCCTCGTCACCGCCCTTCAGCTTCTTTATATTAATTTTATTGCCGACGGACTACCCGCGATTGTTCTTGCCTTTTCACCTAATGACAGTAATATTATGAAAGAAAAACCAAGAAGAGTAATAACTATTTTGGGAAAGCATGATTTTCAATATATTTTTTCTATTGGTATTTTCACCGCGATTCTTGCCCTCACATCCTTTCTTCCTTCTATTATATTTTCTCAAAAAAAAATAGCCGTCACTCTTTTATTTACATCAATTATTATCATTCGGCATTTTATCCTCGTTGATGTATGGCTTTCTCACAGATCTATTCTGACTCATTTTTCTCTTCTCAAAAAACCGATTTTTCTCCTTGGGTTTTTCTTCCCTTTTATCCTCCATCCTTTTATCATCTATCATCCGTTCTTCCAAAACGTATTCTCCGTTACCTCTCTGTCTTTTGGGTATATTATCTCATCTATTTTTATATCTCTTCTTATTTTTATTCCTCTGGAATTATTTAAAAGAAATAGAATATAATGGGGGAATATGGTGCGGAATATTGTAGTAACTTTAGAGTGTTTTGTAAAAAAAGGAAATAAGTATCTCATGCTTCATCGCGGGGCGCATAAACGCATCATGCCCGATGTATGGATGGCTCCGGGCGGTCACCGTGAATTTAACGAAGGACTATTTGAATGTGCACGGCGGGAAGTGTTGGAGGAAACAGGATTAACGATAAAAAACATAAGAGTAAAAGCAATCGGAAACGCATATGTAAAAGACCTCCAGCAGGAATTTTTCTTTCATATGCTTTTAGCAGATTATGCTGGTGGAACATTAAAGACGAGTGATGAAGATGGAAGGTTTGAATGGCTTACCAAAAAAGAAATCGTCAAATTAGATAAACTTCTTCCCGAACTCAAACATATCATCACTCACATATTATCGAGTAATGATAAAATTATTTCATACAAAGCGTATTATGAAAAAGGGACGGAGATGAGTCTTTTTGAATTAGAAAAAAGCTAAAAGCTAT
>CAYITZ010000050.1:0-8471 GCA_964366485.1 uncultured Gammaproteobacteria bacterium
GCGCCCGTTGAAGCTCTTTCACGGCTAGTACTCGATCTGCCTGCATTTTCTTCTCCTCCTGGACCAAGTCATCATAGCCTTGTTTGGTTAACTGAATTTTCCGCATAGATTATTATATCTGAATTTACGTTTAATCTTATCTATTGGCTGTGTGATATACTGTATTTATGAAAAAAGAGGCTAAGTTGTGGATAGATTTAGCTCAAGAAGATTATGAAGACATGCGGTATATGTGGAAAGAAAAAAGATATCGAGGAGCTGTGTTGTTTGCTCAACAGGCGGTAGAAAAAGTTATTAAGGGGTATATCGTTGAACACAAAAGCATTGTTCCAAGGCGCATTCATACCATTGAAGAATTGATAAGAGATGCAGGGTTGAATTTGATAGAAATTGGAAATCCCGAGGTTAAAGAGTTATCCAAAGCATACACTCGGGTCAGATATACTGATTTGAGTATGCAGTATTATCCTACAAAAAAAGCGGTTGAGCCGTTATTACAAATAGCTCAAAAAGTATACCTATGGGTAGCGCAAAAATTAAAAAAGAAATAAAACAATATATTGCTCGCTTAAAAAATGCCGTTCGCCCGGATAAAGTTTTACTTTTTGGTTCGTTTGCACGTGGCGAAGCAACGATATGGAGTGATATTGATCTTATGGTGGTTGCTGATTTTAAAGATCTGGATAAAGAAAAAAGATATAATATTCTTTATGACCTCCATAGCGGTCTTGTAAAAGACCATGATATTCACGTGTATGGGCTCACCCCTTCAGAATTTGAGTCGGCAAAGCCTTGGTCAATTATCGACGATATTAAAAAAGAAGGGGTTATGATATATAGTGCGGAAAAATAATCTCGTGTGGAGGTTTTTAGATAGATGTGATATAATATATCTAGATTGTAAGATACTGTTTTTGTATTTATATACTTCTCGCATTTAATAATGCGCTCAGTATGAGGCTCTTCTTTAATTTATAAGAGCCTATGTCACAGGCTCTTCTTTCTTTTTACCATTTATTTTTTTCGTATGTTTAATCACCGACCCGTGAGTAATGCTCGTTTTAGTAACAAAAGCCGTTTTGGTGGCCCCAGCCGTTTTGGCGGAGGTAGGGGAGGATTTCGCGGACGCGGAGTACCGATTGTTCCCATCCATTCTTTTATTAAAAAGGCATCAGTCCAGGTTCAAGCCCAACCCGTAGTTGCGCCAACCGTGAGTATTGAGACACTTTTAATAGATCAAAGGCTTAAAAACAACATTTTGAGCCGCGGATACAAACTCCTCATGCCTATCCAGGAAAAAGCAATTCCGCCCATTCTTGAAGGAAAAGACATCATTGGAATTGCCAACACCGGGACCGGAAAGACCGCCGCATTTTTAATTCCCATCATCCAACACGTCATAGAAAATCCTAATTATAAGACACTCATTATTACTCCCACTCGTGAATTAGCTTTGCAGATACAAGAAGAACTTCGTAGGTTTACTCAAGGAATAAGACTAAACAGTACCTTTTGTATTGGTCAATCATCAATGAGGAATCAAATCTATGATTTGAGACGAAATCCTCATGTGGTTATTGGGACCCCGGGACGCTTAAAAGATTTGATTGAACGAAGAATACTGAATCTTTCAGTTTTTTCCATGATTGTATTAGATGAAGTTGACCAGATGTTGGATATGGGATTTATCAATGATGTTAAACACATCATCTCATTCCTTCCGGCCAAACGTCAATCACTTTTCTTCTCGGCAACGGTGTCACCGGAAATAAACAGAATTATTCAGACTTTTGTCACCAACCCCGTAACCATTTCCGTAAAAACCCAAGAGACGGTGAGCCATATCAGACAAGATGTGGTAAAAGTTGATAGCGGACGGACCAAGATACAAGTACTTGATGAACTTCTTAAAAAAGATGAATTCAGAAAAGTACTCGTGTTCGGCCGAACCAAGTTTGGAGTCGAGCGCTTAGGTCAAGAACTTTTCAGAAAAGGATTTAAGGTCACCTCCATCCATGGAGACAAACCGCAAGTCAAACGTCAACAGGCAATCCGGATGTTCAAGGATGACGTGGTGAATGTCATGATTGCAACCGACGTAGCCGCTCGAGGACTTGATATCCACGACGTCACCCATGTGATTAACTATGATCCACCGGCAACCTATGAGGACTATATTCACCGCATTGGCCGCACCGGACGCGCAAACAAGACGGGAACGGCTTTGACTTTTGTTTAAGAACCTGATTGAAAACTCCTTACTGATAGAGTAGAAGTCATCTCAAAACTTCATCTAGTGTCATTGCGAGGCGCGTAGCGACGCGGCAATCTCATTATTAAAAAAGATTGCTTCGCTATACTATGCTTAGCTCGCAATGACAAACTTTGTCCTTGGGTATTCAGATAGCTTCTAGTCTGAATGGATTTTATTCATTGTAATGTTTTTTTGTTATACTTTAATTATGTTTCTCGATCCTTCATCTAAATTTTGTCTTTCAAAAAGATTGGTAATCGTATCATTACTATTGCTTTTCTTTGGACTTTCAGTTGTTCTATTCTCTACTCTTTCCTCCTCGGTCAATAAAACCACATCAAGCAAGGCGGCAGAGCTGGAGAATGTTGACTTGAATGATATTAGAGGAGAGAATAATTCTTCGACATCCTATTCATCGAGTGGAGTGAAAAGTGCGGGAGATGGTATAAATCCTTGTGAGAAGGGAATAAAACAAAAGATCTTACTACATGACCCCACAAACTCAAGTTCCCCACCATATATTATTACAGACACAGATATGGCAGGATCCAATGTTGATGGACTTGCTATATATAGTAAATACCGTCGGGTTACTTCAATACATTCTAGTAATCATTTAATATCAAATCAAGGAAGATGGACGGGGGGAGTAATGACGGAATACGATGGAGGTATTGGCTTTGATGCTTTAACTCAAGCAGGATTTTCTCCTATAGGTGATTCGTCTTATTTTCCAGAAATGTTTTGTGTCTGGTACGAGAGTGGTGATTATTACCTGTATATTAGTCAACAAGCGGCTGATTTTTTAGCTAAAAGTCAGACGATAGGTCAAATTAAACCTGCTGTGGATGGTATCAATTTGGTAATAAAAAAGATGAGAGACTTAGGACAATTTTACGGTTTTAGCAGGTAGAGTCAACTTAATTCCTTCCGAAATTAAGTAATTTATATAGTAACAAAGTATATGGGTAAACTCTACCCTTCAGATCTAATCGACTTTGAGTGGGAAGTCGTGAAATTACCGAAGCGGTGAATAGTAGAACGCACTTTATCTTGGTTATCAAGGTATCGATGGCCTTCCAAAGATTATGAGTATGACACAACGTCGGAAGTAGCGTTTGTCCATCTGGCAATGACCGCGTTATGCTGTTAAAAGTTTTCTAACAGGCATTAAGAATTATTCGGAGCTCATCGCGCTTATGTCAAGCTCATTCACGTTATCGTCGTGATTGAGGTCAAGATCTGAAGCATAGATAGGATTATCTCCGTCTTTGGTTTTGCCGACGACTTTTTTCCAACATTCAAACGCATGATTACATGGGGATGCCTTGCGTACTAAGTCCGCATCCTCTGCATCTATTTTCCCATCCCGATTGATATCTCCTTTTAGTGTATTACTTTGAGGAGGAGCTTTATACATAACAAAACCAAATATGGCAACTCCAAATAAAATAACGATAGCAAACGCTATGATGATAACTTGTGCAGATCCTTTTTCATTTTTCATAATTAGTATATAATCATTGTAGCATCTGATATGAAAACAAAATACCATTCCTTCATGAAAAAATATGCTTCTTATTTTGTATTGATTTTCCTTTTTTTTCTTTTGGCTTTTGTATTAAAAAATCTTCAAAACAAAGAGCGGAAGACGACCTTCAATATAAACTTTCTTGAACGGTATAAAGATGTACCAACTCTTGAAATTGCCGGATTTGAAGAGGGGGAAAATTGGCGGGGGAACTTTACCCGCGACTCGGGAAGGACATTTGATGGGGATACGGGGATGAATATCTTTACCCAGGGAAAACCCAATATCATCACCCTTTCCAAACCCCTTAATCTAACCGCGTTTGACGCGGTCTTCGCATATGTCAATATTGACACTGAGGAAATGATAAAACGGATTGATTCTCTCGTTATTGGGTTTCAAACTAAAGACAATAATAAAGCAACTTTTGTGGTCCCGCCTCTGAAGCCGGGATGGAATCTGCTTTCCTTACCAAAAAAAGATTTTAAGCAAAATCAATTTGATTGGGGGCAAGTTGAAGAGACATCGGTTGAGTTAACTGCGAAAAAAGGGGAGACTGCGCAAATCGCGCTCGACCGCATATGGACGCAAAAATCTATAAAGGACAAGACAGACTTTATAGTGTATCCGAAAGAATTTTTTAATCTGAAGACGGCCGGGAAAAAGACATTTCTCCATCTGGGGTCCCCCTTATTGACACAGGTTCTTTTTAATAAATCTGTTGAGGAGAATGATTTTTCCTACACGGTTTCTTTTGCGCCGAAGAAATTCGGCACATTCGGCCTCTCATTTCAAACGAATACCAAGATCGATGAGGGATATTTCTTTGCCATAGAAGGAGAACAGACGAATACATGGCGGCTGTATAAAAAAGAGGGAGGGAAAGAGGTAACCATCGCTCAGGACTCTTTAAAAAGTAATATATTTGAAAAAGAGGCATATCTTTGGCTTCGTGTTGAAAAAAAAGGGAATAAAATGAATCTTTCCTTTTCGGTAAATAATCAACAGTATGTGTCCTTTAAAGAAGTTGAAGATTCTTCTTTTTCCAAAGGATATGTGGGGATTTTTTCAAAGGGATCTTATCTTATCAATTCTGTCGAGGTGAAAGAATAAATTATGATAGTACGAAATAAAGATCAACGCGTAGTGGTATTGGTTGATGTGCAGAATTTATACTACTCTGCAAAAAATCTGTATCAGTCACGGGTGAATTATAAAAACTTGCTTACGCTGGTCGCGCAGAAACGCCTGTTAGTCCGGGCTATTGCTTATGTCATCAAAGCCGACCCGAGTGAAAAAGAGAATGATTTTTTTGACGCGGTCAACTCGGCTGGATTTGAAGTAAAAGAGAAACTTCTCCAGACTTTTTATGGAGGGGCTAAAAAGGGGGACTGGGATCTGGGGATTGCCATGGACGCAATTCGCTTGGGCCATAAGGTTGATTCAATAATCTTGGTTTCAGGAGACGGTGACTTTAAACCCGTCGTCAATTATCTTCAACAATCACTCGGGTGTCTGGTCGAAGTGGTTGCCTTCCGAAAGACAGCAAACCATGAACTCATTGAGATTGCCGATGATTTTATTGACATAGAAAAACATAAAGAGTCGCTTCTTTTCAAGATATAAGATAACTTGATATAATAACACCATGACCATCGTCTGGATCTATGCACTCATTGGTGTTGTTTTTGTAAGTCTCCTTTCGCTCCTTGGTGCATTTACACTGGCCATAAAAGATAAGGTCTTAAATAAGATACTCATTTATTTTGTAAGCTTTTCGGCTGGGGCAATACTTGGAGATGTTTTTATCCACCTCATACCGGAGATATCCGAACAATACGGATTTACCCTCCAGGCTTCATTTTATTTTTTGATTGGGATAGTTGTGTCTTTTGTCATCGAAAAGGCAATCTGTTGGCAACACACCGGTCATAACGATTCTTCCTGCGAATCGGATCATCACGTGCACCGATTTACTTATATGGTGTTGTTTGGAGATGGAGTTCATAATTTTATTGATGGACTTATCATCGGCGCGGGATTTCTTTCGAGTATTCCGATTGGAATTGGGACTACGCTCGCCGTCATCCTTCACGAAATACCTCATGAGATAGGGGACTTTGGTGTCCTCATTCATGGCGGCTTGAGTCGTAAGAAAGCACTGCTCTATAATTTTATCTCGGGACTCACTGCGGTCGCCGGAACTGTGTTGTCACTCGTGTTGAGTCAATATATGAAAGGAACCCATCTCTTTCTTCTGAGTTTTGCCTCGGCAAATTTGATATATATTGCAGGGAGCAACCTTATTCCCGAGCTCCACAAAGGCTCAAACCTTAAAAAAGACCTCATCCAGATTATAAGCTTTATTGCCGGGATTCTGATCATGTTGCCCCTTTTATTGCTGGAGAGGTAAGGTGGCCTACCACAACAATCTAACTGAAAAGCCACTACATACCTCAGGTGTATTTTTACCTGGAATAAGACTAGCAGATTAGCTCTTAGTCTGCTAATGAAGGTATTCTTAGTATTTAGCTTGTTGTGACAATCTAATATGACACTTAAAATTCGCTTTTCCAATTCGATTGCATTTTGGGAAACAACCTATTAAAATGACAACACTATGAAATACAAAACTCATCTTATGGTCGCGGGATCACTTGTACTTCTCTTTGCCTTTCTCTTTGGCATATACAAATTGACCAATACAACTCCTGACTATAAGGAAGTGATGACTCTTTCTGCAACCGACCATGTGAAATGGTCTCCCGAAAAGAAGCACGTGCTGGTCGAGTATAGCGATCTTCAATGTCCCGCGTGTAAGGTCTACCATGATATCTTAAGCTCATTTGAGGCGTCAGGTAGTCCTCAAGTTGCAATACCCAAAAAGGTTACTTTGGTATACCGTCACTTTCCCCTTTACCAGATTCATGAGAATGCATTTCAAATGGCCTATGGGGCTGAGGGGAGCTCCAAACAGGGTAAGTTTTTCGAGATGGTAAGTGCTTTGTTTGCGGATCAGGATAACCTGTCCAAGACCAAGGACCCGAAAGCGTATCTTGCGGAAAAGGCAAAATCTATTGGGCTGAATGGAGACCAATTTAAAAAAGATATAGAGTTGCAAAGTGTTAAAGATAAAGTTAACTCGGACTTATCAAGCGGAGAGCGAGCGGGAATTAACGGTACGCCAACGTTCTTCCTTGACGGACAAAAGCTTGAGTTTCAGACACCCGAGGAATTTGTGAAGATTCTTCAGGCTATTCAATAAATTGTAGGGACAGGTTTTAAACCTGTCCCTACTCACAATTAACGATCACAACAAAATACGGTATAATAGAGACATGTTCCTAGATGTTGCAGGAAAGAAGGTTTACTACCAGCAAATAGGCAAGGGTCCCCCTATTTTATTCGTCCACGGTTGGGGCGGGTCTTCTGCGAGCCTTTTACCCCTTGCAAAGCTGTTTACCAGCCATGAAACGATCATCTTGGATCTTCCCGGCTTCGGGAAAAGCGACCTTCCCGACCCCTCATGGGGAGTTAAGGAATATGCCGACCTCATAGCCAAATTCTGCTTTAAGTTAAAGTTAGACAAAATCACTTACTTCGGTCACTCCTTTGGGGGAAGTTTGGGTATTTATCTAGCAGCATCTAAGCCGGGCCTGATTCAAAAACTTATTCTTTGTAACGGTGCTTTTAAAAGGACCACTTCCAGGCAATCATCGTTTCCTTTATTGAAACGCTTGCCGGTAGGATTGAAAAGACTGCTTTACCGTATCTTCTTTCCCAACTCAGACAGTTTGAAATATCCGCACCTTGAAACCAATTTCCGGAAAATTATCCAGGAAGATCTTTCACACCTGTTACCCAAAATAAAAATACCAACCATCATCCTTTGGGGGAGTGCGGATAAAGATACGCCATCGCCAATGGCTTATGAGCTCCATGAGAAAATAGAAGGATCAACTTTAAAAATGTTTGAAGGGATTACTCATGGATTACCTCTTAAATATACGGAGCTTGTTTATAAAGAAATGATTAAATTCATATGATTCCAAACCTATTTACCAGTCTTTTCTTTCTCGCCGGGTCCTGGAAGATTTTGGACCTTATTTATGTGTTTCAGATCAAAGAGTACCGCATGGATCGCTTTATTGCGGCACTCCATGATGAAGGTATTGTACATATTATATTAACACCTAGACGTTTCCCGGCAAAGTCGATAAGAAATGTCCTCATTTTCTGTATTTCTTTTACCCTACTTGGACTCCATGGTTGGTTGGTCAAAGACGATACCATCGGCGCCTTTGCGTCTCTTCTTCTGTTTCCCTTGACAAGTTTTATCTTAGTCCTCTTAGGAGTTTATATAACTTCTATTTTTGCTTATGTAAAACGTGAGTCAATAATAAAAAAGGCGGCGCTTCTTTTATCCCAGTCAAAAGTGACGGTAATCGGTATCACCGGTTCATACGGAAAAACTACAACAAAGGAATATCTGTATGAAATTTTGGCAACCACGTTTGACGTGGCCAAGACCGATGAGAATATGAACTCTGATGTGGGAGTCGCACTTTCCATTTTAAAAAATGTAAAACCAGACACCCAATATTTCATCGCAGAAATGGGGGCATATCGAATAGGGGAGATAAAGAAAATTTGTGATTTCGTTAAGCCAACCTATGGGATTATTAC
>CAYITZ010000051.1:0-8395 GCA_964366485.1 uncultured Gammaproteobacteria bacterium
CTTAGGGAATCTTGTATTTTACCGCCATCCGTTTTATCTGTCCACGTAATATCTTAAGTTTTTTATTTTTTTGTAAATCAACCAGAAACTGTTTGATATATGGCCCCTTTTCAAGTTTCTCTTTTGGTAATCGGTACGACTTAACTTCATCCACTACTTTTAAAATCATTGCACCGATAAACTTCATCTCTTTTTCCTTCATACCTCGCGTTGTGGATGCGGGGGTACCTAATCGAACTCCGGAAGGATAGTAGGGGGATGAAAGTTCATCGGGCACCGTATTTTTATTTAGGGTAAGACCAACCACATCAAGCGCTTTTTGAACAAAAATCCCTGCGCCCGGACCCATAGTTGGAGTAAGGTCAACCAATAGGAGATGATTTTCACTTCCTCCTCCAATCAAAGTCAAACCGCCTTTTATCAATACTTGTGATAATGCTTGAGAGTTCTTTACAATTTGATGGGCATATTTTTTAAACGAACTTTGAGCGGCTTCATGAAGAGCAACTGCAATTGCGGCGGTCTGGTTATCATGAGGACCTCCCTGAAGGCCGGGGAAGATTGCTTTGTCAATCTTGGTAGCCAGTTCGGCATCTTTTTTTATGCCTTTATCAGTCACCATGATCATCGCCCCTCGTGGACCACGAAGTGTTTTGTGGGTTGTTGTGGTGACTATGTGGACATGGGGAACGGGCGTGGGATGGGCCCCACCCACAATCAGTCCTGCAACGTGTGCAATGTCAGCCGCCAAATATGCCCCTACTTCATCTGCAATTTCTGCAAAACGTTCATAGTGAAATTTTAATGGATACGCAGTAGCCCCAACCCATATAAGCTTTGGCTTATGTTCCAAGGCTAATCTACGAATTTCCTTATAATCAAACAAGTCTCCATCATTTTCCGCTTGATTCTTTTTGAGTCCGTACTGAACAGTTTTATAAAAGATCCCTGTTGCAGATACCAGGTGTCCATGTGTGAGGTGACCGCCTGCGATCAAGGCTTGCCCCATGACTGTATCACCTGGTTTACAAGTTGCAAGATAGACAGCTAAATTTGCTGGCGACCCTGAATATGGCTGGACATTGGCAAACGGGACTTTAAACAACTTTTTTGCCCGTTCTTGAGCGAGGATTTCAACCTCATCCGCATTTTCATTTCCCCCGTAATATCTTTTTTTCGGATACCCTTCCGAATACTTATTGACCAGATATGATGAAAGGACACTCCTTACTTCAGTTGATGCATAATTTTCAGAGGGGATGAGCTCAATTCCTTCTTTCTGTCTTTTGATTTCTTTTTTTATGAGTGTAGAAATTAGTTTGTCTTTCATGTATTAAAAAATGAAATAATAAATGAGTTAAGTTCGAAGTATGATCTATGTCATGTTACGTAACATATTATTAAACATATCTCTCAATTGCAACTGAAGATGACCCAAAATCGGGTATAATAGTAGCTATGTTGTACGCCCTCCTCGGAAGTAACGCCATCATGATTCTTTCTTTTGTACTGCGCTACAAGACATTCCCCCCTCAAATACCTCTTTTTTACACTCATTCTGTGGGTGAAGACCAGTTGGGAGAGTGGTGGATGATCTTTCTGCTTCCCCTGTTACTGAATGTGTTTGTATTGATGAATCGTTTTATCTATCGAAAATTTTTTCTCAGTAATACGTTTGTTGCACAGATGATATATTATCTTAATCTGTTTCTTATGATTTCCTTCACCCTTATATTTATAAAAATTGTCCTACTGGTTAGTTGATATGGATAGTATTCTTGCCCTCCTTTTTTCGCTTCTCATTTCATATACCCTCACTCCATATGTGATTAAATGGGCAGTAAGACACAATCTTGTTACTGACCGAACAAAGCGCAAACATCCGGCCCATACTCATGAAGGCATCGTCCCCCGCGGTGGTGGAATCGCCATATTTGCCGCTATCCTTCTCGTAACCATTCTTTTTCTTCCCTTAAACAAGATAATGATCGGTATTTTGGTATCAAGTTTTTTACTTCTTATTGTTGGATTGTTAGACGATCGTTATGACCTGTCTCCTTATCTTCGCTTTGGAGCAAATATCCTGATATCTGCGATCGTCATCGGCTTTGGTTTGGGAATTCCATTTATTTCAAACCCATTTGGGGGAGTGATACGACTTGATCAATGGCGCATCGTCTTTGATTTTTTTGGAAAACATTCTATTCTTGTCTTTGCAGATATTGCCGCCATTATCTGGCTTACTTGGACTACCAATATGATTAATTGGAGTAAGGGGGTGGATGGTCAACTTCCCGGATTTGTGGGAATTGCGGCACTATTTTTAGGAATTTTGGCAAATCGTTTTGTTGGTCATGATGTATCCGCTCAAACCGTGATGATTTTTGCATTTATCGTAGGGGGGGCATTTATCGGTTTTCTTCCCTATAATTTTTATCCTCAAAAAATTATGCCTGGATACGGGGGTGGGGCGCTTGCCGGATTCCTCCTTGGCGTACTTTCCATTTTATCATTTGGAAAAATTGGCACCGCATTTCTTATTTTGGCGATTCCCATGTTGGATGCATCCTATACCATCATGCGCCGCCTAAAAAACAAAAAATCTCCCTTTAAAGCAGACTGGGGACATCTCCATCATAAACTTCTTGACATTGGCTGGGGAAAAAGGCGCATTGCAATTTTTTATTGGTTTATTACCTTTATCCTCGGGGTTTCCAGTCTCTTCCTTGAGGGAATTGAAAAACTTATCGTCTTCTTCATGATTGCCGTTATTCTTTTTGCCTTCATCATGATTATTGAGCGCATGAAAAAAGACTTTCTATGAAATACTTTATTCATACGTTTGGCTGTCAACAAAATGTTGCGGATTCGGAGAGAATTGCCACCTCCTATGAAAACCGTGGTATAAAACCAGGCAAAGATTTTGAAGACACAAACTACGCAATAATTAACACCTGTATGATCCGCCATGCTCCTGAAAACCGAGTACGGGGACTCGTGCAAAATCTTGCAAAAATCAAACGAAAAAAAATAAATAAAAAACAGGTGTATAAAATCATTGTGACCGGGTGTATGACCGGTATGGCGACGCGGGATACAACCGGAAAATTTTTAAAAAAATTGCGTGATGAGATGCCTGAGGTGGATGAATTTATGCCAATTGAAGAAGTTGGGTTTGATCACCCACCCGTGCGCACTGACAAGCTTCACGCTTGGCTCCCCATATCAAACGGATGCAATAATTTTTGCTCATTCTGCGTGGTGCCATTCACAAGGGGACGGGAAGTGAGCCGTCCATACGAAGATATCATAAATGAATGTAAGGAGCTTATTGAAAAAGGATACAAGTCGGTAACCCTTTTGGGACAGAATGTAAATTCATATGGATCTGATCTTGTACAAAATTCAAAAATTAAACCAGTAATGGTAAAACATTTGGGAAAATATCGTATCCCCACCTTATTTCCCCATTTGCTCGACGAGGTTGCAAAGCTCGGCTTTGAACATATTGATTTTATGTCTTCAAATCCCTGGGATTTTTCGAAAGAATTGATTGAGGTAATTGCAAATAACAAAAACATTACACGCACCATTCATCTCCCCGTCCAGTCAGGCGATAGTAATGTGTTGAAAAGAATGAATCGCTGGTATACGCGCGACGAGTATTTAAAGCTCGTCGCAAATTTAAAATTTAAAATTTCAAATTTCAAATTAACAACTGATATTATTGTAGGTTTTTGTGGCGAAACAGACGAAGAATTCCAAAATACCGTGAAACTTTGCAAAGAAGTTGATTTTGATAAAGCGTATGTTTCTATCTATTCCAAACGTCCCTTTACTCATGCTACTAAAACAATGAAAGATGATGTCCCCTATGCGGTGAAAAAGGCACGCTGGCAAGTGCTTGAAGATCTCATCTTCCGCTCCAAGCACAAAAATTAACTAAATCAATCTCTTTTTCTTATCTTCCAAATAATTTGCAGAAGAAGTAATCTTTTTCCCTATTTCCTTCTCTATTTTCTTTTTTGCAACATGAGCAACACTTCCACCTCTGTGGGCAATATCTTTATGTTTTAAAAGTGAGTCTGGTTTTTCTTTTTTTGATATTTCCGTTGTTGACACTTCAGCTAGCATGTTAAGAACAAGCTCAAGATTTGTCATATGATCTCTAAGATTGTCTTTTTTTAGATTCTTCAGATTTTTGTACTGTCGAGTTGTAATACCAGCCCAAGCAAAAGTAATTTCATCGGTAAGAATTGCAAACTCCAATCCTTGTTTTACTCCTCCTTTTTCCCATTCGTTCGTCAGATCTTTGCGTATTTCAATGCTCTTTAACCGTTGATTGATCCATGTGTTACTTCTGCCTAATTTTCGATACATATTGAGCGCACGATTGATAGTGAGTTCAGGGTCTTGAGATTCCTCTACTCGTTCGTATCCTGCTCTGGCAAGCCAAAGTTTGAACGGTTCGGCATTTGTGGACGGGATCGATTGAATGAGGCGAAATAGCACTTCCGTACTAGCCACATCAGTAAGATAATACTTACCGTCCGACGACTGCATTTTCAGTTGGTTACATTTTGTAACCACCTCACTTCCTTCAGTTTTTAGCCTTTTTTTGAGTACTTTCCAATAATTTCTTGGGTCAACACTTTCTGATAATATTCCAACGATATCGATTACAGAAAAATACCAAAGTTCTTGAGCTCCATCCCAAATCCTCCTAATTTTCTTTCCTTCAAAAAAAGCTAGATTTTTTTTCATAGTACTCCTGTTTCATCAATATTTTTCATAATGCCAATTGTCTTTAACTGTACTTTGATTATTTTTTGATAATGTTTCACGTCTTCAAAATTAAGACTTTTACCTTTACGATCTTTGAGCCATTTTTGTGCAGGCTGGTAGCCTCCAATAGAGAACTCCCATGAATCCTGCGACACCTCACCAAAATACTGCAGTTTATTGATCCATACTTTATCACCGGCATATTTGACACACTCAACAATACCATCTCCCGCAACGTCGAATGTAGTTGAAACAGTATCTAAACTTGGATCTTCCATCAAATGTAGCTTCCTTAACTTCCCACCCAACTCAACTAATTTCCAAAACTGTTCTTTATTTTTCGGTGATGATACTCGTGGAAAGTCCTCCTTTAAAAACTCTTTATACACCATGCGGTACTTTGGAGAGTATAAAACAGCATACACATAATCTAAGACATCAAGGGGCTCAACTTTATCTTCGTCAACATTCATTAATAATTGCTTAACAAATGCAGGATTGAGGTTTGCTTGACGATTGTTTGAATCTATGTTTATTTGTTCAAGTTTAGAATAAATGTAAAGAGGAAAGGAATATGATTGGGTGCTAGACTCACCCAATTTAGTTTCAGTAATCTTATTTGACATAAAAAAATGATCTGGAATGGGATTTTTTGTTCCTCTAGCAGAAATCACGCATACATTATCATTATTTAATAAATTTTGCATAATTTTCGTTCGCGGTCTCCAAATTAATTTATTATCAAAATAAGTCCATTTTTCGTCAAATGGACGATATGCTATTTTTTTAAACAATTCGTCTTGAATTTTAATTTTTTCCTTATTTGAAATAATCCACTTTGCATAATTTTTTCCTAGTGAATATTCTTTTTGAAGTTGAGATTCGGATATTTCTGATTGAAGAAATAGATTGATTCGATAAGCTAATTCTTCTTTTGAATAGGCAATAATAAAACTATCTCCCATTGTTACTATTCCTGATGTTTTTTCGCGAAATAATTCATTAATACTTATAAAGCTGTCATATGTTTTTTTTAATTTTTCATTATTGTTTTTAGTGTAGCTATATGTTTTCGCATCAAGTTGCAATTTAAACCACTTAAGTTGATTTAAAGAGCTGTTTGATAGTTGCTCAAATTTTTTCATTCTCTTCCCCCACATATCTGCACGATATATTTCAGCCGCAGTCTTTTTTTGCTTAGTTTTTATGGCAATTATAATTGCTACTCCTTGTTGGATATTAAAAACGTTTTCATCTTTACTGCCATCAAGAGAAGTCTCATTTCTTTTAACATTTCCGTGAAGATCTAAAATGAATATTTTGTTAAATGTCTGTGTAAGTTGCCAACGCATTCCTCTAAATGTGGGGTTGTTAATATAACCATGATTGGTGATCATAGCAACAATTCCTTCTCCATTTTTTTCAATCATTTGTTCTGCAAACGCAATAAATTTTACATAATCGTCATTAAGCCAGTGCTTTCTCTCTTTTAATTTTTCTTTACCTCCTGGTTCAACTTTATATTTCTCTATAAGTCTATTTGCATATTCAGTCATATTTGAACTGACTCCGCTATAGGGTGGATTACCAATGATTACCATAATCGGCCGATCATGCTTGATTGCACCCGCCGCTTTTGATTCTTCACTTATTGCCTCAACTAATCCAAGACTACTAAAAAGATCATTCTTATTTTTTACTCCTTCCTCAAGAGTATTTGTGAGATATACTCCGAGTCTTCGATTAAATTTATCAATACCCGTATCTTTTAAAGTCATCGCAAGTTTTAAGTGAGCTATGGTGTAAGGCGCCATCATGAGTTCAAAACCATACAGGCGCGGAAGAAGTTCCTGATCGACATAACTTTGCCACACACCTTCTTGATCTTTAAAACCTTTATGAATATATTTTATGATTTCGTTTAAAAATGTAGCGGTGCCAACGGCAGGATCAAGAATCTGCACTTTGTGGACCATTTCTTTCCCTTTTTTTCCTTGGACGTAAATGTCTCGCTGAATTTTATCAGTATTTGCTATTCCTCCAGACAGATTAAATTCTTTTTTAAGAACTTCATCAACTGCTCGAATCATAAATTGAACAACCGGAACCGGTGTGTAATAGGCGCCCATGCTTTTGCGAAGCAAAGGATCATACTCTTTCAGAAAATCCTCATAAAAGTGGATAATAGGATCCTTATCTACCGTTTCACCAAATAAGTTAAAGTGGCGCGCGATGATATCACAAATATCTGCAACAGAAAATACTTCACATAGTTCATCAACAATGTACCCTAAGCGTTTATCGAAGTTGGGGCCTGCTATATGACTAAAAAAGTGCCTTAAAAATGGATTTGAGGCAGGAACAAGGTAGGGGGCTTCCTCACGAGTAAAATTTTCTGGAGTATTATCATAATAACGAGCAACAAATAAGCCATACACAAGAGTTTGAGCATACATATCTGCAAACTTTTCTATTGAAAGATCATGGACTAATAGCTCTTTCATTACTTCAAACATCTTCTCGAGTTCTTTGCTATTATCGTTTTTTGTTTGAAGATATCTACTTACGTTCTCTCGAATACGCGCGGCCTTTCCGCCCATAATCTGTGCGAGTCGCTTACCGCTCTTTATACGCTCAGGTTCTCCTTCTAAAAATGCTTTTAATTCTCTTCCTAAGAGTTGAAAACTATCCTCCTTTGATCGAAGAAAAGTACCTTCACGGTTTGCAATAATTATGGTTTGATACTTCTCTCCATTACGAAAAAAACGGAACTCAATATAATTGGTGAGGATAAGACTGGAATAACCTAAATATCGTTTTAATTGACTGGTTTTTTCAATATCATCAAGGTTTACATTTATATCTTTTGTCTCTACATAGCCAAGAATAATATTCTTATTACTTTTCTTGAAAAAAACAAAATCAGGACTACCATGAGCTGAACGAGTGGGTTCATTTACTGCAATAATATTTGGGTCAAGTTGTTCAAAGAGGTTTTTAAGAGCTGGACGATAACTATGCTCAAGGGCATTTTCAGTTATAAGTTCAGATTGAATTTTTTTAAGATAGTCTGCTATCATCGTTGCCTATAATAATAGCATAATCCGCGCTCATTTCTGATACAATAATGTTATGAATAAAATATCAAAAAAAGACTCTATTCACCATGGAAGACCAGGAGTTGATGGATATTATTATCAATTACCCGAAATTGATAATGGTACAACCGTTGCATATGCTGAATTTACCGGCGAACACGGAGAACGGACTATTGGGAACAGACCACGGATTTACTATATTCTTAAAGGAAGTGCTGACTTTAAAGTAAACGGGGTTAAGTTTATAGCAGAAACAGGGGACGTTGTCCCCATACCTTCACACGCAACCTATAATTTATGGCCAATAGATAAAAGTTGCAAGGTATTACTTTATTTGGAGTTACTTGACTTTGGTGCTCCTAAAACTAAATAAATTCTGTTATCTTTGGAAATGGTTTCAAGACCTAACTTCAATCAATAGATTGGTTCCTTTCGTATCTAATGTTATAATTGATGTTATGAAACTATTAGTCACGGGAGGCGCGGGTTTTATCGGTTCAAACTTTGTTTTA
>CAYITZ010000052.1:0-8382 GCA_964366485.1 uncultured Gammaproteobacteria bacterium
CGAAGAAACTCAAAAATTATTAAAAACTTTGTGGTACTAATTTGGACAAGTCAGGTGTAGAATATAAATGCGGATCTTTTACTTGAACGAGGGATGTTAGTATGACTTTGCCTCCATTTTTTTCAACCACGTCAATCATGGCGTACTGATCTTTGTCATATTTAAGAATTTTGGCTACATATCCTGTCGTTTTTTGTACATACGTGTATGTGCTATTGCTATTTTTGACAATATTCCCGAGGATCGCTTGAATATCTGGCTGTAATAGTGCATTTGTTTTGTCTTTTTTATCTGTCTGAATCCTTCCGTAAAGCATCTTTGATAAACTACATGAATCGTTTGTAGACGCCTGAAGAGGTTTATCTTTTATAACAAAAAAATACCCCACCTCTGTGATAATCACAGCTAATAAAACAATAAACGCGACTGATAAGATTTTATTAATCATAAACACAGTTTCCTACTTATAAAAATCTTAGTATTTCTTAGCAAGAATAGCAAGAGTAATTTTGAGGCTAATTGCTTAGTTATACTTTGTGGATTAATACAGTGCTTCGTATGAAAATTCTTCTATATGAGGAAGAGGTCAAACAAAATCCTTCGTACTTTAGGATGGAAAATTCAAAAATTGAGGAAAAAGATAGGATTAACACAGGAACAATTGGCGGGAGAAATGGGAATAAGCCGTGTTTATATGGGCTATATTGAGCAAGGTCGTGAAAGCCCTTCGCTCAGGCTCCTTATGAGATTGGCAGGGAAACTCAAGGTAAAAATTCAAGATATATTTCATCGATAGTCATTTATACCTTTCATTCTCAGAAATATTATGAGAATAATTGATAAGCCTCAAATTGATAAGCCTCAGGTTGCAAACAGGGATATGATGGGTATATAATTTATTCACATGACTCATTTAACGTCCCTGATTGTTCCCCTGTTAGAAAAATATGGTGTAAAAAAGGCGTCATTTTTTGGTTCATACGCAAGAGGAGACTTTCATAAAAAAAGTGACGTTGACCTTCTCATTCAACTTCCCCAAGGGATGACCCTATTTGGCTTTGCCGATCTTAAGCTTGATCTTGAAGAAAAATTGCAAAAAGAAGTTGATTTAGTTACCTATCGAAGTATTCATCCATTATTAAAAGACCAAATTCTTAAGGAACAAAAGATATTCTATGAAGCGAAATAATACTGTCTTTTTGTCAGACATCTTAAAGTCGATTACATTTATTGAGCAATTTACAAAAAAATTCACTGAGGTTCAATTTTATAAAGCGGACATGGAACAATTTGCCGTTATCCGCAATCTCGAAATCATAGGAGAAGCGGCTCGCAATATTGATGATGAATTTAAAAGACAGCACTCAGGTATCCCCTGGCGCTCTATGAAAGCTCTCCGAAATATTCTTATTCACGAATATTTTGGAGTGGATTTAGAAGCTGTTTGGAATGTGATCCAAAAAGATCTCCCTCGCCTTAAGAAATCAGTCAAAGCATGCCTTGATTGATTACTTTATCCCCCTCAACAAATAGCTCAAGCTTATTTTCAGTTTTCGTGAGAGAATTAAAAGAGTCCTGAATGAAGGATTTAATTCTCCGCTCTCAAGTCTTGCAATGTGTGTTCTGTGGAGGGAGGTGGTTTTAGATAGTTCTTCTTGAGTGAGTCTTTTTCTTTTTCTTGCTTTTGATATACACTTTCCCAAACGCCTGTAAATATAGTTACCTCTCATATTTGTGTTGGACCCCAATCATACCGTATATGCTTGGGATATCTATCCTCGGTCACAATGTGTTAGAATAATTTTGTTATTATTTGTCAACATTAATCCATGCTTTCAGTTGTTATTCCCACTTTCAAAAATGAAGGGGAGTTGATAAAAAATTTAGCGCATAATCTCCCCTTTTTAAAGGGTTGTGAGGTCATTGTGGTAAATGACAATCCCGAACAAAGTATTGAAAAAAGACTTGAAGTATTTCCCCAAATTGTACTGATTGAAAACCAAAAAAATCTTGGTTTTGCGGGAGCAGTTCATAAAGGAATTATTCATGCAAAAAAAGATTTTGTTTTACTTCTTAATAGCGACGCAGTGTTGAATGACTCATCTTATATAAAAGCACTTACTATGATGAGGGAAGATAAACAAATCTTCGCGGTAAGCTTTGCACAAAAAGAAAAGAATGGATCAATAGTTGGAAAAAACAACATCTATTGGGAAAAGGGATTTTTTCAACATAAAAAAGCAGGAGATTTAAAACCCGGGATAAACGGATGGGCTGAAGGGGGCTCCTGTATGTTGAATAAAAATATATATAAGGAAATCGGAGGATTTGACTCACTATTTGCTCCTTTTTATTGGGAGGATATTGATCTTTCCTACCGCGCATGGAAGGTGGGATACGAAATATTATTTAATCCAGAAATAATAGTAACCCATCATCACGAGTCCACCATAGGGAAATATTTTTCCCCAGCATCTATTAAATCAGTAGCGTATCGAAATCAATGTATTTTTATCTGGAAAAATATAGAAGACAGTTCATTGTTGCTTTCCAATGTTGCCCGCCTGTTATTTTCCTTGCCTATTATGATGTTTAAAGATATATCGTATGTAAAAGGATTTTGGAGTGCTTTGTTGTTATTACCAAAAATATTAAGGGAAAGGACGCATAGTAAAATAAGTGATAAAGAAATATTAAATATGTTTATATGACAAGAAAAATATTCCTCATACTGACTATTATTGGAGCAATATCCGTGTTATTTTCAATTATTCAAAGGACCCCCAGTCCTCCCTGTTTCAATGCGGATGAGGCATCATTTGGATATAATGCTTATTCGATATTAAAAACGGGAAAGGATGAGTACGGAACTCTTCTTCCTCTCCGTCTCAAGTCTTTTGGAGATTATAAACTCCCTCTATACACCTACCTTTCGGTGCCTTTTATTGCAGTGTTTGGTTTGAATGAATTTGGAACTCGGGCGCTTAATATATTTCTTTCTTTTCTTCTTCCTTTTGCTGTTTATTTACTTGCAGTTGAGCTTTTTAAGAGTAAACGTGCAGGTATAATCGCCGCGTTCTTAATGAGCGTATCACTTGGATTACATATCGTAAGCCGTCATGCACACGAGGCATATCTCGCAGTTTTTCTAACAACAGTGACGTGTTACTTTTTGATCAAGGCGCTCTATAAGGTTACTTTAAGAAATGTCTTACTCCTTACTGCATCATCGGTTTTTCTCCTCTTCAGCTATCACCCTGGACGGCTCTTTGTTTTTTTCTTTCTTGGATCTGCATTTATTTACTCCCTCATTCAAAAACATAAAAACTTTTCTGTCCCCCTTTTATTATTTGTTGCCATCGTTTTATTTAGTCTAACTGATCTTGCCTATAACCCGACTCGGCTGAAAAATCTTGCATTCTTCAACAATGCGGGTTTTAACCTGAAAATCCAGGAATTAAAAACAGAGGGAGGAATTAAGTATTTATATAACCCATTATTCGTAGGTATTAGGGATATTTTTTTACAACAATTTACCTATTTGTCACCTCAGTTTTTACTTATGAATGGTGATGAGAATTATCGTTTTGGATTCCCAGGAATGTCCATATTCACACCCATTGAATATATTTTTGTATTTATTGGTATATATTTTCTATTTAAAAATAGTGAACGATGGAGATGGTTCATCTTATCAATTATTTTTATTTCTCCATTATCTGCGTCGCTTGCATGGTCTACCGGATCTCTTACCCGATCATTATTTTTACTGATTCCTTTGTGTATTCTCTCTGCATACGGCTTCATTAATACTGCGCGGATATTCAAACATAATCAGAAGAAATATTTTTATCTCATAATCGTCTTAATATTTTCTTTTTTTACTCTGTTTTCCTGGGATTTTTATCTATTTCATTATCCAAAAAGACTGATAACCATTCATGCCTGGCAGTGTGGATATAGTGAGGTTGGTCAATTTCTCAAAGACAATTACAATAAATACGACACATTCTATATTACTCGAGACATAGGTATGCCTTATATTTTTTCCTTATTTTATCTGAGATATCCTCCAGAAAAATATCAACAGGTCGCTCAACTAACAGCGCCAGATGAGTACGGTTTTGGACAGATCGAAAAATTTGATAAGTTTATCTTCGATTTTAAATCTCCGCTAGTTGTAGGTAAGAGAAGTGTTGTAATTGGTTCGGTAGATAATTTTAAAGGTATTAAAATTGATACTTCTTTACTGCATACGATTTCCGTGAATGGAGAACCGATGTTTCAAATATATCAAAGAGACTAACTAAGAAAAAAGGTCAAACTGAATGTATAAAAGGCATGGATGATGATGGGAAGTAATAAGCTTTTTCTTTGAAGATAAAGGACGGAAACTACCACACTTAATGCGATATCGGTCATCATAACTTGGAGAATCACCGTCCCCGTCATATGCTGACTGGTAAAAAGAATAGGAATATGAAGAAAGAAAAATAAAAGACTGGAAATCGCCACTGATTTGATGACATTTTTTGATTCCTCGTAGAGTCGTTTCAAGACAAATCCGCGGGATAGTATCTCTTCACTGACGCTTGTTGCAAAAGCGAGAATAAAGATGGTAAGTATCTGCGGTGTAAACAGACTCAATATCTGAGTAGTTAACATGCCTTGTCTCAAAATAATACCGAGATACCCAACTGCAAAAAAAGCAAGTCCCAATCCAAACCCTAGTAAGAGATCTGGAATAATTGTTTTTCTGTGAAGATCAACCTGTGCAAAAAAAGGCTTTCGTTCAATCTTTTTTATATACCAGAAAACAGGGAGAATAAAGAAGAGGGGCTTGACTAGAAACTCATCAAACCATATAGGAAGACTCGTCCCAAAATTTGCACGATAGATGCTCCAGAGAATCAAAATAATGGCCCATACGTTGAGGGACTTTTGCAAAGGAGAAACATTTTCTTTCATTACTCCTAATGTACTTTATTTGAAGAATAGATGCAAGAGTCAGACTCCGTACAAAAGGAAGCTTATGGTTATTTTGAGTGCCCGGGCAATTTTATGAAGTACACGAACGGTAGGATTGACTTTTCCCTGCTCTATCCGAGCATAGTAGGTCCGGTCTATGTGTGCCCGGTCGGACATATCTTCCTGTGACAATTTCTGTGCTTTTCTGATGCTTATGATCCTCAGCCCCAGTCGCCGGTAGAAGAAGTCACCGTTCATAATAAAAAAATATACAATAGTATGCTGATTCTTGTCTAGTGCTTATACACAACAAAAATAGTATTTTAGCCTTTTATAAAAGGATTATTTTGGCGATAGTACTTTTTCCCTCCCGAGCCTAAAAAAACTATTACTTAAGGTTTTCTTATTTGTGGATTTGTCATTTATATAAAATAGTACCTTCTCCTTTTTTATCCTTTTCCAACAGCCTAAACAATCTATTTTGTTGTCTATATGCGACTGACAATTATTATTCTTCATATTAGTATGTCTTCAATGGATGAAAAAATTGTGATTTATAAAACCAAAAACGGCCCCCAAATGGATGTTCGCTTGGAGCAAGAGACGGTATGGCTTACCCAAAAACAGATGTCACAGCTTTTTGGAAAAGATGTGAGAACGATCAATGAACATATTGGAAATGTTTTCAGAGATGGCGAGCTTAAAAAAAATTCAGTTATCCGGAATTTCCGGATAACTGCCGCTGATAAGAAAACATACGTCGTAAATATCTATAATCTTGACGTAATTATATCCGTTGGTTATCGGGTAAAATCTTTTCGTGGCACTCAATTCCGTATTTGGGCAACAAAAACTCTCAGGCAACATCTCGTCAAAGGCTACACCATCAACGAAAAGCGTCTTCTGCAGGCAAAGAATAACCTCAACGATTTACAAAGCGCCATTTCCTTTTTACGGGAGAAAGCAAAACACACCTTACTCACCGGCCAGGAGCAACAAATTCTCTCTCTGCTTGCCGATTACTCAAAAACACTAACCCTGTTGGAACAGTATGACAAAGAGAAACTATCTTTATCCCACAAAGGAAAAGGAACATTCCTGTTGCAATATGAAACTGCATACTCAGTGATTGGAGAACTGAAGAAAGTACTGTTTGCTAAGAAAGAAGCAAGTAGCATCTTTGGACAAGAGTATGAGGACAAATTCAAAGCGATTTTGGGAAACATCCTTCAAACCTTTGGCGAAAATGAACTCTACCCGTCACTGGAGGAAAAAGCCGCACACCTTCTCTATTTTGTGATCAAAGACCACTCCTTTGTAGACGGCAACAAGCGGATCGGATCATTTCTCTTTATATATTTTCTCGACAGAAATAATTATCTCTATAAACAAAATAAGGAAAAGAAAATAAACGACAACGCCCTCACTGCCCTATCGCTCCTCATTGCCATAAGTAACCCGAAAGAAAAAGATACGATGATTAAGATCATTACAAACTTGTTGAAAGAATGACAAATGACAAATGTCAAATCCACAAATTCTCAAATCAAGGTTAAATGATAAATAATAAAAAAGAGGAAAAATTTGATTTGGAAAAGCGGACAACTGAATTTGCAAAACAAATACTATGGTTGTGTAAGAAAGAAAGCATAACTATCATCTCAAAACCGATAATTGATCAACTACTTCGAAGTGCAACTAGTGTCGGCGCTAACTATAGAGAGGCAAATGGGGCCGATAGTAAGAAAGATTTTAGAAATAAAATAAGTATCTGTAAGAAGGAGGCAAAAGAAACCATGTACTGGCTTGAGCTTCTTTCAACCATTAGTCCAAATAAGCCCGACTTGAGAATTCTCTGGAAAGAAGCCCACGAACTGACTCTCATCTTTTCTTCCATCACCCGAAAACTACGTGATTAATGTCAAATATCAAATAACAAATCCACAAGTCAATCACTAATGATAAATTTGATCTTTATGTAATTTAAAATTGTTTTGTTTATTTGTGGATTTGTGCTATTTATCATTGATTTATGGATTTGATGTTTGTGGGATGTGTCATTAATATTAATAATGAAGACTAAAAAAGGCATTAAAAAAGACTGGCATTCGCGGTCGGTCGAAACCTTAGGCTAGTCCAGTCATCGTGATACCCCCATTATACCACTTTTCCCCCTGTCAAGATATTGATTTATTATTTGTTATTTCTCATTTATCTTTTTGAATTGTGGATTTGAATCTTTGTTATTTGTAATTTTCTTTCCGCTCTCTCCAGCTTTTTTTGGGAAAAAGGGTAAAATAGAAGGAATAATGAAAAAATTATCAGACAACCAAATTGCTTTTTATCAATCGAATGACGGGTCTGTCAATATCGAGGTCCTCTATGCAGAAGAAAATATCTGGCTCAGTCAAAAAAAGATGGCCGAATTGTTTGCCTGTTCAGTAGATAATATTTCTCTCCACTTAAAAAATATTTATTTCAACCGCGAGGTCGATGAACAGGCAACTATCGAGCATTTCTCGATAGTTCAAAATGAAGGTGATAGAGAAATGCAAAGAAAGGTAAAAATGTATTCTCTGGAAGCAATCATTGCTGTTGGATATCGAGTCAACACTGAGCGGGGCACCCAGTTCCGTCAATGGGCTACAAATATACTCAAAAGTTATATTCATAAAGGTTATGCCCTCGATAGTAATCGAATGAAGTATGGCTCTCGTTTTAGTACCCGCTATTTTGATGAACTGTATGAAGAGATACAGGATATTCGCACCAGCGAACGGATGATATACCAAAAAATTACCGATATTTATGCCACCGCAGTTGACTATTCTCCGAAGGCAGAAGAAAGTAAAACTTTTTTTGCCACAGTCCAAAACAAGCTCCACTTTGCTATAACCGGTCGTACTGCCGCTGAAATAATAACAAATAGGGTAAATAGCAAAAAAGATACAATGGGACTTACTTCATGGCGTCGCTCTCCACAGGGTAAAATTATGCCGAGCGATGTGATAATTGCTAAAAACTATTTAGACAAAAAGGAGCTCACACATCTGAATCTAATTGGTAACATGTATCTCGACTACGCCGAAATGCAAGCCGCTCGCGGCAAAGCCATGAAGATGTTAGATTGGGTAAAAAAACTTAATGCATTCCTCAGGTTCAGTGAGTATGAAATACTGACAAATGCAGGCACTATTAGTCACAAGGTGGCCGAACAATTAGCTCTTAAAGAATATGGTAAATACAGAAGGATTCAAGACAAGAACTATATCTCCGACTTCGACCGTATAGTGAAGAAGCTTCAAAAAAAATAACCCCGCTGTCTCCAGCGGGTCGTCCCTTACGGGAATTTGTATCTCCATTATACCACCTTTCCCCTCTGTCAAGGGATTTAATTATTTGCCCACCCCCTCT
>CAYITZ010000053.1:0-8313 GCA_964366485.1 uncultured Gammaproteobacteria bacterium
CTCGCAACCGATATGGATCGGGAGGGTGAATCAATCTCTTTTCACGTTGCACACATTCTTGGATTTATTCGGGATAAATGGCCCGATTTTGAAATTGAATCGGGAAGCCGCCCCTTAAAACGCATCGTCTTTCATGAGATTACCGCAAGTGCACTTGAGGAAGCTTTAGCACACCCATCAGAGCTTCGCATTGATCTTGTCAAAGCGCAACAGGCGAGACGGATCCTTGACCGCATCGTAGGATACGAACTTTCGCCTCTTCTATGGAAAAAAACGGGGAAGAATTGGCTATCTGCAGGACGAGTTCAGACTGTTGCTTTACGACTCATCGTCGAACGGGAAAAAGAAAGGCGGGCTTTTAAACTTGAAAAATATTTTCAGATCTACGGATTATTTAAATCCACTGAGGAGCTCAAAGGAAAACTAATCTCAAAAGACGGGAAGACGTTTGAAATATCCAACGCCATTTCACTTTATGCCGGGGATTACACTTACACAAAGACATCCATAACCGATGAGAATGTTCCCTCAATTATGAAGGATCTGGAAGGGGATACCTATTCAGTTTCAAAAACGGAGGAAGAGATTATTAAACGTTATCCCCCGCCCCCATACACCACCTCTCTATTGCAACAAGACGCATTTTATAAGTGCGGCTTCTCCTCGAAGATGGCTATGAAACTTGCGCAAGATTTATACGAACAGGGTATCATCACCTACCACCGAACCGACTCTTTTAATCTTTCAACCCAGTTTGTATTTCGCGTAAAAGATTATATCATCGAGAAATATGGAAAAGATTATGCACTTGATAAACCCCGCGGGTATCGCACCAAATCACGCTTGGCTCAGGAAGCGCATGAGGCAATCCGTCCAACAAAACTCGTTGATGAGTCTTCACTCAATACCTCAAAAGGAAAGAAAATTACGATTAATCATAAAAAGCTTTATAAGATTATTTTTGAACGTGCGGTTGCAACTCAGATGAAGGAGGCGGAAATAAAAGTGGTCAAAATATATGTTGAGTCAGGTCAAAAGTATTTATTTGAGACAAGTTCGCAACAAGTTTTGTTTGACGGATTTTTAAAACTTACTCATAAAGACTTTGTTACACAAAATAACCGATCAATCGATATTAAGGAAGGCGCACCTATCACTCTCACCAGTCTTGAGTCCAAAGAGCAAGAGACTTCCCCACCTCCGCGTTACAATGAGGCAAGTCTCATACACATTATGGAAGAAAAGGGTATTGGGAGACCCTCAACATATGCTCCTATCATTTCACTTATCCAAGATAAGGGATATGTAGAAAAAGAATATCGGTATTTTATCCCTACTAAATTAGGTGAGCCCATATCTGATTATCTCGCCAGAAGCTTTCCCATCCTTTTTGATTTGTCATTTACTTCTCATATGGAAGAAGAACTTGATGAAATTGCTGAAGGAAAAAAACAGTTGACTTCCGTTCTCCATGAAGTATATGACCCTTTTAAAAAACAGCTTGATGTAAAAACAAATGACGGCATTATGGTCACCATAAATGAAGAAACGAACGAAAAATGCCCAAAATGTGAAAAATCGCTTATCATCCGCTATTCAAAATTTGGGAAATTCTATGCTTGCAGTGGCTATCCCGCTTGCAAATTCACGAAGTCATTTCTTCACGTGGTCCCGGGTAAAAAATGTCCCAAATGTCAGGGGGATATTGTGGTAAAATATTCTCGTAATAAAAAGCGTTTTTTCGGTTGCTCAAATTATCCAAAGTGTGATTACAGTTCGTGGACAATAAAAGATGTCAAAGCTTAAGTATATTTTTATTTCAGGAGGAGTAATATCCGGTATTGGAAAGGGAATAACTTCCGCATCCGTGGCCTATCTCCTACAATCTTCAGGGTACAGAGTCACCCCCGTAAAATTTGAGGGGTACCTCAATATTGATGCCGGTACCATAAATCCTATCGAGCATGGAGATCCATTTCTTTGCGAAGACGGAACAGAAACAGATATGGATATTGGCTCATATGAGAAGTTTTTAGGACGAAACATGAATAAGGACAATTTTGTAACTATGGGACAAGTTTACCGTGACATAATTAAGAAGGAGAGAAGTTTTGAATATAATGGGGAAGATGTAGAGGCAGTTCATATCAGTAATGAAATTATTGAAAAAATACAAAAAGTAGGAAAAAATCAAAATGCAGAAATAGTTCTCATAGAACTGGGAGGGACTGCCGGAGAATACTGGAATGTGTTTTTCTATGAAGCATCCCGTATTCTTACCCTCCGTTATCCGGGAGACGTCATCCATATTCATGTAAGTTATGTCCCCACTCCACAGCATTTAGGTGAACCAAAAACTAAGCCAACTCAGCTTTCTGTACGCACTCTCAACTCTATGGGAGTTCAGCCGGATTTTATCGTGGCACGATCCAATACCTATATTGATCAGCGTCGACGTGATCGCTTTGCCTTATTCTGTAACGTACGTGGGGAAGATATTATATCCAATCCTGATTGCAAAAGCGTTTATGAAATACCGCATATTCTTCATAAACAGGAATTTGATAAAAAAATTGTAAATAAATTGGGACTTGCATATAAAGAACCAAACTTAGAACAGTTGAAAATGTTATTAAAAAGCATAAAAGTTACAAAAAAGACAAAGAAAGAAATTGTAATAGTCGGTAAATATTTTGGTACAGGTGAGTATCAGCTTAAAGATTCATATGCCGCTTTGTTTGACGCAATTGACCATGCTTCTTGGAAAGTAGAAGTTGCGGTAAAGACTAAGTGGGTTGACGCGGAGCAAATTGAAAAAAAAGGCGTTGACATAATAGGAAAACCAGACGGGATCATTGTTCCTATTGGTTGGGGTAAACGTGGCGCAGAGGGTATGATTGCCGCAGCTAACTATGCTCGTGAGCAAAAAATTCCTTATTTAGGATTGTGTTATGGGATGCAATTGGCGGTAATTGCCTTCGCACGGAATGTGTTGGGATGGACGGATGCGGATACAACAGAAAATAATTTCAAGACAAAACACCCGGTCATTCATCTTATACCCGACCAAGAAAAAATTCTTAAAGCCAGATCATATGGTGGTTCAATGAGATTGGGAGGATGGGATGCAATAATTAAAAATAATACGAAGGCTTGGGAAATTTATAGAACTACTTTAACGAATGAACGTCATCGTCATCGATGGGAGTTTAATAATGCCTATACTAAAGATTTTGAGGATAAGGGTTTGATAATAAGCGCAAGATCAAAGATAGAGAACCTCGTTGAGATTATCGAGCTTCCCTCATCCGTTCATCCATTCTACATGGGAACTCAAGGTCATCCGGAGTATAAGAGTAGCCCTTGGAAACCTCATCCCATATTCTTAAGCTTTATCAAGGCTTTGTGAAGAATTTAATTCGCTCCAACCTTTTCAATTATTTTGACCGCATAATGAGCGCCAGTTTCCATTGCCTTCACAATATCTCCCTTATATTTAAAGTATCCTGAGATAAATCCTGCAGTATATGCATCTCCCGCTCCTGTTGTATCAAGTACTTTACTGATGGGCATGGCTCTCATGTAATACACTTGATTTCCATCATAGCAGTAACTGCCCCTCTCCCCATCGGTCACAATGAGCAGTGAATCGTATGAAGAATGGATGTACTTTCGTACATCACGATTAAAATCGATCCGCTCATAGGCGTGTTTGACTAATTCTGAAAACTCATGAGCATTGACGATGAGCATACCGGATTTATTGATAAGAGGTAAAATCTGGTGTAGGGGCCTTCTACAGTCGGCAATTCCTAAATTGAGCATAACTGGAATACTGTTTGCGTGAAGATAGGAGAGAACATGCATTCTTTCCTGCAAGGAAACGCGAGGAAGATTGGAAATATATATCATTTTTGCCTTTTTTAGGTGAAGAAAATCTTCTGTTCTTTCAAAAATATGCTCATGGGGAGTCTCGTAATTGATGATAGTCCGTTCACCGCTTGGTGAAAGGAGAATGGATGAAATTTTCTGGTAGTTGTCCTTATAATTGCAAAATTCACTTGAGACATCGTGATCTTTGAGGTGTTTAAAGATTATTGGTTTGAATTGATTGTTACCAATGACGCCTATTATGGCTGATTTGAGACCTTGCTTTGTGGCTCCAATGGCGACGTTTGCTCCTCCTCCACCGAGCGTTTGATAAAAATGGTCAACTAGATATTTCCCTCCAAGAGCTAAATTAAAACGATTACCGGTATGGGTAAGTGAATCTCCTTGAAAGAAAAGATCAACACTTATGTTTCCGATGGATATGAGATCATACATACTTTCAGTATATTAGATTTTTATCGGAATGTTATAATGACTTCATGTTGACCATTATCTGCGGTGAAGATATTGTAGCATCACGCAATTATCTTTCCCAAATTAAGGGGGAATTCAAACAAAAAGGAGATGAAGTTACCAATCTTGCACCACAAGAAGTTCCGGACATCCTCAAATGGCAAGGAGACAATCTGAATTTATTCTCTTCAAAGCTTGTTTTTATTACTGAACATCTTGAGGCATTAGTTATTCGGAAAAGAGGGAAGAAAAGCACAAAAAAGACAGCGGTAAAGACTCTTGAAGATATTGTTTTAGAAATTTCTAACCGAAAAGATATTGAACTCATAGATTGGGAGGAAAAAGCGGGTCGTGAAGTTAAGTTGAAAGATTATGCCAAGGTGAAGGAGTTTAAACCTTTAAAAAGTATCTTTAAATTGCTTGAGGCGTGCGACCCAGGCAACCTAACCATCTTCGTTCAAACGCTGTCCATCATAGCAGAATCGCAGGATGAAACATTTATTTTTATCATGTTGTACCGGCATATTCGTACTCTTTTGCTTGCATATGAAGGAATTTTTGCAAATACCGTGCAGTCATGGCAACGCCACAACCTTACTTCCCAAGCTAAGCGCTGGACTCAAAATAAGCTTTCTGACTTCTATGAAGGCCTGTATCGTATAGAAACTTCGACAAAATCAGGTACAAACCCTTATGGAGTGAAGAAATCACTTGAGATTTTAGCCTGTTATTACTTATAATATCTATATAAATTTATAATTTAAAATTTTTAATTTGAATTCAAATTTAAAATTGAAAATTTCAACTTAATCTTATGACGAATACACTTATTACTCCCGATCATGTTTTCCGTGGTTACGATCTGCGCGGTGTTGTAGGTACCGACTTAAACGAAGCCCGTGTTGAAAATTTAGGTAAAGCTTACGCTACTTGGCTCTTACAAAGGCGCATTTTCGACTGCGTACTAGGTTATGATTCAAGACTATCAAGTCCATCGTTTCGAGATGCGATGGTCAAAGGTTTGACTGAGTCGGGCATCACGGTGTATGACATTGGCATGACCCTCTCCCAAATTTGCTACTTTGCACAGTACTACTTTCGAACGAGAGGAATGGTAATGATTACGGCGTCTCACAATCCGAAAGAGTTTAATGGTTTTAAATTTGGTATCGGTTATTCGGAAACCATGTTGACCACAGATATTGTAGAGTTCAGAGAACTTGCAAAATCGGGTAAATTCGTATCCAGAAAGCCAAAAGGCAAGCACATAAAAAAAGATGTTACTGAAGACTATTTAAATGATATTATCAGAAGAGTTGATAAGATTGGACATTTTAAAGTCGTGGTTGATTCATGCGCGGCTACCACCGGTATTTTTCTGCCCAAGTTATTCCGCATGTTAGGATGTGAAGTGATTGAACAGAATACCAAGATTGATGGAAATTTCCCGGTTGGGGTTGCTGATCCAACTGAGCGAGAAGTGCAAGAGCGTCTTGCAAGACGAGTGGTAAAAGAAAAAGCTGACATAGGTTTTTCGTATGATACGGACGGAGATAGATTAGGTGCCGTAGATGAAAAGGGAAACCTTATTTGGAATGATACTTTGGTTTCCCTCTTTTCAAAAGATATTCTTGACTTCTTACCAGGTTCGAAAATCGTATTCAACGCTCTCTGTTCAAAGCAAGTAGATGATGTAGTGAAAGAGGCAGGCGGTAAGCCGGTAATATGGCTCACGGGACACTCTTTTATTAAAGCAAAAGTGCGCGATGAAAGAGCGCCGTTTGGTGGAGAGCTCAGTGGGCATTTTTACTTCGTTGATAATTTTTACGGACATGATGATGGAGCCGTTGCAAGTCTTCGACTCCTTGCCTATCTGACCCGCAGAAAATTAACTCTTAGTCAAGCAGTAAAGGAACTTCCTCAGTATTTTTCGAGCCCCGAAATAAAAGTTGGATGTGCCGATGTTATTAAGTTTGATGTGGTAACGAATAAAATCGGTGGGTCCATTAAAAAATTATATCCAAAAGCAAAATATATTGAGATTGACGGGGTGCGGATGGATACGGAAGCTGAGATGCTTATCGTCCGTGCGTCTCAAAACGGACCTTATCTTACCGTGAAATTTGAAGCCAAGTCCAAGAAGATGTATGACGTCCTCAAAAAACAAGTTTCAAATATATTACACTCACTGAAAGAAGTTGATTTTAAGTCCGGAGTAAACGTCGATTCCCTAAACTAGTATGTTGAAAAATTCACAGATAAAAGAATTTCAACTCTTTGCTGAGCGCACAGTAAAAAAAGCCGGGGACATTGTAAAATCCCTTAAAGATAGCTACAGCGTAAAAAAAATAAAAGATGCACTTCTTTTAGACATCGCCACCACTGCAGACTATGCCTCAGAAACGTACATAATTGATCAAATCAAAAAAAAATATCCTAATCACAGCATATTGACTGAAGAGACTCCAGATCTTCTGCAAAAATCCGATTTTGAATGGATCATAGATCCTTTAGACGGCACGAAGGAATTTATACGTCATATACCATACTATTACGTATTAATGGCTCTTGAATATAAGAAGGAACTTATTGTAGGATTTGCCTATCAACCTGAGTTACAACGTCTTTTTAGCTGTATAAAAGGTTCGATGCCAGAATTAAATGGATCAAAAATACATTTATCTACCGAGGGGAGCCTTTCAAAATCATTTATATCAATGGCCATGCCTAAAAGCATAATGAGAGAAAACGAACTTGATGGATATTTATCTCTTATAAAGAAAATTACGCCAAATAGCTACAAAATTCGAAGCACTCCCTGGGATATTGAAGGCCTATTTAACGTTGCGATGGGGGCAATGGAAGGTCATATCGTGCCTAATTCGGCAACGACACCTTTTTTTAAATGGTGGGATGTGGCACCAGGTATTCTTGGTGTGCTATCAGCAGGAGGAAGTGTAACCGATTTTCATGGTAAACAGATTGATAGAAATAATCTTACACAGGGCTTAGTTGCCAGTAATGGTAAAATACACAAAAACCTCCTTGATTTAATACGGAAAACATATTTGTTATATTAATCCTAGGCTTGCAAAGTGTCTAGTTTTATCTTATAATATAGCATGTCAGAAACTGCTGAAGCTCCTATTGACGCTCCTATTGATCCTATTGTTTTGTCTCATTTTACTTCGGCCCTTTTAGATAATCTAAAGGCTATTAAGCCTCGTATAAAGCCGGACGACGTGTCTAAAATTCATGTTTCTCAGACCGTTTCTCTCGTTGCCCTCATATACGAAAAAATCCGCAATGCTATTGAGTATCGCGAAGACCATCTTATCCGCCGTGCCGCAATTGAGCGCATCATTAAACGACGTCTCATGTTAAATCCTGAAGGTAGGGGAGAGGCTGAAAATGTGTTGCGGGAAGTACTTTGGGCTCGCTATTTCTCGAGTGGAAGTCTGGGAGGGCAGGACCTGACGAAGATTCAGACAATTATTGATAAATATTTACTCATAAAAAGGACGATTATCGTAGGCCGCCCGGTTGAAACCCAACAGTATTTAGCAGAATTTATCATCGAAATGCTTACCTGTGAAATCGAGGAAACGCTTTCACCGGAGGATGCTTCCCAATATGCCAGCTTCACTTTTTTTATCTTCCAAGTGATGAGAAAGAAAATTAAAATTGAAGGTTTATCTGACGATCAGAGAGATGCATACTTTCTCGCCGCATTAGAACGTTCCTATCGTAAAAGTGATAAGCCTTATCAACGATATCACCTTTTTATCACCTTTTATAAACCGGTTGGGGACTATACGATGTCCGAATTAAAAGATTTATCAAATAAATTGCCGAAGATATTTCTCAAAATTGATGAAACGCTAAACAATTCATTTGTTGACAGCCTTATTCGGTACACCCGAAAACAACTCCCTTCATTTCTTATTCTTTTTAGCATCATCAACGATA
>CAYITZ010000054.1:0-7990 GCA_964366485.1 uncultured Gammaproteobacteria bacterium
TTAGGCATAAGTCGGATCTCTTTCAAGAGCTTTTTATCAGTTCTCATGATGGGGGCAAAGTCATCATTACCAGCAAAATCCACAATCTGCCGTATAGAAACTCCTGCTTTTATGCGACGCTTTGCAAAGTCATTCACCCAAGCGGCGTGTTCTTTATCTTTAAAGTAAGGGAATGAGAGGCGATATTGTTCTTTAATCATCTTATCACTGGCAATGGCCGCTTCCAGATTACGGTCCATCCCGTTTCGAATTGCTTGAATTCCTTTTTCTACCTTAATAAAGGTACTTCTTTTGTCAAAATGTTCATGACTTAATTGATTGATTAATTGAGTCAGGTCTTGTTCTTGGGTTGCAAGTTCCCGCTTCTTTTGATTGAGAAGTTCCTTCAATACTTCAGGGGAAACTGCAGAATGAGTGGTCCCGCGCAGGCGGGGGATGGTGATGAGAAGCCGTTTTTCCACAAGTGATTCAACTGCTCGGTAGCAAGAGGATTTATCCATTTTGAGGATGCGGGCAATTTCCGCCGCGGTTTTTTCTTTATGTTTTAAAAATGCCAAATAGACGTTTGACTCGTTCTGGGTTAGGCCGATTTGTTCTAGTATGGTATTCATAGTTGTAATAGGTGCAACTAAGCCATGATACCATATCAAACCTATTTTGTCAATACTATAAGATATAAGTAGTAGTAAGTGCTACTAACTATTTTTTTCTTTTTTTTATTTCATCCTCCGCTTGTTTGGCAATCCTTTCGTCATGTTCTGTTGGATCATCTGGAGCCAAAGCCATTTTCCTCCGCTCTTCTGCAGTTGCATCAAAATTAGGGTCTTGTACTACGGCTCCAATAACCTTTTTTGTATGTGGATCACGAATGCGACCAATGACAGCAACCCCTACAGATGTATTGCGAGCGTGATCTCCTTCATGATGCATAAGTGCCGCTATCTTAGCTCGAACTATATTTGGATCCTCTCTTTTTATTGCCTTTGCAAGAGCACTGAGCACTCTCTGCAGTAAATTGGAATCTTCTGTCTCAATCACTAAGACATTTGGTTCAAATATGGCTGGTCGTTCAGGAGCTCCATCACCCATATAAATATTGAAGGATTGTCCTTCACCTGATAATTGGATAACTCTTTGATCTATTACCTGCGTTTCATTTGGGAGGTGTCGTAATATGGCTGGACTTAAATTTTCTTCTTTCTTCTTATTCTTACTGTTATGTACTACTAAAGCCGCCAGAGATCCGAGACCTAAGAGTGCAAGTACGAGCGCGCCTCCAAGAACATATTTAATATTTTCTCTCGTATCTGTTTTGGATGGCACTTCTGCTTGAGGTGTGGAAGTAGTAGTTGGTAATTTGACTGGTGTTGAGCTAGCTGGTATTCTAGTTGCCATCACGGTTGGAGGAGCTATTTTTGAAGGAGGGATAGCGGTAACTGATGGTAAGACGGTCTGAATAACTTGTTTTGCTTTTAAGGAGCATGCATTGATAAAATCAATAACGGTTTGTGCGGACTCTATTACAATTTGTCGTTCGCTCGGAAGCACTTCTTTCTTGTTGAGGCGTCTTTGTGCCGTAGCTTCTGTCTCAATGTTATAATCATTTCTCACTACTACTTGAAAAGCACATGATTTTTGATCGGCAATCCCAAATTTATTTGATATGGCACTTACGACCTGACCTACTGTTAAGTTTGGCTCATTCCAAAATTTTGGATCACTTTTTGCACTAACAACTATTCCATTGCTAGTTCTACGAAATAGTAGCGAATATCTTTGAGTTAGAGGTATTGTTCCAGATGATTCGGGAGTTGGTCCACCTTCCGCGAGTGCAAGGCCAGGAGTTAATAAAGCAAGGGCAAGCCCGGCCATAGAGAATGACCTTAAGAATGGAGTAGGAAGATAATCAACGAGGGATTTTTGCTTAGGTTCGCCATAAACTATAGGATTAGTTTTTTTCTCCTCATTTGGAGTTGCTGTTAATGTGTCAAACGTTTGAGTAAGCCAGTCGCGTTCTTCATTAAATGCTCTTATTTTTCTGTCGATGTCTGCTCCTCTTTTTCCTCTCCGATTCCTTACCTGTTCTTGTTCTGCCATTAATATGGCATTTTTTACCTGCATAAGCTTCAATCTTGTGGCTTCAATAGGGTTATATGTGGCAGTATCTATAGTTGCCCCAGGAATGGGGAATTTGCGTTTTGCTGTTGAGTATTGTCTAGCCTCAGAGTGTAGCAACATAAGTATAAATTATATACTATAGGACATAAAAAGTCAACCTCAACATGCCCATGTCTAACCTACGAGGTTAAAAGTGGGCTGTCAGGATAATCTATTTTAGGGTATAATTATGTAGTTATGAAATATGATATTTCAGCCCATACGGACAATGTGTTGCACCATCTCTATATCAATCCTCTGGAGAAGTGTAATTTGAAGTGCAAGATTTGTTATACCAAAAAAACAGCGCCAATATTGAAAGAAGAGGAAATTCTTGATTTTGTGGAAAGATATGGAAAATCCCTTGAAGTGAAAGTTATCACTTTTTGTGGAGGAGAGGTGTTTGCTCTGGCCTATTTTCCTCATCTCGTTAACACGTTAACCAAAAAAGGGATATTCGTTCAAATTATCACGAACGGCACGATAGACAAGCTTGATAAATTTGATGACCCGAATAAAGTAAATCTCATCGTATCCCTTGATGGACTGGAAGAATATCATGATAAAAACAGGGGGAAGGGCAACTTCAAAAAAAGCGTCGCCTTTTTATCAAAGGCAAAGACATTAGGATTTCATTCCGAGATTTTTTCTATTGTCACGAAACAAAATTTACAGGAACTTAATGCATTCGAGTCATTTTTAAAAAAAGAATTAGGACCGATTGATATAACTTATCATCCACGCAAACCCATGACGTATCTCAATATTCACCCCGTGTCAAAAATAGTAGGGGAGATCACGGGCTTTGATTTCTTGGATAAAAAAGAAATACAGAAATTAATGTTAACGAAAAAAACATTTCCACCCAAGGAATTGGGGTGCTATCAAATATCACTGGTATCGGATGGGACTATTTATGGATGTTGCGAGGGGTTTGAGGCTCTGGGAAAGATAGGAGACCCTATTCCCGACCTTATTGCAAAATTAAAAGGTAAAATTGGGGGGCCTTGTCTGGGGTGTGTCCAGCCGGGGTTTTTATGTGGATTGGCTCATGTCATTGCGAGCCAGTCATAATACAGCGAAGCAATCTATTTTTATCGTTAAGATTGCCACGTCGTCCCCCGATTCGGAGGACTCCCTGCCTGCCGGCAGGCAGGCTCGCAATGACAAATAATAATATGATTAATCTTAAGCCAGTACATATCCGCGAAGAAATAATCAAAGCAACCCGTGCTTTTTTTTATGAAAGAAAATTTCATGAGGTCATTGTTCCCGTATTGAACGATGTAGTGCCTTTAGAATCTCATCTCTTTCCATTTCAGACTTCATGGAATACCGTCCACGGAGAAAAAAAATGTTATCTTTCTTTATCCCTTGAACGAAGTTTGAAACGTATGTTGGCGGCTGGAATAGGGAATTGCTTTGCTCTGGGAAAGTCTTTCCGCAATCTTGAAAACAGTGGATCCCAACATCTCCCCGAATTCCTCATGCTCGAGTGGTATCGGGAAGACGCTGATTATAATCAAATTATGAAGGATACGGAGGAATTGGTTTTATTTATTCAAAAAAAAACGAGATTGCCGCCCTTCGACAGGCTCAGGGTAAACTTCCTCGCAATGACATCACCGTGGAAAAAGGCATCTTTATATTCATTATTCAAAAAGACAGGCGGTTGGGATGAATCGCGGGAAGTGTTCGATCAGATATTTGTAAACAAAATTGAAAGCAAATTTCCCAAGGAACCATTCTTTCTCATCGATTTTCCAACCCGTTTTTCTCCTTTATGCAAGGCTCAAAAAGAAAAACCCCACCTTGCCGAGCGATTTGAGTTGTACATAAACGGTATGGAAATAGGGAATGGAAATACGGAGAATACAGACGCCGATTCGGTCAGAAAGGTATTGAAAAAGCCTGTTGACGAGGTATTTTTAAAAGCTTTGGATGATATGAACGGAAAGTCGCATGCAGGGATGGGCATAGGTATTGACCGCCTGGCGATGCTCTTTTCAGGGGTAATGGATATAAAAGAGGTCGAAATCCTGGTATAATGTATCCACATGCAACGACATCTTTCCTCACATAATTGGAACCTCACCGTTAATCTCATCGGCGGGCGTATCGAGGAGCTTTCGTATCGAAAAGAATTGGTTTTAGGGACTTTTGTCCGAAAAGATGGGAAAAGAAGAAATACGCATATTTGTACACCAAATTTTAACCTGGAAGGCACCAAGGAATATGGCCTCCCCGTGCATGGAAGTCCAAGGACTCTCGAGTGGCAGATGAAAGTGAGTGATAAAACTTACTTTTCTATGTTTTGCATCGTTCCCGCCACTGATTTATACAAAGCAGAGCTATACGTTGAACAAATATTTGAGTTAAACCCTGATTCTTTTAAGCAAACCGTCGTCGTGGAAAATACGCAAGGTGCCAGAGTACCCGTGAACGTGGGAATCCATAATTACTGGTCAACCCCCAACGGTTCAGAGGGGACTCGTTTGAATGGATATGACATCTCAAAACTAGTTGCCAGCAATGGCCAAAAAGAGTTACGAAAAAGCAACACCATCCAGTTTCCCGACGGGCGGAGGTTTCGTCTGCAAACCAAAGGATTTGAAGATGTAAAACTGTGGGCCGCATTCAACGAAAAGGGCGAATATGATGATATGTATGTATGTATCGAGCCCGTTCTTTCCCTCGCCCATAATTTCTTCGGGAGTAAACAAAGCATCTTAAAAGAGGGTAAATCCCTCGGCGTATCACAGGAAATATGCGCTTTATAACACCAATGAAACGATATATTTTTATCATCCTTCTCATTCTCGCCTTAGCCGGTATTGCGGACGCGGGGTATCTCACTTACGAACATTTCGCTCATGCGGTGCCAACTTGTACTATAAATCGTTTTCTCCCGATGTTTTCGGATTGTGGAGCGGTATTGAGGAGTAAATACTCCCTCATTTTCGGAGTTCCTCTCGCATTGCTCGGTCTTATTCATTACCTCATCCTTACTAGCGTGATTACTCTTGCCATCGTCTTTAATAAAAAAATGTGGTGGTTTTGGGTCCTGATCGAGGCGACTGCGGGGGCTTTTGCATCGGTCTATTTCATGTATTTACAGATTGGCATCATCGGAAAATTGTGTCTTTACTGCACTCTCTCCGCCCTCATCAGCTTTATCATATTTTCTCTTGCAATACTATGGATGGAAATGGAGCGAAAAACACTATTTATTTATATTTTGGGATTCGTGTATCAACACTTTTTCAAACCGCTATTTTTTCTCATCGATCCGGAGATAGTACACGTTTCCATGGTTGGAATGGGGGAGTTGATGGGAAAATTTTCTTTAAAAAGAAAATTCATCGCCGCATTTTTAAACATACAAAATAAAAAGCTCGAACAAAATATTGCGGGCATCCATTTTGCAAACCCGGTTGGACTTTCCGCCGGATTTGATTACGAAGCACGATTGACGCAGATACTTCCCTCAGTCGGCTTCGGATTTGAGACGGTAGGGACGATAACTTACTCCCCGTACGAAGGGAATACGAGGCCCATGCTTGGACGTTTGCCCAAATCAAGGTCGCTCATGGTAAACAAAGGATTTAAAAATCTGGGGGCGGGTGAGACGATGAGAAGGATGAGTAGTTTATATTTTGAAATGCCCGTTGGAATAAGTATTGGGAGGACGAATGGCAAAAAAAATATGACTCAGAAACAGAGTGTTGAAGATGTGGTAAAGGCGTTTACTCTTTTTGAGAAGTCACATGTACGACATTCATACTACGAACTAAACATCAGTTGTCCCAATCTCTACGGAAACATCAGTTTTTATCCCCCAGAAAATTTAAAACAATTGTTGTCTGCTGTTCAAAAAATAAAGATAACACGACCTGTCTTTGTCAAAATGCCTATTGAAAAAAGTGACAAGGAGGTCAAAGAAATGTTAAGTATCATTTCTCAATTTTCAATTATCAAAGGAGTCATCTTTGGTAATTTGCAAAAAGATAGAAAAGATCCGTCACTCGATCCGGACGAAGTTAAAAAATTTAAAGTCGGATACTTAAGCGGGAAACCGACTGAGAAAAGATCGAATGAACTTATCAAATTATCTTATCGTTTATATAAAAAAAGATTTATTATCATCGGATGCGGGGGGATTTTCAGCGCCCAGGATGCGTATAAGAAAATTCGTCTGGGAGCATCGTTAGTCCAGCTCATCACCGGTATGGTATATCAAGGTCCGGGTTTGATTGGTCAAATCAATCTGGAGCTTCTCGATTTGTTGAAGAGGGATGGACTGAAGCATATTTCCGAGGCGGTGGGAAAGGATAATTAAGGAAATTCCTTTTGTCATCCCGAGCGAAGTCGAGGGATCCCTCCATTCCCCACCGAATCGGCGGGTCAGTCGGGATGACATAATTAGATGTTGAAGATTACTATGAAAGATACACCGGAAGCACTTCAATGGAAAGTGGCTCCTTCGTTCCCAATCCAAAGTAATGGTCAGCCGAGTCGGCGTTGCGGTGGATGGCTTTGAAAAGTTCAAACTGAATTTTATCCTTAATACTCGCCAATTTACCCGGGAAGATGCGCTCGTGCATCACATGGATGAGCCATTTTTCACGGTGTGCGTCAATTTCAAGCTCGTGCCGGTATGCTATACGGTGCAAAATTTTTTCTACATTCGGGTCTTCCATAAATCCAAAATGTGCTTGCACCGATACGATACTTCCTTTCGCCGGATCATCATAAAATTTTGAAATCGTATATCTATCTCCATGGATATGAGGGGCGCGTTCAAGTGCTACGTTTAAGAAAATCAAATTTTTTGCAAGCATGCCATAGCGTTCGATAAACATCTGCTTGAGGGTGGGAATGTTATCTTCGGCACTTGAAATATAATCTGGTGTCATAATAATTATTGTTCGAGGGATGAGCATAGTTGAATTTTTCATGATCTCCACAAGATCCTTCATCTGCATCTTGGGATACTCAGCAAAAGTTTTCTTGATGGAAGCTCGTCCCCATTTCCACGTTTTCATAACAATAAGGATTGCGATACATATTGACAAGGGAATATACCCTCCCTCAAATATCTTTAATGAATTGGCAGTGAGAAACATGAAATCCATGGCCCCAAGAGGAATAAATATTGCTAAAACACCCCAAGTTGGCCATTTCCAGTAATATTTTGCAATAAATATCATAGAAATGGAAGTGATGAACATATCTCCTGCAACGGCCAATCCATATGCTCCGGCTAGGCGAGTGCTTGACTCAAACATGATAACGAGTATGACGCAACCGATATAAAGTGACCAGTTGATAAAGGGGACATAGATCTGTCCCTCATGCTCTTTATTGGTATGTACCACAGGCATATAAGGAAAAAGTCCAAGAGATATGGCTTGAGTCGTGATGGAAAAAGCTCCTGAGATCATGGCTTGGGAGGCGATGACAGTCGCAAGAGTTGCGAGGATGACCATAGGAATAAGAAGAAACTGAGGGACAGTACTGTAAAAGATATTATTGCTAATTATTTCCTTACCGCTCAAAAGAAATGCCCCCTGACCTAAATAATTCAAAAGAAGGGCAGGGTAGACGACCGAAAACCAGGTGAAGCGAATAGGTTTGGAGCCAAAATGTCCCATATCCGCATACATTGCCTCTCCACCCGTGATTGCGAGAATAACTGCTCCGAGGACAAAAAACAGAGTCTTTATTTTAATAGTTGCTAAAAAAGTTATGGCATGAATTGGGTTGAGGGCTTGCAAAATATCAGGATATTGGACGATTTGATTTAAGCCCAACAATGCAATCGTGATAAACC
>CAYITZ010000055.1:0-7857 GCA_964366485.1 uncultured Gammaproteobacteria bacterium
CGTGGTACTCGGTAAGCGTAATTTCCAGGAAAAGCACATTCCTTTTTTTAAAAAAATAGGTAATTTTTTTGGTAATCTTGTCACTTGGCTTATACATGGTCTATGGGTAAGCGATAGCCAGTCTGGTATGCGTGCTTATTCCAAAAAAGCCATATCTCTCATGGAAACTCTTGCAGACCGCTATGATTATGACAGTGAAATCATGAGAGAGATTGTACGAAATAAACTGTCATATACCGAGATGCCCATCCATGTGCGCTATACTGAGTATTCGCAAAAAAAAACAAATAGGCAATCGTATAGTGGAGCGGTTAAGACGGTTATAAAGATGGTATTATCAGGATAATATGGAATTTACTTTAATACAATTTATTCTGAGCCTCATTGCACTTTTTTTTCTGGGAAATAGAATCATCAGATTCCTGAGAAAAGAAAGAACTCAGACGGGATTCAAACTCATCATGACTCTCTTGGTATGGGGAGGTATTCTTTTCACTTCTCTCTTTCCCGTAACTGTTCATAACCTATCTCGTAGTCTCGGGTTTGGAGATAATTTAAATACTCTCATTTTTTTTGGATTTGTTATGGTATTTGTTATCCTATTCAAGTTACTGGCAAGTATCGAGAATATGGAACGCAACATTACCGAAGTTGTGAGAAAAGAGGCATTAAAAGATTTAAAATGAATAATTATTTCAAAAATAAACGCATATTACTTACGGGGGGTGCTGGATTTGTGGGACAGCACGTTTTAAAAGAACTCATCAAGCAAGGAGCAAAAAAAGAGCATATCTCGATCCCTCGGAGTAACAGCAATGACTTACGGACCGTTGATGAGTGTATAAAACAGACAAAAGACGTAGATATTGTCATCCATCTTGCGGGTCATGTGGGAGGGATTGGATATAACCGAGAAAACCCCGGCCTCCTTTTTTATGACAATATGATGATGGGGGTGAATTTGATTGAAGCCGCACGAATAAATAAGGTAAAGAAATTTGTGCAGATTGGCACGATTTGCGCATATCCTAAATATACCCCCATTCCTTTTAAAGAAGATAATCTTTGGAATGGTTATCCTGAAGAGACGAATGCCCCTTATGGAATTGCAAAGAAAGCACTACTTGTTATGATTCAGGCTTATCGAGCACAATATAATTTTCCGGGGATTTATCTACTTCCCGTCAATATGTATGGTCCGGGAGATAATTTTGACCCGAAAAGTTCCCATGTAATAGCTGCTTTGATTAAGAAAATATATGATGCAAAGCAAGCGGGAAAAAATGAAATAACTGTTTGGGGAGACGGGTCTGCCACACGTGAGTTTTTTTATGTAGAGGATGCGGCCCGTGCCATCGTTTTAGCTACAGCAAAATATGAAAAAGGAGAACCAGTTAATATCGGGGTAGGATTTGAAATAAGCATAAGAGATCTGATCACAAAACTTGTCGATCTTATGAAATTTAAAGGAAAGATCGTGTGGGATAAGTCAAAACCCAATGGACAGCCACGAAGATGTTTAGACACTACTCGAGCTGAGAAAGAATTCGGATTTAAGGCGACTACATCATTCGACGAGGGGCTTAAGAAGACGATTGAGTGGTATGAAAAAAATAATTAAATATGCTTAAAATCTCAATTATTACCCCCTCTTTTAACCAAGGGCAGTTCATCGAGCAGACGATTCAAAGCGTCCTCAATCAAAACTATCCGAACCTCGAATATATTGTTATGGATGGAGGATCGACCGATGACACATTGTCCATTTTGAAAAAATATGAAGGGAAATTAAAATGGTTTTCAGGTAAAGATAAAGGTCAGTCTGATGCAATAAATAAGGGTCTCAAGATGGCAACAGGTGATATCGTCGCCTGGCTCAATTCTGATGACTACTTTTTACCGGGTATGTTACGAAAAGTTGCAGACGAATTTGAAAAAAATAAAAAAACTCAATGGGTTACAGGAGATTATAGAATCGTGGATGAAAAAGGAAAACAAATTCAGTCATTTATTCCATGGTATAAAGGATTACTGCGTAAACATCCAACTTTTAACATGCTATCTTTTGCCAATTTCATTATTCAACCGAGCACTTTTTGGAAAAAAAACATCATGGAGGAAGTTGGATATTTGAGAGAAGAGTATCACTTATGTATGGACTATGATTTATGGTTACGAATAATGAAGAAGTATCAACCCGCGGTGTTTTCCACCCCTCTTTCTGCTTTCCGCATCCACGGTACTTCAAAAGGAAAATTGCAGTACGGAATACAGTTCAAGGAGGAAGTTCAAGTCGCAAAACAATATAATCACAACGACTTTATCATATTTTTACATACAATTCACAACATACTTATTAATTTTATATATCAAATCATAAAATCATGACTTATTTATCTCAGCTTTCAAATAGCGGAAATGAGCTTACTTTTATTCGAAAGAAAGAATATATATGTTTTAATTTTGGCACCCTCATTGATGTTAAATTAAAACAAAAAAATTGTTCCGTCCTTGAAATTGGTCCGGGATTAGGTGAGTTTGTCTCATACGCGAATGATTACAGCATTCATAACATTGATGTTGTTGATTATGAAAAAGAAGTATTGGATTACGTGAGTCACAAATTCAAAATAAATAATCAGTTTGTATCTCAGGATATTCAACCGATTGAAAATAAACTAAAAACGTATGACATCATTATGATGACACAAGTATTGGAGCATATGCCAAAAGACAAACACGTCTCGTATCTTCAGACTCTATATACCCACTTAAATAAAGGAGGAGTTATCCTTATCACCGTCCCAAACATCGGCAATCCTATGGCAATATATGAACGCTATTATGATTACACCCATGAGACTGCCTTCACTGATCACTCACTCATTCAATTAGCAGATTTTGCGCGTTTAGCGGATTCAAAAGTGAGAGTCCAAGGTTTTCACATACCTACATATAATCTCGTGAATATAATACGCGCGGGATTTCAATTTATTCTTCATGGACTGTTTAAACTATTATTTATGGTTAACGGTGGAGTTTACCCGCAAGTATTGACGTCCAACATAACTCTTGTCATCGAAAAAGGTGCAAGATGACATCGAGAAGCGAATAGAAAGGATGATATGTCTTTGAAATTGCATCGTCATACGATTTATTTGACTCAATCTTTGTTGGGTGTTGAAGAGGAAGTTTAATAGACTTTTGTGAAAGTGATGAATGAAACGTGTGATATTTTGTATGTGTTGCACCGCTTCCAAACCCAATATTCTTAACTAAATTTACTGAAGGGTAGATGCATAATCCCCTATTCAACAACATTGCATACTGCCAGAGATAATCCCAGGTATCTATCTTTCCTTCAAGCGTCTTTTTTATTGCATCCAATCGTAGAACCGAAACGAATTGAGACAATTCATTACGTTTACTTTCAAATAGTTCAAGTTTTGAAGCGCTTGCCGTTTCATATTGTTTCCAAGCTCTTCTCCATGTAGCCCAACCCCAGATGAGTGAATGATGGCAAAAATCATAGCTGGGCTTTGATTCTTTTTCAAAAAAATTATCTCCGGAGATCATCATGATTCTTTTATTATCTTTATATTTTTCCAGAAGTTCCTCGCAGTATGTAAAAAAGGTTATATCAGGCATACAATCATCTTCGAGTATGATTGCCTGTTCAACTTGTGAAAATACCCAATTAAGACCTAAGGAAACTGATACTTTACATCCTAAATTTATATCAGAATATTTTTTAAACACCTCACATTTCCAATCGACTTTATCAACAATTTTTCTCGTATTTATAACTATGTATTTCTCATCTTCATTTCTTGGTCCGTCTGAAATGATAAATAATTGTTCTGGTTTTATTTTTTTTATTTCCTCAAAGACCTTTTGAGTGAGGAGAGGGCGATTAAAAATTATGAGAACAACTGGAGTATTCATTATCTTAAGTTTACCCTCCATATATTACAAGCTCCAAAACAGCCGGCGGAGACAAGTGTTGTTTTAAAGTAAGTATGTATAGCGTCATGGTCATTTTGTAATTTTTTTTCATTCCCCAACCCGTAATTATGTACATATACATCATATCCTCGATCTAAATAAGATTTATACAGTGCAAGCAAGTCTGAATAATCATTATTCCCCCATGCTTCTTTGCGGTTATTTCTAAACTCCTGCTCAAGAGATAAAGGTAACAAATCATATGTTTTATTACTGTAAAAATCGATGTAATACGGAATAAGTGAAGATATGACTATTGTTTTTTGCTTTTTTATAGGAAGTTTTGCAAAGTATTCGTTCAATTTTACAACTGACAAATAGTACCAGGGGGTCTCAGCGTATTTAAGATTGAGCATGATCTGTTTTTTGAGACGGGCAGCCGAAGTTGCAAAGGAGAAAAGGAATAAAACGACTAACACAACGTGTAACGTGTAGCGTGTAACGTTTTTCGATGACAAAAGAAACTCCCAAAACATCACAAATCCAATCAAAAGAGTGGGGATGCCGTGATAGAGGTAACGCATATCTAGGGAATAGAAGGTGGACATGAATAGAATAGAAGATAGAAGGATGGATAATAGAGAGATAGAAAGAACCCGAGTTTGTTTTTTAAATATTCCGAAAATGAGACCAAGTAATCCCGGAATGCCTACAAAGATGGGAACGATAGGAGTATTGTCCCATAAAAAACGAACAGAATATCCGCCTACGATTGCTTTCAGATATTCAAGCAAATGAGAGGGAAGGTATTGTAGCGAAAACCAAGAGCCTGAACCAACGAGAGTCGATGATTTGTGAGGTAAAAAAACATTGAGCAGTGTTATCAGAAGAGTTGATCCTTTTGTCTGCCATTCCCAGAGGGAGTAAAGGAGAAACAATCCAAAAGCAACCACAAAAAGTAATATAACATGAATTAATTTGTCATTCCGAGCGTTAGCCGAGGAATCTTTAATTCTTGAGATCCCTCCACTGCGGTCGGGATGACTTGAACTTTCAACAACAATCTTCAAACAATAACTTAAAAAGTAAAAGCCAGTTAAAGGAATACCTGCATATTTAGTTATGTAGAAAGCAATTGAAATTACCGACGCAAGAATTACATTTTTTCGTGTAGCTGGAAGCATGAGTAGATATATTCCTCCCATAAATAGAAATAAGGTTAGATTTTCAGCCATAGCAAGAGACGGATACCAGTAAATAAAATAGTTTGTTACGTAGAGAAAAAGAGACACGAAAGTTATCAGTAAATGGTTACTAGTTACTAATTTACGAAGGATAAAATAAAAAAATAAGAAAGATCCGAATGCGAGAAAAACATTAGCAAAATAAAACATCCGTGCATCGATGTTTATCAAAAAGATGGGAATAAGAACCAGTGAATAGAGCGGCGGCACCGTAGTCTTCAAGATTCTCCCTTCACGCCATATCTGTAATCCATGACCACGGATAAAACTTTGAGCTGAATTAATATAGTGGATGGTGTCAGGATATGGCTCAAAATTAGGTATGAGAGTACGGATTGAAAAAGGATTTTTAGCAAGGAGCAGGATAAATAAGCACAGAGTAACCCAGAAAACCCAGTGTCTTTTTAACATGCCTAATTCTATCATAAATGGTACAATTTACCCATGAAAACCCTCTCCATCATCATCCCTGTCTATAACGAAGAGAAGCTTATTGCACAAACCATTGAAAGAGTTATGTCCTCTGATTCCTGCGGGTTAAAGAAGGAGATAATTGTGGTGGATGATGGAAGCACAGATAATACCGTTAATAATTTGAAATTTGAAATTTCAAATTTAAAATCAAATTCAAATATTAAATCACAAAATTCCAAAATTATTTTCATCGGGAAGGAAAAGAATGAGGGGAAGGGGGCGGCATTAAAGGCAGGATTCAAGAGGGCAACGGGTGATATTCTGATGGTACAGGACGCAGATGAAGAGTATTCGGTTAGTGATTATCCTCAACTTTTATTACCACTTTTGAACGATCGTTGCAAAGTGGTATATGGAAGTAGAAACGCAAAAAGGAAAAACTTTCACAATAAATATTCTTACTTTATTTTTTACATGGGTGGACTGTTACTAACATGGATAACGAATGTACTTTATGGATTACAACTAACTGATCAACCAACCGGGTATAAATTATTTTCAAAAAAAATAAAACATTTGTTACTTCAGCCAAGAGAGAATAGATTTTCCTATGAAGTGGCATTGACTGCAACTTTAGCAAAGCAGGGAATCTCATTTGTGGAAGTTCCTATTCACTATAAGCCAAGGACTTTGGCTGAAGGGAAGAAAATTAATGGGCTGGATTTTGTAAAGAGTGTGATAGTGGCGATTAAATATAAATTAAAAAGTTGAACGCATGGGAACAAAAAGTTTCAATATTATAGATAAATTTATTTCCTGGATGAGGTTGGGGAAGGTTCTTCCCTATATTGAGAAGGATAATGTTATTCTTGATTTTGGATGCGGACACCAGGCGTATTTACTTAATCACATCAAAAACAAGATAAAAAAAGGAGTAGGTATAGATTATGATTCGGAGGCTTACCGATTGGCACCAAATATTGAAGTCAAAAATTTTCACTTCACTGATAAGCTCCCTTTTTTTGATAAATCTTATGATAAAGTATTTGCGCTTGCCGTCATTGAACACATAGACATTCCAATGGTTTCAAAACTATTTCGTGAATTTAGTCGTATTCTTAAACCCGGTGGCAAAGTTATTTTGACTACTCCTACTTTAGTCGGAAAAGTTATCCTTGAATTCCTTGCATTCAAACTTGGTATTATTTCAAAAGAAGAAGTCGGAGATCATAAAAAATATTATCAAAAAAAAGATTTGGAAATACTAGCGAAAAATTATGGGTTTATTGTTGAAAAATATAAAACGTTTCAGTTGGGAGGAAATAGCCTATGCGTATTAAAAAAATCTTAATTTTTTTTATTCCTGTTCTTCTTGTTCTTTTTTACTGGAAGAATGTAATTTTCAATCTTTCAACTCATTTATATGATTGGCATGATGTTCCGTTTGTCATCTGGGTAATCCAAAATAATATCAGACATTTTGCTAATCTGGATTTGAATCTTCTCTATGAGACAAATGCGATGTATCCCTTCCCCCTCTCCCTATCATTTACCGAGCATATGTTTTTTCCATCTTTTGTCAATTTCATCATTTCATGGTTTGTAAAAGGGCAAATCGCACAGTTTAATATTCTGCTGGTCCTCAATCATCTTTTAATATATGTTAGTTCATATCTTCTGGCAAAGCGTTTCACTAAAAATAGATTGGTTAAGGCAATTTTTGGTTTTTTTATGGCATTCAGTCCATATGTATTTTCACAGATGGGGCATTTTCAAATGCTTTTCTTTTGGCCGCTTATCCTTTCATTTTATTTCTTTTTTTCTCCCAAAAAGGAATTAAAACATCATGTGCTCATTGGCTTCTTATTGGGGCTACAATTCCTGAGCTCAGTATATGTGGGGATAATGGGATTACTCATGCTTGTTCTTCATTTTGCAATACAAGGATTTCTTCAACATTCACGAGAGAATCTCATCCAAATTTTTAAAGAATTTATAGTTATCATTGGCATATTTCTCATCATTTCATTTCCGTCAATTTATGGATATATTTCCATGCAGCAACTCTATCATCCATCCTATGAACAAGGACAATATGTAAACTATTCCGCGCATGTAACAGACTATCTTTTAGTCTCGTTTAATGATTCACTGCTAAACAAATATCTATTTCAACCATTGATTGGAGGATTTAACAATCATAAGAGTGGTGAGATGGCGGGATTTGTGGGAATTTTACCGCTAATTATTATTT